>NZ_JAOCQE010000022.1 GCF_025290915.1 Streptomyces sp. 15-116A | reverse complement strand
GCCAGCGCAGATCGATGGGAGTGGTGCGGTGGGGTGGCGACTGCGGCTGGGTGGGGGCTGATCGCGCAGTTCCCCGCGCCCCTAGGGGACTACGCTGCCGACGCTCGGAGGACTTACCCAGGGGCGCGGGGAACTGCGCGACCGGCCACGACGGCGCCGCAGACGACGAAGCACCGGACCCGGCACTCTCTTCCTCGTACCGCGCCACCAACGCCTGCCCCTTCTCCAGCACCCCCTCAGGCAGCCGCACCGTCCCCGAAGCCGCCGCCACGAGATCCACCCGCGCACCGATCTCCCGGGCGAACTCGCGCAAGCGACCCGCATCCGCAGCCGACCGCATGTCCACCAGAGCGACCACGACATACCACCGCCGCGGATACCGCTCATGAAGATCGCGCACGGTGTTGAGCACCGTGTTCCCCGTCGAGAACTCGTCGTCGACCAGGACCAGCGGCCCCTCACCCGCCAGCAGCCCAGGATCCTCCGGCAGCAGCAGATGGGACGTCGCGTGGGAGTGGGACTCCTCGAAGCCGCCCGCCGGGTCGACGCCGGGGACGGGGCGGCGGGTGGAGTGGAGGTAGGGGGCGACGGCCAGGCCGTCGGCGACCGAGTGGCCGAGCCCCGTCGCGGTCTCCGCGTAGCCGAGGACCACGGCCCGCCGCGCCTCGTCGCCCAAAAGCTCGCGCACCCGGCGGCCGAGGCGCACGCCGTGGCCGTAGACCACGGACGGCGACTGGGGTACGTGCTTGCCGAGGACGTTGGACACCAGCAGATGCGCCCGCTTGGGGTTGCGGCGCAGCGCCAGTCCCAGCAGCTCGGTCAGGTTCTCGTCCCCGACCAGCTCGACTCCGAGCCGCTCGGTGACCCAGCTGCCGGACCAGACGTCTCCGGCCCGCGTTTCCCGACGCACCCCGCGGTGCACCCCCTCGTTCACAGTGCTTGCTCAGCCTTCTCGGTCTTCTCTGTCATTGTCCGCGTCACTGCGCCAGCCCGGCCGCGAGCAGCTCCACGAAGCCGATGTCCTCGTTGGCCACGCCGAAGACCTCCGCGCGCAGCAGGGTCCGCTCCGCCCAGGCGCGGTGCGGCTTCACCTCGTTCATCTTGTTCGTGTACGCCGATCTCAGTACACCCCCACCGCCGCGTTCCGGCCGCAGGATGTCCTGGGCGTCAGTGAACTCCTCGTGGCTGACGACGGACAGCGCGTGCACGGGCAGCACGTGGGAGGGGTGAATGCAGGTCTTGCCGAGCAGGCCGTTGGCCTGGTCGAGGGAGATCTCGCGCAGCAGGCCGTCCATGGCGTGTTCGATCAGCTTCTGGCGCAGTTCGACGGCCTGGAGCTCCAGGAAGGGGCTCTGCCGCAGCTGGGGTTTGAACATGCGCTCCTGGACGCGGAAGTACTCCCACACGGGCCCGGTCACGGTGAAGCCGCTGCCGTCGGCGCGGGCCAGCATGTTGACCACGTCGGCGATGACGGAGGCGACGATCTGGATGTCGTAGGCGGTCATGTCGGGGCCGCGGCGCAGCCCGTAGGAGGAGCAGAAATCGGTCACGCCGAGGCGCAGCGCGAGGACCCGGTCGCGGTACTTGCCGACCGCGCGGGCGATGCCCTCCAGGGTCTCCACGCGTGACTCGCGGTAGAGCAGCTCGGGGGACTCCAGGACCGGCATGGCGAACAGCCGGCGTCCGGCGGCCGCCTCGGCGACGGCGAGGGCCTCCAGGAACGGCATGCCGCGTTCCTCGGTGAACTTCGGCAGCACGAATCCGGACAGCAGCCGGACGGCCGCGCCGAGGCGCCGTACGAGGTCGGCGATCTGCTCGGGGGTGCGCACGCGGATGAACAGCAGCGGCAGGTCCGCGTCGGGCCGCCCGGCGAGGTCGGCGAACTGGCGGACGAGGTTCTCCTCGCCGGCGCACACGTCCGCGTCGTCGATGGAGTCCTCCAGGCACAGCACCATCGAGACCACACCCCGTCCGGCCTGCTTGACGATGTCGTCGGCGAGGCGGGGGCGGGTCGCGGGGCTGTAGAGGGTCGCGCCGAGGGCCGCGGAGAGCAGCCGGGCGGGCGAGTCCGGCGTGAAGACCCCGGGCTCCTGGAAGAAGAGACGTTTCCGCACCTCAGGGGCGATGTGCCCGAAATGACGCATTGAACTCCCCGTGTGAAGTGTCGGAAGGTGGCCGGTAATAGTACGTAGAGATCGATGTCCGGGGTTCCCAGCGGGCATGAACTTCACGTAACCCCGCCGTGTCCACCGCCTACCCCGCATTGTCGTGACCAGGACGGAGAAGGCAGGATGACCGCATGACGCACGCGATGCTGAAGGGGTCCAACGTCCCGCTCGAGGTCACCACGGTACGTGCTGTGCTGCGCTGGTCGCCCGGTCAAGGGGTGCCGGACGTCGACGCCTCCGCGCTGCTCCTCGGCCCCGACGGTCGTGTGCGATCCGACGAGGATTTCGTCTTCTACAACCAGCCCCGGCATCCGTCGGGGAAGGTCTGGCGGCTCGGCAAGAAGCGGGTTGCCGAGGGCCTCACCGACACGATCCAGACAGACCTCGCCGGTGTCGAGTCCGGCGTCGGCCGGATTCTGCTGGTCGCGTCGGCGGACGGCGTCACCTTCGACCGCGTACGGGCGTTGCGCATCCTGCTGTACGACGCGCAGGACACGGAGGGGGAGCCGCTGGCGTACTTCGACGTCAAGCCGGAGACGGGGCAGGAGACCGCGCTGATCTGCGGCGAACTGTACCGGCGCGGGAAGGGCTGGAAGTTCCGCGCGCTGGGCGAGGGCTACTCCAACGGACTGAAGGGCCTGGCAACGGACTTCGGCATCTCGGTGGACGAGTCGGAGGCGGAGCCTGCGGCGCCTGAAGCGCCGGTTGCCGAACCGCCGACCCAGGTGCAGGTGGCCGCGCCGCTGCCGCCGGAGGTACCGCCCCCGCCGGCGTACGGCTACCCCCAGCAGCCCCCCTCGACGCAACCGGCGTACGGCTACCCCCAGCCGACCAGCCCCGCCTACGGCTACCCTCCGGCTGCCGCCGCCACCCCGGACCCGGACTTCCGCCTACCGCCCCAAGGGCCGCAATTCATCGGACGATGAGCTATCTCAGGGGCGCGGGGAACTGCGCGGTGGGCGCCTAGCAGCTCGGGGCGCCATGTGGTCGTGCGGGTGCGGCTGCGTCGTGGCTGGTCGCGCAGTTCCCCGCGCCCCTTAGGGACTATCTCTGCACCTTTGTTTTGAAGCCCCGGCCCCACTGCAAGCCCCACCCGTACAGGCGGTCTATCTCGGCCTGGAAGCCGTAGACGAACTTGACCTCCCTGCGGACGATGATCTCGTTCTTCACGTTCTCGATCATCACGACCGCACAGGACCGCGCCTGCGGCTGGCGTTCGTCGAGGCCGATCTCGATGCGGGGGCCGTTGCTGGGGTAGAGGGTGACGACCGCGTGGGTGCGGTCGAACGCCGGGGTCTGGTCGTAGATGTAGGCGAAGACCAGCAGGCGTTTGATGTTCTCGCGCTGGTCGAGGTTGACGTAGATCGTCTCGCCGGACGCCGAGCCGAAGCGGTCGTCGCCGCTGAGTTTGACGTACGGCGGTGCGTTGACGTCGCCGAGGAAGCCGCCCAGCGGCTGGACGACGCCCTTCTTGCCGTCCTGGAGCTCGTACAGGCAGCCGAGGTCGAGGTCGACGTTGACCATGCTCTGGCTGTGCCCGACGACCTCCGGAGGCTTGAGCGCCTTGAAGGGATGCCGCAGCAGACTCTCGCGCTGGGAGCCGCCGAGGTCGGACGTGCGCATCCGCCAGCTGAGGTTGATGCGCAGATGGCCGGTGGCCGCGCCCTGTTTCGTCAGGGAGACCTGACTGTGCCGTTTGGTCAGTTCGATGGCGTTGGTGGCCGCGTTGCCCGAGTCGAAGTCCGTCCCTCGTCCGCGCCACAGCCCGTCCAGCAAGCCCATTCCCGCCCCCAGTCCGCTTGTCGAACCCCGCCCAGAGCGTTCCTCACCCGGGAGGCTGTCACACCCCGGAGGAGACCTCAGTCTTCGTGTCCGCGTTTCCCTCGGCCGCCGCGAGCGCCTTGTTGCGGCGCACGGAGGACCAGAAGGACCAGCCGATCAGGACGACGCCGATGAGGCCGGTGACAATCTCGTTGATCTCGTACTGGATGGTGACGAGCAGGATCATCGCCAGGGCGCCGATCGCGTAGTGCGCGCCGTGCTCCAGGTAGACGTAGTCGTCGAGGGTGCCCTGGCGGACCAGGTACACGGTGAGCGACCGGACGTACATGGCGCCGATGCCGAGGCCGAGGGCCATCAGGACGATGTCGTTGGTGATGGCGAAGGCGCCGATCACGCCGTCGAAGGAGAACGACGCGTCCAGGACCTCCAGGTAGAGGAACATGAAGAACGCGGCCTTGCCGGCCAGGGCGATCGCCGACTTGGGCTTGCCCTCGCGCGTGGCCTTCTCCTCCTCCTCGTGCTCGCGTTCCTCCTCCTCTTCGAGCTTGTCCTCGAAGAAGCCGGACAGACCGCCCACGATCATGTAGGTGATCAGGCCGGCGATGCCGGACAGGAAGACCGTCTCGGTCTTGTCGGCGTGGGCGCCGCCGTGCTGGTGGGCGTGGGCGCCGAAGAACGTCGCGGAGATCAGCAGCACGATCAGCGCGATGCAGACCGACAGCATGTCGATCTTGCCGAGCTTGGCCAGCGGGCGCTCCAGCCAGCCGAGCCACTTGATGTCGCGGTCCTCGAAGATGAAGTCGAGGAAGATCATCAGCAGGAACATGCCACCGAACGCGGCGATCGACGGGTGGGCGTCGGTGACGAGTTCCTGGTAGCGGTCCTTGTCGCTGAGCGCGAGGTCGACGGCCTCGATCGGGCCGAGCTGCGCGCTGACCGCGACGATGACGACGGGGAAGATCAGCCGCATACCGAAGACGGCGATCAGGATGCCGATGGTGAGGAAGATCTTCTGCCAGAAGGCATTCATCTTCTTCAGGATTCCGGCGTTGACCACCGCGTTGTCGAAGGACAGCGAGATCTCCAGGATGGAGAGGATCGCCACGATGCCGAAGGCGGTCCACCCCCCGAAGAGAACCGCCGCGACCAGGCCGAGCGCGGTGACCGCGAACGACCAGCCGAAGGTTTTCAGAACCACTGGCTACCCCATCGTGTAAGCACGGGTCTCCCCCGCTGCCGTACTCGGCTTTACGAAACGTTGACTCCGAAGTCTAGAGCGATGCCGCGCAGCCCCGACGCGTACCCCTGTCCCACCGCACGGAACTTCCACTCGCCCTGGTAGCGGTAGAGCTCGCCGAAGATCATCGCGGTCTCCGTGGAGGCGTCCTCGCTCAGGTCGTAGCGGGCGAGTTCCTGGCCGTCGGCCTGGTTGACGACGCGGATGAACGCATTGCTGACCTGGCCGAAGGTCTGGCCGCGCTCGTCGGCCATGTGGATGGAGACCGGGAAGACGATCTTGTCGCACTGCGGCGGCACCTTGGGCAGGTTCACCAGCAGGGACTCGTCGTCGCCGTCGCCTTCGCCGGTGAGGTTGTCACCGGTGTGCTCCACCGAGCCGTCCGGGCTCTTGAGCTGGTTGTAGAAGATGAACCACTCGTCCCCCATGACCCGGCCGCCGCTGCACATCAGGGCGCTGGCGTCGAGGTCGAAGGGGGCTCCGGTGGTGGAGCGCGCGTCCCAGCCGAGCCCGACCATCACCTGCGTGAGGTTGGGTGCGGCCTTGGACAAGGAGACATTGCCTCCCTTGGCGAGCGTGACGCCCATGCTGGTCCCTCCCCGGGTTGCTTTCTCAGGTGGTCCTGCGCGTCCGGCGCCGCACGTAAACCGTGCGGCGCCGGACGTTGCGAGGCTATGGCCTCAGACGTTCACACCGAAGTCCTGCGCGATGCCGCGCAGGCCCGAGGCGTAGCCCTGGCCGATGGCGCGGAACTTCCACTCCGCGCCGTGCCGGTACAGCTCGCCGAAGACCATCGCGGTCTCGGTGGAGGCGTCCTCCGAGAGGTCGTAACGGGCGATCTCGGCCCCGCCGGCCTGGTTGACGACGCGGATGAACGCGTTGCGCACCTGGCCGAAGGACTGCTGGCGGTTCTCGGCGTCGTAGATGGAGACCGGGAAGACGATCTTCTCGACGTCCGCCGGGACCGTGGCGAGGTTGACCTTGATCTGCTCGTCGTCGCCCTCGCCCTCACCGGTGAGGTTGTCACCGGTGTGCTCCACGGAGCCGTCCGGGCTCTTGAGGTTGTTGAAGAAGATGAAGTGCTGGTCGCTGGCGACCTTGCCCGAGTTGTTCAGCAGCAGCGCGCTGGCGTCCAGGTCGAAGTCGGTGCCGGTCGTGGTGCGGACGTCCCACCCCAGTCCGACGATGACCGCCGTCAGGCCCGGCGCCTCCTTGGTCAGCGATACGTTGCCGCCCTTGCTGAGGCTGACTCCCACGAGTCCTCCATTGGTGTCCAGGGGCGGGAAGCCCCGTAGTGCGTTCGATGTCGGATCAACGAGTCGATCCTAGTGAGGGGTTCCCGGCCCCCGCAGGCCCGCAGGCCGAAGAATTACAGGGTGTCGAGCGCCTTGACGTACTCGGTGAGGTCGCGGGCGTCCGGCAGGCCGTTGACGACCGTCCAGCGCACGACGCCCTCCTTGTCGATGATGAAGGTGCCGCGCACGGCGCACCCCTTGTCCTCGTCGAAGACGCCGTAGGCGCGCGAGACGTTGCCGTGCGGCCAGAAGTCCGACAGCAGCGGGTACTCGAGGTTCTCCTGCTCGGCGAAGACGCGCAGGGTGTGGATGGAGTCGTTGGAGACCGCGAGGAGCTGGGTGTCGCGGTCGGAGAACTGCGGCAGGTTGTCGCGCAGCTCGCACAGCTCGCCGGTGCACACGCCGGTGAAGGCGAAGGGGTAGAAGAGCAGGACCACGTTCTTCTGCCCGCGGAAGTCGGACAGCTTCACGGTCGCGCCGTGGTTGTCCTTCAGCTCGAAGTCGGGAGCCTTTTCGCCGACCTGGATCGCCATCGTCGTGTTCATCCCCTTCGGTGGGCCGTACGGACGATGACCACCTTACGCAGCGGGAAGGAAAAGCCGCCGGACGGGCTGATGAAGATCAGCCCGTCCGGTCGTCACGTGTGAGGAACGGTCACCGCTTCGACTTGGCCGCCTTCGGCGTGGCCAGCCTGCTGCCGCTCCAGTCCTTGCCGACGCTGACGCTCTTGGACGCCGTCAGGCCCGCCGTGGTGGCGGCTTCCGAGATGTCGCTCGGCTCCACGTACCCCGCACGGCCGGTCTTCGGCGTGAGGAGCAGGATCGCGCCGCCCTCTTCGATGTACGTGGTGGCATCCACCAGCGCATCCGTCAGGTCGCCGTCGTCGTCGCGGAACCACAGCACAACGGCGTCGGCCACGTCGTCGTAGTCCTCGTCGACGAGGTCGCTCTCGATGACGCCCTCAATGGCCTCGCGGAGCTCCTGGTCGACGTCGTCGTCGTAGCCGATCTCCTGGACCACCTGCCCGGGCTGGAACCCCAGCCTGGCGGCAGGGTTCGTCCGCTCCTCCGCGTGGTCCGCGGTCGCGCTCACGGGTTGCCTCCTGATCATGTCTTGGGAATAACTCAGCCACGCGCGTGCGCGAAGCATTGGCCGTAGTCCACACGGGCGGGACGGATCGCGCAAGTACCCGGCCGTCCAGACCGCCGAAACGGTGACGTTTGGGGCCGGGTCACCGCAACTCCAGGCACACCATCATGGCCCGCGGTGACATACACCACACCTTTGTGCCCCGTTTGGGCGTTTGGGAACCGTCTGTGGGTACGAGACTCGAATGAGTTCGCCCCTTACGTTCCCACACCGCTCCCCGCCCGCTCGCACCGCGGGTTACCTCGCAGTAGAGATGACGTTTACGGCCCCGAGGTGGACCATGGGAGCGGCGCAGACCCGGCCCGTCCGGCGACAACAGCGAAGCAGCGGCCGTCCTTCGGCCCTCTGACAGGTAAGGAACAGCGTGGCTTCCGCATCCGATCGCAACCCGATCATCATTGGCGGCCTTCCGAGTCAGGTTCCTGACTTCGACCCCGAGGAGACGCAGGAGTGGCTCGACTCCCTCGACGCCGCCGTCGACGAGCGCGGCCGGGAGCGGGCCCGCTATCTGATGCTGCGGCTGATCGAGCGGGCCCGCGAGAAGCGCGTGGCCGTGCCCGAGATGCGCAGCACGGACTACGTCAACACGATCCCCACCCGCGCGGAGCCGTTCTTCCCGGGCAACGAGGAGATCGAGCGCAAGATCCTCAACGCCACGCGCTGGAACGCGGCGGTGATGGTGTCCAGGGCCCAGCGCCCCGGCATCGGCGTCGGCGGCCACATCGCCACGTTCGCGTCCTCCGCCTCGCTGTACGACGTGGGCTTCAACCACTTCTTCCGCGGCAAGGACGAGGGCGACGGCGGCGACCAGGTCTTCTTCCAGGGGCACGCCTCCCCCGGCATCTACGCTCGCGCGTATCTGCTGGACCGGCTCAGCGAGCAGCACCTGGACGGCTTCCGCCAGGAGAAGTCGAAGGCGCCGTACGGGCTGTCGTCGTATCCGCACCCGCGGCTGATGCCGGACTTCTGGGAGTTCCCGACCGTGTCGATGGGCCTCGGCCCGATCGGCGCGATCTACCAGGCGCGGATGAACCGCTACATGCACGCGCGCGGGATCGCCGACACCTCCAAGTCGCATGTGTGGGCGTTCCTCGGCGACGGCGAGATGGACGAGCCGGAGTCGCTCGGCCAGCTCACCCTCGCCGCGCGCGAGGGCCTGGACAACCTGACCTTCGTCGTCAACTGCAACCTGCAGCGCCTCGACGGCCCGGTGCGCGGCAACGGGAAGATCATCCAGGAGCTGGAGTCGGTCTTCCGGGGCGCCGGCTGGAACGTGATCAAGCTGATCTGGGACCGCACCTGGGACCCGCTGCTCGCGCAGGACCGGGACGGGATCCTGGTCAACAAGATGAACATCACGCCGGACGGCCAGTTCCAGACGTACGCCACCGAGACCGGCGCGTACATCCGCGAGCACTTCTTCGGCGACGACCACCGGCTGCGCGCGATGGTCGAGGGCATGACCGACGACCAGATCCTGCACCTGGGCCGCGGCGGTCATGACCACAAGAAGATCTACGCGGCGTACAAGGCGGCCGTGGAGCACAAGGGCCAGCCGACGGTCATCCTCGCCAAGACCATCAAGGGCTGGACGCTGGGCCCCAACTTCGAGGGCCGCAACGCCACGCACCAGATGAAGAAGCTGACGGTCGACGACCTCAAGCGCTTCCGGGACCGGCTGCACCTGCCGATCTCCGACAAGGACCTCGAGTCCGGACTGCCGCCCTACTACCACCCGGGGCGCGACAGCGAGGAGATCCAGTACATGCACGATCGCCGCAAGTCGCTCGGCGGTTACGTGCCGACGCGGGTGGTGCGGTCGAAGCCGCTCGCGCTGCCCGACGACAAGACGTACGCGACCGTGAAGAAGGGCTCCGGTCAGCAGTCCATCGCCACGACCATGGCGTTCGTCCGGCTGCTGAAGGACCTCATGCGGGACAAGGAGATCGGCAAGCGGTTCGTGCTGATCGCGCCGGACGAGTACCGCACGTTCGGCATGGACTCGTTCTTCCCGAGCGCGAAGATCTACAACCCGCTTGGCCAGCAGTACGAGGCGGTGGACCGCGATCTGCTGCTCGCCTACAAGGAGGCGCCGAACGGGCAGATGCTGCACGACGGCATCTCCGAGGCCGGCTGCACGGCGTCGCTGATCGCGGCGGGCTCGGCGTACGCGACGCACGGCGAGCCGCTGATCCCGGTGTACGTCTTCTACTCGATGTTCGGTTTCCAGCGCACCGGCGACCAGTTCTGGCAGATGGCCGACCAGCTGGCGCGCGGTTTCGTGCTGGGCGCGACGGCGGGCCGTACGACGCTGACCGGCGAGGGGCTCCAGCACGCGGACGGCCACTCGCAGCTGCTGGCGTCGACCAACCCGGGCTGTGTCGCGTACGACCCGGCGTTCGGGTACGAGATCGCGCACATCGTGAAGGACGGGCTGCGCCGGATGTACGGCTCGGACGAGGAGAACCCGCACGGCGAGGACGTCTTCTACTACCTGACCGTCTACAACGAGCCCATCCAGCACCCGGCGGAACCGGAGAACGTCGACGTCGAGGGCATCCTCAAGGGCCTGTACCGCTTCAGCGAGGGCACGTCCGGATCGATCCCGGCGCAGATCCTCGCCTCCGGAGTCGCGGTGCCGTGGGCGATCGAGGCGCAGAAGATCCTCGCCGAGGAGTGGGACGTCAAGGCGGACGTCTGGTCGGCGACCTCCTGGAACGAGCTGCGGCGTGAGGCGGTGGCCTGCGAGGAGCACAACCTGCTGCATCCGGAGGAGGAGCAGCGGGTGCCGTATGTGACGCGCAAGCTGAGCGGGGCGCAGGGGCCGGTGGTCGCGGTGTCCGACTGGATGCGGGCGGTGCCGGACCAGATCGCGCGCTGGGTGCCGGGGGCGTATCAGTCGCTGGGGGCGGACGGGTTCGGGTTCGCGGATACGCGGGGGGCGGCGCGGCGGTTCTTCCACATTGACGCGCAGTCGATTGTGGTGGGGGTGCTGACGGAGTTGGCGAAGGAGGGGAAGGTCGATCGGTCTGTGCTTAAGCAGGCCATTGATCGGTATCAGTTGCTGGATGTTGCCTCGGCGGATCCGGGGGTGGCGGGCGGGGACGCGTAGCCGTCTGCGGGGGCTCGGGGGCTGGTCGCGCAGTTCCCCGCGCCCCTGAAGGGGCGCGTTGCAGGCGGCCTACGATTCCCGCATGAAGGAAACGACCGCGCAGGTGCGCTGGGAGCGGCGGACTCAGCGGCCGCTTCTCTGTCTCGCTCTCGCCTTTGCCGTTGCCTATGCCGTGCCGATTGTGGAGCCGGATGCCAGCGCCGATGTGGTGGAGCTGTGCACCGCCGTGGAGTGGGTGGTGTGGGGGGCGTTCGCGCTGGACTATCTGGTGCGGCTCTGGTTGTCCGAGCACCGGGTGCTGTTCGTGCGGACGCACTGGGTGGATCTGGTCGCCGTGCTGCTGCCGTTGATCCAGCCGTTGCGGCTGCTGCGGGTGGTGTCCACGCTGCTGCTGGTCGGGCAGCGGGCCCGGCTGGCCTCGCAGATCCGGCTCACGACGTATGTCGCCGGGTCGGTGGTCGGGCTGCTGATGTTCGGCTCGCTCGCGGTGCTCTCGGTGGAGCGGGACTCACCAGACGGGAACATCCGGAACCTGGGCGACGCGGTGTGGTGGTCGTTCACCACGATGACGACCGTGGGGTACGGCGACCACGCCCCGACGACGGGTCTTGGCCGGGTGCTGGCGGTCGGGCTGATGCTGTCCGGGATCGCGCTGCTCGGTGTGGTGACCGCGAACATCGCCGCGTGGTTCATCGCCCGCTTCGAGAAGGACGACCTGGAGGAGCGGCGCCAGACGGAGGCCATCGAGGTGCTGGTGGAGGAGGTACGGGCCCTCAGGGCCGAGGTGGCCGAGCTGAGGGCCGCGCGTCAGAACATCCCGTAGCCCATGGTGCCCGCTCCGGCCAGCCAGATGATGGCCAGGAGGGTGTCGATGGCACCGAGGACGAGGGCGACCAGGGCCGGTACCGGGCGGGAGCCCGCCCAGGTGCGGCCCATCGCGAGCCAGCCGCAGACCATCGCCACGGGGCCGAGAATGATCCCCAGGACGAAGAATCCGGCGACGGCACAGACGAGTCCGATGATGCCCAGCGTCGCGCGATCCGGCCCGGTCCGTGACCACGTCCGGCCACGTGAGCGGGGGTGCCTGCGCGTGCCGTGTCCGAAGCTCGCCATCATCAACTCCCTGCTCCCCGTGGTTGGTTGAGGTTTTTTCGGGGTGCTTGACAGGGCGGGTACCCCGGCTTCGGCGGTGAATTCACGCCGGGCACGGCAGGAGAGGTTCAGGCAGCGCTGCTGCAAGGGTGCTGCTTGCGCGCTGCCCCCCTCCAGCAGCGCGCCGCAGCCGTCGTCCTCCAGCCCTGCGGAGGACTTGACCCACTGTGACCTGCGGGGCCCTCCACGAGGAAGGGATCACCGCTCGTTCACCCTGATAGGCGAACTCGGTCCCGAGGGGCCGTCAGATGTGGCCGACGCCCGCGCCGGCCTCCGCGTTCGCGCCCCGCTTGGTGAGGAACGCGACCAGCACCGCCACGGCGGCGACTCCGGCGGCGACCAGGGACGCCAGGCTCATGCCGGAGATGAAGGTGTCGTGGGCGACGTCGGTGATCTTCGTGGCGATCGCCTCGGGGGTGCCCGGGGGGACCGGCGCCGCACCGACCTGAACGGCCTCGGACGCCTGGCCGGCCTGCTCGGGGGTGAGCGGCGGGAGACCGGCATCCGTCCAGTTGCCCTCGAGGTCGCTGTCGACCTTGGAGGCCATCACGGCGCCGAGGACAGCCGTACCGAGGCTGCCGCCGATCTGCATCGCGGCCTGCTGGAGTCCGCCGGCGACACCGGAGAGCTCCATGGGCGCGTTGCCGACGATGACCTCGGTGGCGCCGACCATGACGGGGGCGAGGCCGAGGCCGAGGACAGCGAACCAGAGGGACATCACGCCGCTGCCGGTGTCGGTCTCCAGGGTGGACATGCCGTACATGGCGAGCGCGGTGAGCGCCATGCCGCCCGCCAGCGGGACACGCGGGCCCACCTTGGTGATCATCGCGCCTGCCAGCGGGGAGCCGACGATCATCATGCCGGTGAGCGGCAGCAGGTGCAGACCGGCGTCGATCGGGCTCATGCCGTGCACGTTCTGCAGGTAGAACGTGACGAAGAACAGGCCGCCCATGAAGGCGATGGCCATGAGGACCATGAGGACCACACCGGCGGACAGCGGCACGGAGCGGAACAGCGCCAGCGGGATCAGCGGCTCCTTGACCTTGGTCTCCCAGAGGGCGAAGAGCGCGAAGCCGACGACCGAGGCGCCGATGAACGCCCAGGTCTTGCCGTCGCCCCAGCCCCACTCGGGGGCCTTGATCAGCGCCCAGACCAGGCAGAACATGGCCGCCGACAACAGGGCGATGCCCAGGACGTCGAACGAGCGCGGCGCGTTCTCGGCGCGGTGGTCGAGCAGGATCCACACTCCGAGGACGACGGCGAGGATGCCGACCGGCACGTTGATGAAGAACACCGACTGCCAGTTCACGTGCTCAACGAGGACACCGCCGAGGATCGGGCCGCCCGCGGTGGAGGCGCCGATGACCATGCCCCAGATGCCGATGGCCATGTTGAGCTTCTCGGCCGGGAAGGTGGCCCGCAGCAGGCCGAGCGCGGCCGGCATCAGCAGGGCGCCGAAGAGGCCCTGGAAGACACGGAAGACGACGACGAGCGCGATGCTGTCGGACAGGCCGATCGCACCCGAGGCGGCGGCGAAGCCGACGACGCCGATGAGGAAGGTCTGGCGGTGGCCGAACCGGTCACCGAGCTTGCCCGCGGTGATCAGAGAGACCGCGAGAGCGAGGAAGTACGCGTTGGTGATCCACTGGAGCTCGGACAGGCTGGCGCCCAGGTCCTTGCCGATCGCCGGGTTCGCGATGGCCACGATGGTGCCGTCGAGGGCCACCATCATGACCCCCACGGCGACGGTTATCAGCGTGAACCAGGGGTGGCCGCGCAGCCCCTTGCGCGGGCTCGCGTCCGACGGGGCGACCGGTGCTTCGTCCCCCGGCCCCGTCTTGTCGATGGTGGTCTGACTAGTCATGCGTTCGAGGCTAATGTCAGCCGCTGACAGTTGACAAACCAATTCACTAGTCGGTACCTGACACGACATACGCGTATAGCCTGAACTGGGGAAACAGTTCGAGGAGGAGCCATGGAGACGGCCGGGACCGTCGTGGGCGGACTGCCGCGGCCGAATCTGCGGGAGCGCAAGAAACAGCGCACCCGGGACGCCCTGGTGCGGGCCGCGCTCGAACTGTTCGCCACGCGCGGGTACGAGGGGACGACCGTCGACGACATCGCCGCCGCCGTCGACGTCTCCCAGCGCACCTTCTTCCGCTACTTCGCCAGCAAGGAGGAGGTGGCGTTCTTCGTCCCGCGGCTCGCCGAGTCTCAGGTCGTCGAGGCCGTGCGCGGGCGCCCACCCGGCGAGCCGCCCCTGGAGTCGCTGCGCCGGGCGGTGCTGGACAGCTGGGACGACATCAACGCCACCGTCGAACAGCTCGTCCCCCTGGAGCTGCACCTACGGGTCTACCGGGTGATCGAGTCGACGCCCTCGCTGTTCGCCGCCCATCTGCGCCGGGCGACGGAGCTCGAGGAGGAACTGGCGCGCATCATCGCCGAGCGCGAAGGGCTCGACATGGACGCCGATCCCCGGCCGCGCATCCTGGTCGCCGCGTTCGGCGGGGTGATCCGGGTCACCGAACGACTGTGGTCCACCGGCGACGACTTCAGCCTCGCCGCCATGCGGGACCTGATGACGACGTACCTGGACCAGGTGGGTCCGGCTCTCGCGGGGAACTGGCGTACGAGTTGATCCCCGTATCGACACACTGAAACGTGATCCCAGTCACTTGGTTAACGCGAGACCCTCTCGTTCTCCTAGTGTGTCCTCCCAGTGACTTCCTTCGACACCACCCCGCTAGGGCCTGCCTCCCTCAACGTCTGGCGCGCGCTGCTCGCGCTCGCCGTCGTCTTCGTGATGCTGGCGACCACCGGCTGGACCGCGATGCGGCACCATCGCGAGGCCACCGAGCTGCAGAAATCGCTGAGCGCCTGGGAGCGCGGCCGGATAGCGGGGCACCGGCTGCCGGACGCCGACGCGGCACCGGCCCGGCTCGCCCGGTTCTTCGCCTCCCTCACCGAAGGACAGCGCGCCACCCTCGCCCGCCGCTACCCGCTCGCCGTGGGCAACATGAACGGCGCCCCC
This sequence comes from Streptomyces sp. 15-116A, assembly GCF_025290915.1. GTDB lineage: Bacteria > Actinomycetota > Actinomycetes > Streptomycetales > Streptomycetaceae > Streptomyces. Next base: position 30,661 of record NZ_JAOCQE010000022.1, on the reverse strand, counting down.
GTCGAGCTGCGCTACCGCGCCAACCGCATCGCCCTCGGGCAGGCCCGCGCCGTCGAACGCGAACGCGTCCACGACGAGCGCCTCACCCCGGACGGGCAGCGGCAGGCGGCCCGCCGGCTCGACCGGCTGGAGGCGCTGATGAGCCCCGGCCGCCACATCCTCGCCTTCGACCCGTCCGGCTCCGGCCGGGTCGCCGAGGTCTTCGGCAGCCTCCGCGAGGCCGAGCGGGTCTCGGTCGTCGTCCCCGGCGTCGACACCGACCTGCTCACCTTCCAGCGCACCCGCCGCGCGTACTCGGCGCCCGTCGGCATGGCCAAGTCCCTCCACGCCGCCGAACGCGAGGCCGACCCCGGCACCCGTACGGCCGTGATCGCGTGGGCCGACTACACCGCGCCCAGCGGTCTCGGCATGGACGCCGCGACCGCGATGCGCGCGGAGGACGGCGCGGTGCGCCTCAACGCGATGCTGCGCGGACTGCCCGGTACTTCACCGGTCTCGCTGTTCTGCCACAGCTACGGCTCCGTGGTGTGCGGGCTCGCCGCCCGCGACCTGCCCGGCCGGGTCGCCGACATCGCCGTGGCGGGCAGCCCCGGCATGCGCGTCGAGCGGGCCGCCCAGCTGAACACCTCCGCCCGGGTGTGGGCGATGCGGGACGCCGACGACTGGGTCCAGGACGTGCCGTACCTGGAGGTCGGCGGGCTGGGCCACGGGGCGGATCCGGTGTCCGCCGGGTTCGGGGCGCGGGTGCTGTCGGCGCGCGAGGCGAAGGGGCACAGCGGCTACTTCGTCCCGAACACCGACAGCCTGCGGAACTTCGCCGAGATCGGGGTCGGCGCGTATCGCGCGGTGGCCTGCGCCGACGACAACGGGGGCTGCCGTGCGGATTTGTCCGCCACGACCGCGTCCGGACGCGCGTAGAGACGGAGAAACTGCGGTATGCGCGGGGAGGGGACGAAGAAGCTCGTGCCGCATACGATGAGCCGCATGGGTGACGTACTGGCCGGATTTCATGCCGCCTGGGAGTTCGAGTCCGACTCCGTGCTCATCCGCTACGAACGGGGCATTCGAACACCCAAGCTGTTCGCGGCCCTCGGGGAGCGGCGTGTGCCGCTGGAGGCCGTCGAGGGGGTGACCCTCACCCCGGGCAGGCGCGGCACGGTGGTGCTGCGGATGGAGCCACGGCCCGGCGCGGATCCGCTGATGGAGGCGGCGGCCGGGCAGTTGAAGGAGAGCTGCGATCCGTACCGGCTGGTGCTGCCGGCCGAGCGCGAGACGCTCGCGGAGTACTACGCCGAGGAGTTGCGCGCGGCGCTGACCGAGTCCGGGCCCGCGGAACGCCATCTGGTGGCCGCGCCGGAGGCTCCGCTGCAGTTCAAGGCGTATGACGGGAAGGCGTCGTTCGACGGTACGGCGGTGTCCTTCCGGTGGTTCTGGACGGGGGCGTCGTCGGCGAAGTGGAAGGCGGGCGATCAGCGGTTCCCCGTGGGTGAGTTGAGCGGGGTGGAGTGGCGGTCGCCGGAGGTGTTCGAGGGGCATCTGCGGCTGCTGCGCCGGGATGCGGGGGCCTCGCAGCCGGCGCAGGCCGATCAGGATCCGGCTGCGGTGGTGTTCGGGTTGGGGTATGGGCCGGTGCATGAGTCACTGCCGTTTGCTGCGGCTGTGTTGGCGGCGGTGCGGACGTGTGAGCCGGTGCCTGTGCCTGCGGCGGCTGTGCGGCGTGATCCTGCGGATATTGCCGAACGGATTCGTCACCTTGGGGAACTGCATCAGGCGGGGCTGGTGACGGATGAGGAGTTTGCTTCTAAGAAGGCGGAGTTGTTGGCGGAGCTTTAGCGTCTGCCGGGTTCGGTGCGTTTGTGACTGCGGGTGCGTTGTGGCTTGTCGCGCAGTTCCCCGCGCCCCTAACTTCTTCACTCGCGTCCGGCAGAAGTGAAGCGCATGTCTGCGTAGCGGTTGCCTGCGACCTTTGTTGCTAGCGGGTCCAGGAGGGCCAGTTCCTCCTGCGTGAGTTTGATGTGGGTTGCCGCCGTGTTCTCCTCCACCCTTTGGGGCTTGCGGGTGCCCGGGATGGGGATGACTGGGAGGTTGTGGAGCTGGGACTGGTGGTGGACCCAGGCCAGGGCGATCTGGCCGAGAGTGGCTCCGTGGGATGCGGCGATCTCACGCAGCGGAGCGAGCAGGGCCGCGTTGGTCGTGGCGTTCTCGCCTGTGTAGCGGGGCTGTTGACGGCGGAAGTCGTCGGGGGTGAGGTCCTGCTCGGCGTTGGTGAAGGAGCCGGTCAGGAAGCCCCGGCCCAGGGGGGAGTACGGGACCAGGGTGACGCCGAGGTCGCGGGCGGCCGGGACGACCTTCGCCTCGATGTCGCGGCTGAACAGGGACCACTCCGACTGCACCGCCGCGATGGGGTGCACGGCGTGGGCGGCGCGGAGTTCGTCGGCGGTGACCTCGCTCAGGCCCAGTTGCTTGACCTTGCCCTCGCGGATCAGGTCGGCCATCACCCCGACGGTCTCCTCGATCGGGACGTTCACGTCGCGCCGGTGCATGTAGTAGAGGTCGATCACGTCGACGTCGAGGCGCTTCAGGCTCGCCTCGACGGCCTGGCGGATGTAGGGCTCGTCGTTGCGGATGACGCGGCGGGTCGGGTTGTCCGGGTCGAGGGACAGGGCGAACTTGGTGGCGATGAGGAGTTCGTCGCGGTGGGCCTTGAAGAACGGGGAGAGGAAGCGCTCGTTCTCGCCCGCGCCGTACATGTCGGCCGTGTCGTAGAGGGTGACGCCGAGTTCCAGGGCGCGCTCGAGGGTCGCGCGGGAGGCGTCCGTGTCCACGGGGCCGTAGGCGAAGCTCATCCCCATGCAGCCGAGGCCCTGTACGCCCACCTCGGGGCCGTCGGTGCCGAGTCGTGCCGTGCTGATCCTGCCGTCGGTCATCGGGACCTCTCCGACGCCAGGGGCTGCCCGGCGTCCGCGTAGATGCTGATCTTGTGGTCGAGCACCGCGAGGGTGCCCTGGAGTTCGGCGATCCGGGCGAGGACGTCCTCGCGGGTCGCCTTGAGCAGTGCGCAGCGCTCGGCGTACGTGTGGTCGCCCTCGCGCACCAGTTCGGCGTAGCGCACCATGTCGGCGACCGGCATTCCGGTCAGGCGGAGCTTGCCGACGAGCGCGAGCCAGTCGAGGTCGCGGTTGGTGTAGCGGCGCTGGCCCGTGTGGGAGCGGTCGATGTGCGGCATCAGCCCGATGCGCTCGTACCAGCGCAGGGTGTGCGCCGAGAGCCCGGTGAGGGCGGCGACCTCGCTGATCGTGTACTTGTCCGCGCCGTCCGGCCGTCGGCTGCCGCGCTCCGGCGGTCCTGCGCAGGTGTCGGTCCTGGTACCCGTGGTCTCCGTCACCGTCATGACCTCAACGCTAGATCCCTTGAGTGCACTCCAAGCAAGCGACGGCGGTAAGAAATCGGCAGGACCCGGCGGACGCCGGGTGGCTACCGTGCGGGGCATGAGTCTTGTACGGCGTGCGGTGCCCGGGGACGCGGAGGAAGTGCTGCGGCTGCGTCAGGTGATGCTCGACTCGATGGCGAGGGGGGACACGTCCACTCAGTGGCACAGCGAGTCGCTGCCGGGACTGCGGGCCAGGCTCGCGGAGGCGGACGGGAGTTTCGCGGCGTTCGTGGTCGACCATCCGGAGCGGGTGGGGGCGCTGGCCTCGCTGGTCGCGGGCACGGTCGACTACCGGATCGGGAACGCCCGCGATCCGTACGGCTCGGCGGGTTTCGTCTTCAGCGTGGCGACCGATCCGGACGCCCGGCGGCGGGGGTACGCGCGGGCCTGCATGGAGACGCTTCTCGAGTGGTTCCGGGAACGCGGGGTGCGACGGGTGCGTCTAACCGCGTCCGCGGCGGCGGAGCCGCTGTACGTGTCGATGGGCTTCGAGCCCAAGCCCGACCCTTTGCTGGAGCTGCGTCTGTGAGCGCTTAGGCTCGTCGGCATGTCGCTGAAGAGTCTTGCCTTGATCGAGAACTGGCCGGTTCCCGCCGCCGCGGCGGGTGTCGTGCGGGCGGACGGGACCGTCCTGGGCAGCCACGGGCCTGTCGGCCGGCGCTTCCCGCTGGCCTCGGTCACCAAGCCGCTGGCCGCGTACGCGGTGCTGGTGGCGTACGAGGAGGGCGCGATCGAGCTGGACGAGCCGGCGGGGCCGCGGGGCTCCACGGTGCGGCATCTGCTCGCGCACACCTCGGGGCTCGCCTTCGACGAGCACCGGGTGACGTCCGCGCCGGGTGAGCGCCGGCTGTACTCCAACGCCGGGTTCGAGCAGCTGGGCGATCATGTCGCGAAGGCGACGGAGATCCCGTTCGGCGAGTATCTGCGGCAGGCGGTGCTGGAGCCGCTGGGGATGACGTCGACGTCGCTCGAGGGCTCGCCCGCGAAGGACGGGGTGTCGACGGTGGAGGATCTGCTGCGGTTCGCGGCGGAGGTGCAGGCGCCGCGGCTGCTGGATCCGCGGACGGTCGCGGAGGCGATGACGGTCCAGTACGCGGGCACGAAGGGCGTGCTGCCGGGCTACGGCCACCAGAACCCCAACGACTGGGGTCTCGGCTTCGAGATCCGTGACTCCAAGTCGCCGCACTGGACGGGCTCTTCGTCCTCCCCGCGTACCTTCGGGCACTTCGGCCAGTCGGGCACGTTCCTGTGGATCGACCCGGACGCGGGCGCGGCCTGCGTGGCGCTGACGGACCGTGCCTTCGGGCCGTGGGCGATCGAGGCGTGGCCGCCGTTCACGGACGCGGTGCTGGCCGAGATCGATTAGCCGCGCATCTCCCAGAGCAGGAGCTCGGCAGCGCTCACGCCGACCGCCTCGACGTCTTTCGCGTCGGTGATGCGCGCCGCGTCGCCCGCGCTCAGCGTCTCGCCGTCCAGGCGGATGTCACCCCGTACGACGTGGGCGTACACGTACGCGGCATCGGGTACGGCGGTCCGCTCCCCTGCCCGGAGCCGGCGCACATGGAGCATGGCGCCGGCCTCGGGGAGGGCGTACGGCGTGGAGTCCGCGATGCCGTGGACGACCTCGTAGCAGGGCTCCCCGCCGGGCTCCAGCGGGGCCAGCCACATCTGCAGGAAGGTCAGTGGCTCGGTGCCGTCGTTGCGCTCCACGTGCCGCACCCCGGACGCCGCGCTGAGCCGCTGCACGTCCCCGGCGCGCACCACGTTCTCGTTCCCCGCGGAGTCCCGGTGGGTCAGCTCCCCCTCGACCACCCAGGTCACGATCTCGGTGTGGCTGTGCGGATGCTCGTCGAACCCGGCCCCGGGCGCCAGCCGCTCCTCGTTGCAGGCGATCACCGCCCCGAACCGCAGATTGTCCGGGTCGTAGTGGGGCCCGAAGGAAAACGCGTGCCAGGACTCGATCCCGGCCCCCGCATCCCCGCCCCGATACCGCTCACGCCCACGCCATACGTCCATCACCCGACCCACGGTAGCCCCGCCGAGGCCCGGCCCGGACCGCCATAGGGCAAGGGCCCACCAAGGCCCGCTGTCCCCCGGCGCCGGCCGCGAGGGAGCCGCAGGGGGCGCGCCGGTGTCGAGACGGTGAGCGCGCGGAGGCCCGAAGGGTCGAGCACGGTCGCCGTCTCGACACCGGCACAAAGCGCCCCCGGAGGCGACCGAGCCATCAAGCACAGCCCTGCTATCCGCTCGGCCGTCCCGATAAGGCAGTCTTGTCCCGTGCCCGAACCCGAAACCAGCAAGACTCATGGCGCCGCACGCCCGGCTCATCCGCATGCCGCGACGCTGAAGCGGCTGGAGAAGTCGTCCGGCTCTCTCGCCGCGCAGGCGATCGCGCGGATGGACGAGACGCTGCCCTGGTACCGGGCTATGCCACCGGAGAACCGTTCCTGGATCGGGCTGGTCGCCCAGGCGGGCATCGCCGCGTTCACCGAGTGGTTCCGGCGCCCGGACGCCCCGCAGGCGATCTCCACCGACGTCTTCGGCACCGCGCCGCGTGAGCTGACCCGGGCGATCACGCTGCGGCAGACCGTGGAGATGGTGCGCACCACGATCGAGGTCATGGAGTCGGCCATCGACGAGGTCGCCGCCCCCGGCGACGAGTCCATCCTCCGCGAGGCCCTCCTCGTGTACGCGCGGGAGATCGCCTTCGCCACCGCGCAGGTGTACGCGCAGGCCGCCGAGGCACGGGGTGCCTGGGACGCGCGGCTGGAGTCGCTGGTCGTGAACGCCGTGCTGAGCGGTGAGGCCGACGAGGGGGCCGTGTCGCGGGCGGCGGCGCTGGGCTGGAACTCGCCCGAGCACGTGTGCGTGGTGCTGGGCACGGCACCCGACGGTGACTCGGAGCTGACGGTGGAGGCGATCCGGCGGGCCGCCCGGCACGCCAAGCTCCAGGTGCTGACCGGGGTGCTCGGCGACCGGCTCGTGGTGATCGCGGGCGGCAGCGACAATCCGCTGGCCGTCGCCAAGTCGCTGATCGGGCCGTACGCCCCGGGCCCGGTCGTGGCGGGCCCGGTGGTGCCGGATCTGCTGGCCGCGACCCGCTCCGCGCAGGCCGCCGCCGCGGGCCTGAAAGCGTGTTCGGCCTGGCAGGACGCCCCGCGCCCGGTGCTGGCGGACGATCTGCTGCCGGAGCGCGCGATCGCCGGAGACCCGAGCGCCCGCGAGCAGCTGGTGGAGGAGATCTACAGACCGCTGGAGGAGGCCGGGGCGGCGCTCCTGGAAACGCTGAGCGTCTATCTGGAGCAGGCGAGCAGCCTGGAGGGCGCCGCGCGGATGCTGTTCGTTCACCCCAACACCGTCCGCTACCGGCTCCGACGTGTGACTGACGTCACCGGCTGGTCACCCTCTGACGTACGCTCTGCCTTCACACTGCGCATCGCCCTGATCCTGGGGCGTCTGGTCGACGGTGATCTCCAGCTCTAGTCTTTTGTCGGGGCTCCACAAAACCCCTTCGTGTTCTTCGTCCTTGTCCTCACGGGCGGCTTCGGCCGTCCCCAAGAGAGAGTGTGAGAGTGCTCGTACTCGTCGCTCCCGGCCAGGGCGCCCAGACGCCCGGCTTCCTGACTGAATGGCTCGAACTCCCCGGCGCCGCCGACCGCGTCGCCGCGTGGTCCGACGTCATCGGCCTCGACCTCGCCCACTACGGCACGCGGGCCGACGCGGACGCGATCCGCGACACGGCAATCGCCCAGCCGCTGCTGGTCGCGGCCGGACTGCTGTCGGCGTCGGCACTCGGTGACATCGCCCAGATCGCCCCGGGCGCCGTCGCCGGTCACAGCGTCGGTGAGATCACCGCCGCCGCCTTCGCGGGCGTCCTGGACGACAAGTCCGCGCTGAGCCTGGTCCGCAAGCGGGGTCTGGCCATGGCCGACGCCGCCGCGATCACGGAGACCGGCATGGCGGCGCTGCTCGGCGGCGCCCCCGAGGTGACCGTGCCGCATCTGGAGAAGCTGGGCCTGACCCCGGCGAACATCAACGGCGCGGGCCAGATCGTCGCGGCCGGCACCAAGGAGCAGCTGGCCGCGCTGGAGGCGGACAAGCCCGAGGGTGTGCGCAAGGTCGTCGCGCTGAAGGTCGCCGGTGCCTTCCACACGCACCACATGGCCCCGGCGGTCGACACGCTGGCGAAGGCCGCCGCGGACCTCACCCCGGGCGACCCGCAGGTCACCTACGTGTCGAACAAGGACGGCCAGGCCGTCGCGACCGGCGCCGAGGTGCTTCAGCGTCTGGTCGGCCAGGTGGCGAACCCGGTGCGCTGGGACCTGTGCATGGAGACGTTCAAGGAGCTCGGGGTCACCGCGCTGCTCGAGGTCTGCCCGGGCGGCACCCTGACCGGCCTCGCCAAGCGTGCGCTGCCCGGCGTGAAGACGCTGGCCCTGAAGACCCCCGCCGACCTCGACGCGGCCCGCGAGCTCATCGCCGAGCACGCCGCCTGATCGCCTTAAGGAGCCCACCCGCATGGCGAAGATCAAGCCCAGCAAGGGCGCCCCGTACGCGCGCATTCTCGGCGTGGGCGGCTACCGGCCCACCCGGGTCGTGCCGAACGAGGTGATCCTCGAGACGATCGACTCCTCCGACGAGTGGATCCGCTCCCGTTCCGGCATCGAGACCCGGCACTGGGCGTCCGACGAGGAGACCGTCACCGCGATGTCGCTGGAGGCGTCCGGCAAGGCCCTCGCCGACGCGGGCATCTCCGCCGAGCAGATCGGCGGCGTGATCGTCTCCACGGTCTCGCACTTCCAGCAGACCCCGGCGGTCGCCACCGAGATCGCCGACAAGCTGGGCACGGACAAGGCCGCCGCGTTCGACATCTCGGCGGGCTGCGCGGGCTTCGGCTACGGCCTCACCCTCGCCAAGGGCATGATCGTCGAGGGTTCGGCGGAGTACGTCCTCGTCATCGGCGTGGAGCGGCTGAGCGACCTGACCGACCTGGAGGACCGGGCGACGGCCTTCCTGTTCGGTGACGGCGCCGGCGCGGTCGTCGTCGGCCCCTCGCAGGAGCCCGCGATCGGCCCGACCGTGTGGGGCTCGGAGGGCGACAAGTCCGACACCATCAAGCAGACCGTTCCGTGGACGGACTACCGCACCGGCACGGTCGACAAGTTCCCTGCGATCACGCAGGAGGGCCAGGCGGTGTTCCGCTGGGCCGTGTTCGAGATGGCGAAGGTCGCCCAGCAGGCGCTGGACGCGGCCGGTATCGCCCCGGACGACCTGGACGTCTTCATCCCGCACCAGGCCAACGTGCGGATCATCGACTCGATGGTGAAGACCCTCAAACTGCCGGAGCACGTCACGGTCGCCCGTGACATCCGCACCACCGGCAACACCTCGGCCGCCTCGATCCCGCTCGCGATGGAGCGGCTCCTGGCGACCGGCGAGGCGAAGAGCGGCGACACCGCGCTCGTCATCGGCTTCGGGGCGGGTCTCGTCTACGCCGCGACTGTCGTTACCCTCCCCTAGGCACTCCGTGCCGGATCATTCGGTTCGGCACGGTCACCGCAACACCTGCCGCTGACGCGGCGGGCGCCACACCCTCTGGAATCACAACGAAGGAGCGCCGACATGGCCGCCACTCAGGAAGAGATCGTCGCCGGTCTCGCGGAGATCGTGAACGAGATCGCCGGCATCCCGGTTGAGGACGTCCAGCTGGACAAGTCCTTCACCGACGACCTGGACGTCGACTCGCTGTCCATGGTCGAGGTCGTCGTCGCCGCCGAAGAGCGCTTCGACGTCAAGATCCCGGACGACGACGTCAAGAACCTCAAGACCGTCGGCGACGCGACCGACTACATCCTCAAGCACCAGGCCTGATCACCCGATCAAGCCTCTGGGCTGACTGCCCCGCCACCCGGCGGTGGCGCCGTACGAATCCTCGTATCCGTTGGAGAAAGAATTCCCGTGAGCTCGACCAATCGCACCGTGGTCGTCACCGGTATCGGCGCAACCACACCGCTGGGTGGCGACGCAGCCTCTACCTGGGAGGGCCTGGTCGCCGGACGTTCCGGCGTCAAGCCCCTGGAGCAGGAGTGGGCCGCCGAGCAGGCGGTCCGTATCGCGGCCCCCGTGGCCGTGGAACCCACCGAGGTCATCCCCCGGCCGCAGGCCCGCCGCCTGGACCGCTCGGCGCAGTTCGCGCTGGTCGCGGCGAAGGAGGCGTGGGCCGACGCCGGTTTCGAGGCGAAGGCCGGTGAGGGCGCGGACGTCGACCCCGACCGTCTGGGCGCGGTCATCGCCTCCGGCATCGGCGGCGTGACGACGCTGCTGGACCAGTACGACGTGCTGAAGGAGAAGGGCGTCCGCCGCGTCTCCCCGCACACCGTGCCGATGCTCATGCCGAACAGCCCCTCGGCCAACGTGGGCCTGTTCGTGGGCGCCCGCGCGGGCGTGCACACGCCGGTCTCGGCGTGCGCGTCGGGCGCGGAGGCCATCGGCTACGCCATCGAGATGATCCGCACCGGCCGCGCCGACGTCGTCGTCGCGGGTGGTACGGAGGCGGCGATCCACCCGCTGCCGATCGCCGCGTTCGGCAACATGATGGCGATGAGCAAGAACAACGACGACCCGCAGGGCGCGTCGCGTCCGTACGACGTGGCCCGCGACGGCTTCGTCCTCGGCGAGGGCGCCGGTGTGATCGTCCTGGAGTCCGCCGAGCACGCGGCGAAGCGCGGGGCGCGGGTGTACGCGGAGGCGGTCGGGCAGGGTATCTCCGCCGACAGCCACGACATCGTGCAGCCGGAGCCGGAGGGGCGGGGCATCTCGCACGCCCTGCAGAACCTGCTGGAGCGGACCGACCTGGATCCGGCGGAGATCGTGCACGTCAACGCTCACGCTACGTCTACGCCGGCGGGTGACATCGCTGAGCTGAAGGCGCTGCGGAAGGTGTTCGGTGACGACGCCGACCACATGGCGGTGTCGGCGACGAAGTCGATGACCGGACATCTGCTCGGTGGTGCGGGGGGTGTCGAGTCGGTGGCGACCGTGCTCGCGCTGTATCACCGGGTGGCTCCGCCGACGATCAATGTGGAGAACATCGATCCTGAGGCTGAGGCGCATGCGGATGTGGTGCGCGGTGAGGCTCGGAAGCTGCCGGTTGAGGGCAGGATCGCTGCCCTCAATGACTCGTTCGGCTTCGGTGGGCACAACGTCGTTCTGGCGTTCCGTACTGTGTGACAGCGCCGTTGGCTGAGAATGGCCCGGACTCCGTGGTGGAGTTCGGGCCATCGCCGTTGGGGGTCTGTGGTCTGCCGAGTGCGGGCCGTTTGTGACTGGTCGCGCAGTTCCCCGCGCCCCTAGGGGGCTGACCTCGCGCCTGTTGAGGAGGGGCTGTCAGACCACCTGGTGCAACCAGCGGACCGGGGCTCCCTCGCCTGCGTAGCGGAAGGGTTCCAGTTCGTCGTCCCAGGGCTTGCCGAGGAGGCGGGCGATCTCCGCTTCCAGGTCTGTTTCGTCGGTCCTGGAGCGTTGCAGTGCTGCGCGGAGGCGGTCCTCGGGGATGAGGATGTCGCCATGGATGCCCGTGACCGCGTGGAAGATGCCGAGGTCGGGGGTGCAGCTGTAGCGCTCGCCCTCGGCGCTGGGGGACGGCTCGGCGGTGACCTCGAAGCGGAGCAGATGCCAGCCGCGCAGGGCGGAGGCGAGTTTGGAGGCGGTGCCGGGCTGGCCCTGCCAGGAGAACTCCGCGCGCCAGGTGCCGGGGGCGGCGGGCTGGCGGATCCAGTCCAGGCTCACGCGCGTGCCGAGCACCCCGGCGACGGCCCACTCGACGTGCGGGCACAGCGCGCGCGGCGCGGAGTGCACGTACAGAACTCCACGTGTCGTCACCGGAACCTCCGGGCTGAGCGGGACATCTTGACAACGGGCGGACGGTGGTGGCCGGGCAGGCCACGTTGATGGCGAGGCTACCCTGCGGCGGCGCAAGGAGTGTGACGTACCGTCGGTCCCGGTGCCGGGAAACTTTCACCATTCACCCGGCAGGACGCTTGTACGGGTGCGGGACGTTCCCTGCGGTCGCGCGGGAACCCCTGTGCGTTGTTCATGGGTGGGGGACGGTGATGTCACGACGCGCGGGGAGGCGACGGAAGTGCACCAGGGGACGCGGAGGCGCCGCTCGTGGGCGGCCGTGCTCGCCGCGCTGACGGCCGGTGTGCTGGGCGTGGCGGGCTGCGATGCCGTCGGCGGGGACGCGCCGGCCCCGTCGGGTACGGAGGCGAAGCGGGGCAGGCCCTCGCCGAAGCCGACGCCGGTGTGGGACACCAGCCCGGCGTCGGTGGCGGCGGTGGGTGACTCCATCACGCGGGGTTTTGATGCCTGTGCGGTGCTGACGGACTGTCCGGAGGTGTCGTGGGCGACGGGCAGCAGTGAGCGGGTGGACTCGCTGGCGGTGCGGCTGCTGGGGAAGGCGGGGGCGGCCGAGCGGAGCTGGAACTACGCGGTGACCGGGGCGCGGATGGCGGATCTGCCCGCGCAGATGGCCCGGGCGGTGCGGCGCGATCCGCAGCTGGTGGCGGTGATGGCCGGGGCGAACGACGCCTGCCGGGCGAGCACCTCGGCGATGACACCGGTGGCGGACTTCCGCGCGGACTTCGAGGAGGCGATGCGCACGCTGCGCGAGGCGCTGCCCAAGGCGCAGGTGTACGTGGCGAGCGTGCCCGATCTGAAGCGGCTGTGGTCGCAGGGGCGGACCAGTGCGCTGGGCAAGCAGGTGTGGAAGCTCGGCATCTGCCCGTCGATGCTGGGCGACCCGGACGCGCTGGACGCGGCGGCGACCACGCGGCGCGAGACGGTCGCCCAGCGGGTGGAGGACTACAACGAGGTGCTGGCGGAGGTCTGCGCGAAGGACCGGCGGTGCCGCTTCGACGGCGGCGCGGTGCACGCGTACCGCTTCGGGACGGCGCAATTGAGCCGCTGGGACTGGTTCCACCCCAGCATCGACGGCCAGGCGCGGCTCGCAGAGATCGCGTACCGCACGGTGACGGCGAAGCAGCCGCCGCGTCCCTGAGCCCCGGCCCGGGGTCAGGGTCCCGGACCGGGGCTGCTCAGGGGATGCCCCCGGGGCTCCGACGTTAATCGCCGCCAGGGGCCCGCGGCCCGGGATCGGCGTCCTGGCCGGGACTCCGTACGAACCCTTCACACACATGTCCACAGTGAGGCGGTAGGTTTCGTTATGCACGCGTAACATGGGCCGTCCTGGAATGCCGTACGGTGACGGCATGACGACCAGGGCCAGGAGCGAGGCGCGGCGTGCGGAGATCGTGCAGGCCGCCCTGGAGGTGATCGCCGAGCGCGGTTACCGGGCGGCGAGTCTGGCGGCGGTCGCGGAGCGGGTCGGGCTCACCCAGCAGGGGCTGCTGCACTACTTCCCCACCAAGGAGGCGCTGCTCGTCGCCGTCCTGGAGGAACGCGACCGCTGGGACGCGCTGCCCGCCCATCAGTTCCGGCTGGACCTGCTGGCCTCGCTCGTCGAGTACAACGCGATGCGCCCCGGCATCATCCAGACCTTCTCCGCCCTGCTCGGCGAGAGTGTCACCGAGGGACATCCGGCGCGGGCGTACTTCACCGAGCGCTACGTCCAGGTCCGCGCCGGGATGGCGGAGGTGCTGCGCGCCGAGTACGGCGACCGTCTCCCGAGCGGCCTGACCCCGGAGCGGGCCGCGCCGCTGCTGGTGGCCCTGCTGGACGGGCTCCAGTACCAGTGGCTGCTCGACCCCGAGTCGGTGGACATGCCCGGCGCCTTCCGTGACTTCCTGACCCTGCTCGGGGAGCCGGGCGACTGACATACTGCGGGCCTCCGGTACGTACCCCACGACGACGGAAGGCCCAACTGACGTGATATCCGTGCGCGTTGGCATCGGTGTGCTCGGCCTGGCCCTGCTGACCTCGCTCACCGCCCCCACGACCGCCGCCGCCCGGCCGGCCGCGCCCTCCCCCACCGTCGAGGAACAGCGCCTGGACCGAGCCGCCCCGCAGGAGATCCTGCGGCGCTCCGGATTCGACGCGGTGACACGGGAGTTCACGCGGGCGCTGGACCGCGCGCCGTCCTACGCCGAGGCCCGCCGGCTCGTCGTACGGGAGGGGACGGAGCTGTGGCGCCGGGCGGTCGCGCGGGCGCAGGGGCGGGGTCCGGCGGGCGGGGACCTCAGCCGGGACGACGACCGGCCGCTGTACTGGGCGCGGCTGAGCATGACGCGTGAAGTACGCACGTGGGAGCCGCGCTTCGGGCTCACGGACGAGCAGCGGTCGCGTCTGATCGAGGAGTTGGAGCGCACCTCGCGCGGGCAGAGCACCCTCCGCTACCCGCACGGCGACGGCATGCGCCGCGTCCTGCTCACCGGATTCGACCCGTTCACCCTGGACCGGGACATCCGGATCTCCAACCCGTCCGGCGCCACCGCGCTCGCCCTCGACGGCACCGTGGTGGAGACGGCGCAAGGGCCGGCGCGTATCGAGACGGCCATGTTCCCGGTGCGCTGGCGGGACTTCGCCGAAGGGACCGTGGAGCGGACGCTGCGGCCGTATCTGCCGCGCGTGGACCTGTTCACCACGGTCAGCCAGGGCCGGGTCGGCCGCTTCGACGTGGAGCGCACCAACGGGGCCTGGCGGGGCGGCTTCCCGGACAACGAGAACGTCTCCCGCACCGAGACGATCCCGGTCACCGACCCGGCCACGCAGCCGCAGTGGACGACGACCACCCTGCCGTACGCGGACATCGCGGCCGCGCACACGGGCCGCTTCCCGGTCTACGACAACACCAGCGTGACCGAGATCCCGGCGGGCGGCACGGAACCCGTCGTCCGCCCCGGCGGACCCACACCCGGCTCGACGGCCCGCGCGGGCGGCGGCGGTGACTACCTCTCCAACGAGATCGCCTACCGGGCCACCCTCCTGCGCGACCGCCTCGGTCTGCACGCCACGCTGCCAGGGGGCCATGTGCACACGCCCGTGCTGCAGTTCGGCGCGGGGAACACGACCGAGGTCACCGACCCGGAGTTCGTGCGCAACCGGCTCGACATCATCGCGCAGGTGCGCTCGATCGTGACCGTGGCCGCGTCGGCTAGTGCGACGGAGCGAACGCGAGGCTGATGCCCAGGCTGGCCAGGGCGGATCCGATGACCTTGTTGAGGACCTTCTGGCCGCGCAGCATCAGGGTGCGCATGCGGTCGTGCGAGAAGAACACCGCGACGACACCGAACCACAGCAGGTGGGCCAGCGCCATGAACAGCCCGTAGCCCACCTGCTGGACGACCGGCGTGCCCGGGCTGACGACCTGCGCGAACGTGGAGACGACGAACAGGGTCGTCTTCGGATTGAGCACGTTGGTCAGAAACCCGGTGCGCAGCGCGGCGAACGGTGTCAGCCCGCCCCTGTCCTCCAGATCGACGGTGACCTCACCCCGGGTCCGGAAGGTGCGGACGCCGATGTACACCAGGTAGGCCGCGCCGACCAGCTTGATGACCGTGAACAGGAAGGTCGACGAGGCGATCAGCAGTCCGACGCCGAGCATCGTGTACGTGACGTGCACGAGGACACCGGCGGCGACACCGACCGCGCCGAGCAGCCCCGTCCGCCGGCCGTAGAGGTAGCTGTTGCGCACCACCATGGCGAAGTCGGCGCCGGGCGCGATGACGGCCAGGACGGTGATGACGGCGACGGCGAGCACCTCGGTCACGGGGCGACCCCCTCCTCCTCCGCCTCCTCGGCGTCCTCGGCGATCTCCTCACCGAGCAGGTCGCGCGCCATCAGCGTGGCCCCGGCGACCGCCCCCGGCATCAGGAAGACGGCGACGAGCGGAACGAGAAAGGCCAGCGCCAGCGGCGTACCGAAGCCCCACACCAGCGTCTTGCGGCCCCGCAGCAGAGCGAGCCGGTCCCGCAGCTCGACGCCCCGCCGCTGCAGGGCGACGGAGGTGAGCTCCTCGGTGAGGAAGAAGCCGGTGACGAAGAAGCCGATCACGGGCACGACCGTCTGCCCCGCCACAGGGATGAAGCCCAGCGCGAAGAGCAGCATCCCCCAGAGCAGCGCCCGCAGGACGATCCGCAGGCTGTCCCGCCCGGAGATCCACAGCTCCCGCCACAGCGGCAGCCCCGACTCCGGGGCATGCCCGTCGGGCGACACGTCCTCGTCGACCTTCTCCGACAGGTTCTCGTAGAAGGGCTGCCCGATGAGCAGCGTCACCGCGGTGAAGGTGAGCACGGACAGCAGCAGGCCCAGGGCGAACAGCACGGCGGTGAGGAAACCGCGGAACAGCCCCAGCCACGGGCTGGACCAGTCGTCGGCGAACGGCGTCGCCCAGGCGACGAAGTCCTCGCCCCACAGCGCCAGCCCGACCAGCGCCGCCGCGTACAACACCAGGGTGATCAGCCCGGGCAGCAGCCCGAACCCGAACTGCTTCCCGTGCCGGGCCACCCACCGCTGGCCCCTGAGCAGATACCCGAAACCCACCCCAAGATCGCGCATGGACAAACCATATGTGAGTCGAACGGCCTCTCGCCTCCGTACCGCTGTGTACAGAGCCCAGGAGGTAGCGGATGACGCAGGAGATCCATGGCACCGTGGCCGGCGGCTTCGAAGGGGTACGGGAGGAGTTCGCGGCGGTCGTGGCGGCCGAACGCCCGGACTACGAGGGCCAGTTGTGCGCCTACCTGCACGGCAGGAGAGTGGTCGACCTGTGGTCGGCCGGGAGCGGGCCCGACACCCTCTACGGCGTCCACGGCTCCACCAAGGGGGCCGCCTTCCTGGTGGTCGCCGTGCTCGTCCAGGACGGCACGCTGGAGCTGGACCGCAAGGTGACGTACTACTGGCCGGAGTTCGCCGCCGAGGGCAAGGGCATGCTCACGCTGCGGGACCTGCTCACCCACCGTGCGGGCGTGGTCGGCACGGACACCGGCTTCACGCTCGCCGAGCTGGCCGACGACCGCGCCCTCGCCGAACGCCTGGCCGACCAGCGCCCGTTCTGGCGCCCCGGCACGGCCTTCGGCTACCACGCCCTGGTCATCGGCGCGCTGGCCGGCGAGGTCGTGCGCCGCGCCACGGGCCACACACTCCAGCAGGTCTACGAGGACCGCATACGAACCCCGTACGCCCTGGACCTCCACCTGGGCCTGCCCGCGGCCCACGAGCCCCGCTTCCGCCCGACCCGCCCCCTGGACCCGACGCCCACCCAGCAGATCGAACTCGACGCGAGCCCGAGGGGTCCCCACACCCTGAACTCGATCGCCTACAACCGCAACGCGCCCCTGCCCACCGACCTGGCAACCCTCCCGAACGACCCGCTGATCCGCACGCGCGGCCCGGCGTCGGTGGGCGGCGTCGCCTCGGCGCGCGGGCTCGCGGGGCTGTACGCGGCGGCGATCAGCGCGTCCGAGGAACGGGAGCCGCTGCTGAAACCGGACACGATCGCGGAGCTGGGCCAGCTGCACGCGACCGGCCACGACCTGGTGGCCGGCACGCACCGGACGTACGCCCTGGGCTTCCAGGCCACCGCCGAGACCTGGCACCCGTTCCTGGGCGCCGGCTCCTTCGGCCACAGCGGCACCGCGGGGTCCCAGGCCTTCGCGGACCCCCGCAGCGGCCTGGCCTACGGCTACACCAGGCGCCGCTGCGCGTACCCGGCCGGCGCGGCCCCGGAGAACGACCGCCTGGCACAGGCGATCCACCGGGCGGCCGTCGCGCACACATGAGGGCCGCCCTCCGATACCCGGAGAGCGGCCCTCACACCTGACCGCACGCTCAGACCAGCGTGACGCTGATGTTGCCGCGCGTGGCCTTGGAGTACGGGCACACCTGGTGCGCCTTCTCGACGAGCGCGCGAGCGACCTCGGCGTCCACGCCCGGAATATTGGCCTCGATCTCGACGATGATCCCGAACCCGTCGTCGTTCTTGCCGATGCCGACCTTGGCGGTGACGGTCGAGCCGGAGATGTCGGCGCCCTCCTGGCGGGCGACGACGCCGAGGGCGCCCTGGAAGCAGGCGCTGTATCCGGCGGCGAACAACTGCTCCGGGTTGGTGCCGGTGCCGCTGCCGCCCATCTCCTTGGGCGGGTTCACGATCACGTCGAGCTTGCCGTCATCGGTGGCGACCCGCCCGTCCCGGCCGTTCTCGGCGGTGGCGACGGCGGTGTACAGGACGTCGGACTGCGTAATGGGCATACGGTGCGTTCCTCCTAGGTGCGCCGTGACTCGCGCCCACGATCACGACGATTCCGGAAAGAACTTACCGCATACCGAAAACCCCGGGAAGCAGTCAGAGCTTGACGATCATCTTCCCGGTGTTGTCACCGCGCAGCACACCGAGGAACGCCTCGAGGTTGTTCTCGATCCCCTCGACCACGGTCTCCCGGTACTTCAGCTCCCCGGACCGCACCCAGCCGCCGACCTCCTCCACGAACCGCGGCTGAAGGTCGTAGTGATCCCCGACGAGGAAGCCCTCGATCCGGCCGCGCGTCTGAATGAGCCGGGCGAGGTTGCGCGGTCCCGGCGCCGGCTCGGTGTTGTTGTAGACGGAGATCATCCCGCACACGGCGATCCGCCCACCCTCGTTGAGGGCGCCGATGGCGGCCTCCAGATGATCGCCGCCCACATTGTCGAAGTACACATCGACACCGTCCGGCGCGGCAGCCCGCAGCTGCTCGCTCACCGGTCCGTTCTTGTAGTTGAACGCGGCGTCGAACCCGTACTCCTCCACCAGCAGCTTCACCTTCTCGTCGGACCCGGCCGACCCGATGACCCGGGAAGCCCCCTTGAGCTTGGCGATCTGCCCCACCTGACTGCCCACGGCCCCCGCCGCACCGGACACGAACACCGAGTCCCCCTCCTTGAAGGAGGCGGTGCGCAGCAGCCCCGCATACGCCGTGAGCCCGGTCATCCCGAGCACACCGAGGTACGCCGACAGCGGCGCGACCTCGGGGTCCACCTTGACGGCGTTCTTCGCGGCGACGACGGCGTACTCGCGCCAGCCGAAGAAGTGCAGCACGTGGTCGCCGACGGCGATCCCCTCCGCGTTGGACGCGATGACCTCGCCGACCGCACCACCCTGCATGACCTTGCCGAGCTCGAAGGGGGCGATGTAGGACTTGGCGGCGCTCATGCGCCCGCGCATGTACGGGTCGACCGAGAGGAACGCGTTCCGCACCAGCACCTGCCCCTCACCGGGCGCGGGGATCTCCGCCTCGACCAGCGCGAAGTCCTCGGGCTTCGGCCAGCCGACGGGCCGGCTCAGCAGGTGCCATTCGCGGCCGCGGGCGGGGAGTACGGGGCTGTCGGACATGGGGGGTGCCTTCCTCTAGCGGATCACGCAGATACTTCATTACCTGAAACAACGATGCGCCTGAATATTTCATGCTGTCAAGTAAGTGGGTACGCTGGAGAGCATGCCCACATCACGCATCCCCGATCCCCTCACCCTGGAGGTCGTCGACCTCATCGGCTCGGTCGTGGCCCGCTACCACGAGGAGTACGAGTCGGCGGCGGCGGGACATGCGCTGACGGGGGCGCAGGCGAGGTTGCTGAGCCTGCTGTCGCTGGAGCCGCTGCCGATGCGGAGGCTGGCGCAGCGGCTGAAGTGTGAGCCGTCGAATGTCACCGGGATCGTGGACCGCCTGGAGGCGCGGGGTCTGGTGGAACGCCGGCCGGATCCTTCGGACCGCCGGGTGAAGGTGGCGGTGGCGACGGAGGAGGGGCGGAGGGTGGCGCGGAGTCTGCAGGAGTCACTGCGGTTCGCTCGGGAGCCGTTGGCGGGGTTGTCGGAGGCAGAGCGGGTTGCTCTGCGGGATGCGCTGCGGAGGATGCTGGCCGGGTCGTAGTGAACGCCGGTCGCATGGCGCCCCGGTGCTGGTGCGGGCCGGCCCAGGTCGCGCAGCCCGGCGCTAACGGGGCGCCGTCCGCGCCCACCCTCCCCCACTCTCGGCTTCGCTCGCGCGGGGGGACCCCCATCGCCCTGGGGGCACCTCCCAGGCCCTTAAGGCACTGGGGGAGGCACGACTGCCCGCGGGATGAGCGACGTCGACTGCCCGCAGACGCGTACGGCGTGCAAGCGCAGCGCACCGTGGGCGGGCCGCAGACGCCCACGGCGGGGAGGGGACGGGGCGGTGGTGTCTGCCCGCAGCGGCTGGCGCGTCCGCGCCCGTACTCCGTTGAGTTACCTACTTCGCGCCAGACCGAGGACGGACACCACCGCCCCGGCCCCGACTCACCCACCCACCGTAGGCGCTACACAAGCCCCCACCGGACCCGCACTGGCGCCGCAGGCATCCACCCACCGGACCCGCACCCGCGGCTACGTGCACCACCACAGGAAGCGGTCGCACGTCTCCGTCGGGGTCGGTTTCGGGTCCGGCTTCTTCGTCGTGGGGTCCGGCTCCGGTGCGGCCTCCGGCGGAGCCTCCGTCGGCTGCGGCTGAGCCGGCGCCGTCGTCGTCGGGACCGGTTCCGGCGCCACCGTCGGCGAAGCCGACAGCGCTTCCTTCTCCGGCTTCTTCGACTCCTCATCCTCCGCGGACTCCGACGCCGACACCGAAGGCGAAGCCGACGTCGCCTCCGCCGCGCGTCCACCCGCCCGCGCCGCCGAAGGCGACTCCTCCGAGTCCACCTCCGCCGCTCCACCGTCCGCCGTCTCGTCCGCCCCCGCCGCCGCCGGCTCCGGCGACGACCCCGGCGCGTCGATCCCCAGCTCCGCCAGACTCAACCCACCGGCAGCCAGCACAAACCCCGCGGCCACCATCGCTGTCCGCCGACGACGACGCCGATGCGCCGCCGCCTTCCGGTCCCGCCGACTGAACGCCCGCCCCTCCCCCTCACGGGGCTCAGGCTCCAACTCCGGCTCCGGCTCAACATCAGCCACAGGCTCAACAACAGGCTCACGCCCAAAATCCGGCACCGGCTCATACCCCGGCCCCGTCGGATAAACCGAAACCGGCGCCGGCGCACCACACCCCGGACAGGCAAGCGCGCCATTCAGATGCCGTCGGCACGGCTGGCAGTAGTCCATGACGCGGGAAGATTAGATTCCGCTCACGTCCCCCACCTAGCCCCTGCTGTGAAAGTTTCGTAGGGACGACCGTTCTGCGCGTGACCCATTGACACCCCCACCACCCCGACTTACTGTCACGCCAGCATTTCGAACGTGTGCCGAAATATCGAACACCCAAAGGGGCAAACAACCGTGCGCATCACCGGAATCAGCACCCACGTGGTCGGAACGCCCTGGCGCAACCTGACCTACGTCCAGGTGCACACCGACGAGGGCCTCACCGGTGTCGGCGAGACCCGGATGCTCGGCCACACCGACGCCCTCCTCGGTTACCTCAAGGAAGCCGAGGTCAACCACATTCTCGGCTCCGACCCCTTCGCCGTCGAGGACCTCGTCAAGCGCATGAAGTACGGCGACTACGGCCGCGCCGGCGAGATCGTGATGTCCGGTGTCGCGGTCGTCGAGATGGCCTGCTGGGACATCAAGGGCAAGGCGCTCGGCGTCCCCGTGTGGCAGCTCCTCGGCGGCAGGGTGACCGACAAGGTCAAGGCGTACGCGAACGGTTGGTACACCACCGAGCGCACCCCGGAGGCGTATCACAAGGCCGCCCAGCAGGTGATGGAGCGCGGCTACCGCGCCCTGAAGATCGACCCCTTCGGCACGGGCCACTTCGAACTCGACCACCAGCAGACCCTGTACGCCGTCTCCCTCATCGAGGCGGTCCGCGACGCCATCGGCCCCGAGGCGGAGCTGATGCTGGAGATGCACGGCCGCTTCTCCCCCGCCACGGCCGTCCGCCTCGCCCGCGAGCTCGCCCCCTTCAACCCGGCCTGGCTCGAGGAGCCGGTCCCGCCGGAGAACCTCAAGGCCCTCGAAAAGGTCGCCGCGAAGGTCGACATGCCGATCGCCACCGGTGAACGCATCCACGACCGCATCGAGTTCCGCGAGCTGTTCGAGAACCAGGCCGTCGACATCATCCAGCCGGACGTCGGTCACATCGGCGGCATCTGGGAGACCCGCAAGCTCGCCGCGACCGCCGAGACCCACTACATGCTGGTCGCGCCGCACAACGTAGGCGGCTCGGTCCTCACCGCCGCCTCCCTCCAGGTCGGCTTCACCAGCCCGAACTTCAAGATCCTGGAGCACTTCAACGACTTCGCGGACGCGGAGATCAAGAAGGTCGTCAAGGGCGCCCCGCAGGTGAACCCGGAGGACGGCTGCTTCCACCTCTCCGACGCCCCCGGCCTCGGCGTGGAGCTGGACGTGGACGCCGCCGCCGAGTTCCCGCAGCAGCAGGCCCGTTTCGACCTGTGGGCCGAGGGCTGGGAACAGCGCAAGCCGAGGGGCACGAAGTGAGTTCCCAGGTCCTGATCGAGGCCCCCGGCGTCCACCGCCTCGCCCCGCACACCCCCCGCGACCCGGGCCCCGGCGAGGCTCTGGTCCGTGTGCACGCCGCCGGCATCTGCGGCAGCGACCGCGAGGTGTACCAGGGCAACCGCCCCGAGGGCTACGTCCGTTACCCGCTCACCCCCGGCCACGAGTGGTCCGGCACCGTCGAGAAGGTCGGCCCCGGCGTCCCCTCGACCCTGCTGCACCGCAAGGTCGTCGGCGAGGGCTTCCGCAACTGCCAGGTCTGCGACCGCTGTCACGCGGGCGAGACGACCCTGTGCGGCGCGGGCTACGAGGAGACCGGCTTCACCCAGCCCGGCGCGATGGCGCCCACGCTCACCCTCCCGGCCCGTCTCCTGCACGTCCTCCCCGACGACGCCGACCTCACCGCCGCCGCCCTCCTCGAACCGGCCGCCTGTATCGCGGCGGCGGCGCTGAAGGCGAACGCCCGCCCCGGCGAGCGCGTGGCCGTGGTCGGCACGGGCACCCTCGGCATGTTCGCCGTGCAGTTCCTCAAGGCGAACTCCCCCGCCGAACTCCTGGTCGTAGGCACCCGACGCGACCGCGAGCCCCTGTCCCACCAGTTCGGCGCCACGGCTTTCCGTACCAAGGACGAGGATCTCCCGGGCGGCTTCGATGTCGTCGTCGAGACCGCCGGCTCCGCGGACGCGGCCCGCACCGCCGCCGCCCTGCTGCGCCGCGGCGGCCGGCTGGTCCTCACCGGCATCCCGGCCCCGGGCGCGGACGGACTCGACCCCACCGATCTGGTCGTACGGCAGCTGGAGGTGCACTCCGTCTTCGGCGCACCGCCGGACGCCTGGGCGCACACGGTCCGCGTGTTCGCGGCGGGGCTCCTCGACCCCCTGCCGCTCGTCACGCACGAGCTGCCGCTCACCGAGTTCCCGCACGCCATCGAGCTGGTGGGGTCGGGCGATCCGAAGGTGGGCAAGGTCCTGCTGCGTCCGTAGCTCCGACCCCGAGCCGTACGCCGGTACGGGGGCGACCTGACGGCCTCCGTACCGGCGTACACCCAGCACCCGCGCACCCGCGCACCCGCGCACCCGCAGCCACGAACCTCGTCCGACATACCGAACATGGCCGATCGCGGCACATCGACGACACGACCACGAAGGACTCCCTGTGACCGACCCTTCCGCCACGGCGCCCCGCAGGCCCGGTGAGCAGGTGCTCTCCGCGCTCGGCCTGGGCGCCCCCGCCCCCGATCCCGCCGACGCCTCGCCGCACACCTTCCCCGGCGGCGGCCGCTGGCGCACCGAGATCCCCTCGTGCGAGGGCCCCGAGGCGCTGGCCGTCGTGCTCAAGGAGTCCTCTCGCCTGGACGTACCGATCCACCGGATCAGCCAGGGCAGCGGTGTGTGGATGCTGACCGACGCCGAGATCACCGAGATGGTGGAGGCGACCGCCGAACGGGACATCGAGCTGTGCCTGTTCACCGGCCCGCGCGGCACCTGGGACATCGGCGGCTCGACCCGTACGGACTCGCGCGGCGCGGGTCTGCGCGCCCGCGGCCACGACGCGGTGGCCGGCTGCGTGGAGGACGCCGTACGGGCCACGGAGCTGGGCGTGAAGTGCCTGCTCGTGGCGGACGAGGGCGTGCTGTGGACGCTGCACCGGGCGCGCACGGCCGGGCTCATCCCGGCCGACACCACTCTCAAGGTCTCCGCGCTCGTCGGCCCGGTCAATCCGGCGGCGTACGCGGTGTACGAGCGGCTCGGCGCCGACTCGGTCAATGTGCCCAGCGATCTGACGCTCGACCATGTCACCGAGATCCGGCGCGTCTCGGCCGCCCCGATGGACATGTACATCGAGGCGCCGGACGACCTCGGCGGCTATGTGCGGATGTACGAGGTCGCCGAGCTCATCCGGCGGGGCGCGCCGCTGTATCTGAAGTTCGGACTGTCCAAGACGCCCGGGATCTACCCGTACGGCCACCATCTGCGCGAGCTGACGCTGGCGACCGCGAAGGAGCGGGTGCGGCGCGGCCGGCTCGCCCTGGACCTGCTGGCCCGCCACGGCGCGGACGGCTACATGGCCCCGCTCGGATCACGGCTTCCGGGCGACCTGTGCAGGTTCGGAACCTCGTCATAACGTTCCGGAAACTGGACTTCACAGAACCAGACACAGCCGCGCACAATCCCACACATCTCTTCTCGGCCTCTCATCAAGGATGATGACCATGCGCAACCGCAGAGCCGCACTCGCCGCCATAGCCACCGCCGCCTCCCTCGCCCTCACCCTGACCGCCTGCGGCCAGAGCAGTGAGGGCGGCAGCGAGGAGGGGAAGGGCAGCTCGGAGGGGGCGACCATCGGCATCGCGATGCCGACCAAGTCCTCCGAGCGCTGGATCGCCGACGGCAACAACGTCAAGAAGGACCTGGAGTCCAAGGGCTACAAGACCAAGCTGGTCTACGGCGAGGACGACCCCGACCAGCAGGTCTCCCAGGTGGAGAACCTGATCACGCAGGGCGTCAAGGCGCTGATCGTCGCCGCGATCGACAACAAGTCGATGAACAACGTCCTCCAGCAGGCCAAGGACGCCGACATCCCGGTCATCTCCTACGACCGCCTGATCCTCGGCACCGAGAACGTCGACTACTACGCCTCCTTCGACAACGAGAAGGTCGGCGAGCTCCAGGGCGACTACATCGTCGACAAGCTGGGCCTGAAGGACGGCAGCGAGAAGGGCCCCTTCAACATCGAGCTGTTCGCCGGCTCCAACGACGACAACAACACCCGCTACTTCTTCCAGGGCGCCATGAAGGTCCTGCAGCCCTACATCGACAAGAAGCAGCTCGTCGTCAAGTCCGGCCAGACCGAGCTCAACCAGGTCACCACCCTGCGCTGGGACGGCGGCACCGCCCAGAAGCGCATGGACGACATCCTGACCTCCGCCTACAAGACCGACCGGGTCGACGCGGTGCTCTCGCCCTACGACGGCATCTCCATCGGCATCCTGTCGGCGCTGAAGTCGGACGACTACGGCTCCAAGGCCAAGCCGCTGCCGATCGTCACCGGCCAGGACGCCGAGGTCGCCTCGGTGAAGTCGATCATCGCCGACGAGCAGTCGATGACCGTCTACAAGGACACCCGCGAACTCGCCAAGGTGGCCTCGAACATGGTCGACGCGCTGCTCAACGACAAGAAGCCCGAGGTCAACGACACCAAGACGTATGACAACGGCGCCAAGGTCGTGCCCGCCTACCTGCTGGAGCCGGTCGCCGTGGACAAGGCGAACTACCAGAAGGTCGTCGTCGACTCCGGCTACATCAAGGAGTCGGACCTCAAGTAACCGCCGCCACCCGACGATTCACCACTGACTGGAAGGCACGACCATGGCGGGACCCGTCCTGGACATGCGCTCGATCGTCAAGACCTTTCCCGGCGTCAAGGCGCTGTCGGACGTCAGCCTGACCGTCCGGCAGGGCGAGGTCCACGCCATCTGCGGGGAGAACGGCGCCGGCAAGTCGACCCTGATGAAGGTCCTCTCCGGCGTCCACCCGCACGGCACCTACGAAGGGGAGATCCTCTTCGAGGGGGAGGTCTGTCACTTCAAGGACATCCGGGCCAGCGAGCAGCACGGCATCGTGATCATCCACCAGGAGCTGGCCCTGGTGCCCTACCTCTCCATCGCGGAGAACATCTTCCTCGGCAACGAGCACGCCACCCGCGGCCTGATCGACTGGAACGAGACGCTCAGGCACGCCACCGAACTGCTGCGCCGCGTCGGCCTCGACGAGCACCCGGAGACCCGGGTCGCCGACATCGGCGTCGGCAAGCAGCAGCTCGTGGAGATCGCGAAGGCGCTCTCCAAGAAGGTGAAGCTGCTCATCCTCGACGAGCCGACCGCGGCGCTCAACGACGAGGACAGCGGCAAACTCCTCGACCTGATCCTGCAGTTGAAGAACCAGGGCATCACCTCGATCATCATCTCCCACAAGCTGAACGAGATCCGCCGGGTCGCCGACTCGGTGACGATCCTGCGCGACGGGCGGACCATCGAGACGCTGGACGTGAAGGCCCCGGAGACCACCGAGGACCGGATCATCAGCGGCATGGTGGGCCGCGATCTGGAGCACCGCTTCCCGGAGCGCACCCCGCACCACCCGGAGGAGGGCGCCGCCCCGGCGCTGGAGATCCGCGGCTGGACCGTGCACCACCCGATCGACCAGCAGCGCAAGGTCGTCGACGACGTGTCGCTGACCGTCCGGCGCGGGGAGATCGTCGGCATCGCGGGCCTGATGGGCGCGGGCCGCACGGAACTCGCCATGAGCGTCTTCGGCCGCACCTACGGCCGGTACGCGGCGGGCACGGTCCTCAAGGACGGCAGGGAGATCCGCACGAAGACCGTCCCGGAGGCGGTCGCGCACGGCATCGCGTACGTCACCGAGGACCGCAAGCACTACGGCCTGAACCTCATCGACACCATCAACCGCAACATCTCCCTCAGCGCCCTGAAGAAGGTCGCGCGGCGGGGCGTGGTGGACGAGCACGAGGAGCGGCAGGTCGCCGAGGGCTTCCGCAAGTCCATGAACATCAAGGCGCCGACGGTCTTCGAGCCGGTGGGCAAGCTGTCCGGCGGCAACCAGCAGAAGGTCGTCCTCAGCAAGTGGATCTTCGCGGGTCCCGATGTGCTGATCCTCGACGAGCCGACGCGTGGCATCGATGTCGGGGCCAAGTACGAGATCTACACGGTCATCGACCAGCTGGCCGCCCAGGGCAAGGCGGTCGTCTTCATCTCCTCCGAGCTGCCCGAGCTGCTCGGCATGTGCGACCGCATCTACACGATGGCCGCCGGGCGGCTGACGGGTGAGTTCTCGCGGGCCGAGGCCTCCCAGGAAGCGCTGATGCGTCAGATGACGAAGGACAAAGAGGTATCGCGATGAGTACGGATGTGACCGCCGAGACGCCGGCTCCCGCGCCGGCCGGGAAGGGCGGGCCGGCCGGCGGCGACGGCCTGCTGCGGCTGATGCTGGACGGCATGCGCCGCAACATGCGGCAGTACGGCATGCTGATCGCCCTCGGTCTGATCGTGGCGCTGTTCGCGGTGTGGACCGACGGTGACCTGCTGCTGCCGCGGAACGTCTCCAACCTGGTGCTGCAGAACAGCTACATCCTGATCCTGGCGATCGGCATGATGCTGGTGATCATCGCCGGGCACATCGATCTGTCGGTGGGGTCGCTGACGGCGTTCGTCGGCTCGATGGCCGCGGTGTTCATGGTCAGGAACGACATGCCGTGGCCGGTGGCCGTGGTGCTGTGCCTGGCGGTGGGCGCCCTCGCGGGCGCGATACAAGGGTTCTTCATCGCGTACGGCGGCATACCGTCGTTCATCGTGACCCTGGCGGGCATGCTGACCTTCCGCGGTCTGACGGAGATCTTCCTGGAGGGCCAGACCCTCGGCCCGTTCCCCAAGGGCCTACAGAAGGTCGCCAACGGGTTCCTGCCGGAGGTCGGGCCGGAGACCAACTATCACAACCTCACCTTGCTGCTGGGCTTCGCGCTGATCGCGTTCGTGGTGTTCCAGGAGGTGCGGGACCGGCGCCGGCAGCAGGAGTTCGCGCTGGAGGTGCTGCCCGTCAAGCTGTTCCTGCTGAAGCTGGTCGCGCTCGGGGCGGCGATCCTCACGGTGACGCTGCTGCTGGCCAGCTACAAGGGCACGCCGATCGTGCTGCTGATCCTGGGTGTGCTGCTCGTCGGCTTCGGCTATGTGATGCGCAACGCCGTCATCGGCCGCCACATCTACGCCATCGGCGGCAACCTGCCCGCGGCGAAGCTGTCGGGTGTGCGGGACAAGAAGGTGACCTTCCTGGTCTTCCTGAACATGGGCATGCTCGCGGCCCTGGCGGGGCTGGTGTTCGCCGCCCGCTTCAACGCGGCCTCTCCCAAGGCCGGCCTGAACTTCGAGCTGGAGGCGATCGCGGCGTCCTTCATCGGCGGTGCGTCGATGAGCGGCGGGGTCGGCACCGTGCTCGGGGCGATCATCGGCGGTCTGGTCCTGGGTGTGCTGAACAACGGTATGAATCTCGTCGGGATCGGCACGGACTGGCAGCAGGTCATCAAGGGGCTTGTGTTGCTGGCGGCGGTCGGGTTCGACGTGTGGAACAAGCGCAAGGTCGGTTCATAGGGGGCAGGTCGCTTCGGTCGTGGGGTGACTGCGGGTCCGTTGTGGCTGGTCGCGCCCACGCGGCGGAGCCGCATATCGGCCCTGCCCCGCGCCCCTAGGGGTGTTGTCCCACTCCCTCTTTAGGAGCTGCCGTATGGAACTGAGCAGACGCACCGTTATCGCCGGGGCAGCCGCCGCCGGTCTCACTGCTGCCACCCTCGGTGGCACCGCATACGCCTCTGGAGGCAGGAAGCCGGTGAAGGAACTCTTCGGGAAGCTCGGCGACGGTACGAAGGTGTACCGGTGGTCGCTGGAGAACGGCGGGACCCGGATGAAGGTCCTGTCCTACGGCGGCATCGTGCAGTCGCTGGAGGTCCCCGACCGACGCGGGCGGTACGCCAACGTCTCGCTCGGCTTCGACAACCTCGAGGACTACGTCGCCTCCAGCCCGTACTTCGGCGCCCTGATCGGCCGGTACGGCAACCGCATCGACAAGGGCCGCTTCACCCTGGACGGCACGGCCTACCAGCTGTCGGTCAACGACGGTGAGAACAGCCTGCACGGCGGGGCGCAGGGCTTCGACAAGCGGGTGTGGGACGTCGAGCCGTTCACCGAGGGCGCGGACGTCGGGCTGCGGCTGCACCACACCAGCGTGGACGGGGAGATGGGCTACCCGGGCACGCTGAAGGCGACGGTGACGTACACGCTGACCCGGCACGGCGACTGGCGGATCGACTACGAGGCGACCACCGACAAGGTCACCGTCGTCAACCTCACCAGCCACGTGTACTGGAACCTCGCCGGCGAAGGCAGCGGCACCATCCACGACCACGAGCTGTCCATCGCCGCGTCGCGGTTCACGCCGGTCGACAAGGGGCTGATCCCCACGGGCGAGCTGGCCAAGGTCGCGGGCACGCCGTTCGACTTCCGGCGGGCCAAGCCGGTGGGCCGGGACATCCGCACCCCGCACGAGCAGGTGCTGTACGGGCAGGGCTTCGACCACAACTGGGTGCTCGACAAGGGCATCACCGACCGTCCGGAGCACGCGGCGACCCTGCGCGACCCGTCCTCGGGCCGGACCCTGCGGGTCAGCACCAACGAGCCGGGGCTGCAGTTCTACTCCGGCAACTTCCTCGACGGCACCCTCGTGGGCACCGGCGGGCGCGTCTACCGGCAGGGCGACGGGCTGTGCCTGGAGACGCAGCACTTCCCGGACTCGCCCAACCAGCCGTCGTTCCCGTCAACGGTGCTGCGGCCGGGCGAGACGTACCGGACGACGACGGTTCACGCGTTCGGCTCGTGAGCCACGGCCGTCACATTTTCCTCACATGAGTTGAACGGCTTCTCGGCCGACTCCGTACTCCTGGGTGGCCCGTGCTCCCCCGCGCGGGCCACCCACGCATGACGGGCCCGTTCCTCCCCAGCGGGCCCGCCGCCCACGGAGGTTCCCTTGGCCGACAACGTCACCTCGCTGTTCCGCACCACGGCGGCGCACAGCCCGTCGATGGCGGCGCTGGCACGGGAGAGCGACGGGGCCGGACCGGTGGACTTCTGCATCCCCTGCAATCCGTACTTCCCCACCCCGGCGATGTTCGAGGAGATGGCGGTCCGGCTGCGGGACATCATCACGTACTACCCGAGCAGCGCCGACACCATCACGGCCGAGCTGTGCAGCCTGCTCCAACTCCCGCCGCAGTGCGTGGCGATGGGCAACGGCTCGACGGAGCTGATCACCTGGATCGACCATCTGCTGGTCCGGGAGTCCCTCGCCGTGCCCGTCCCCACCTTCGGCCGCTGGACCGACCAGCCCATGGAGACCGGCAAGCGGGTCGACATGTTCCCGCTCCAGGAGTCCAGCGGTTTCGCCCTCGACCTCGCGCAGTACGCCGAGTTCATCCGAGCGCGCGGCACCCGGGTCGCGGTCATCTGCAACCCGAACAACCCCGACGGCGGCTTTCTGCACAAGCACGCGATCGTGCAGTTCATGGACGCGATGGCCGACCTCGATCTGGTGGTGATCGACGAGAGCTTCCTGGAGTTCGCCGACGCTGAGGCGGAGCCGTCGGTGGTGCAGGAGGCGATGCTGCGGCCCAACGTGATCGTGCTGCGCAGCCTCGGCAAGAACTTCGGCCTGCACGGGGTTCGCTTCGGCTACCTGGTCGCCAACCCGGCCCTCGCGGGCCGCGTGCGCTCGATGCTGCCCAAGTGGAACCTCAACTCCTTCGCCGAGCATG
Source organism: Streptomyces sp. 15-116A (assembly GCF_025290915.1). Classification (GTDB taxonomy): domain Bacteria; phylum Actinomycetota; class Actinomycetes; order Streptomycetales; family Streptomycetaceae; genus Streptomyces. Next base: position 461 of record NZ_JAOCQE010000022.1, on the reverse strand, counting down.
TGGTGTTCATGCTGAAGGAGCACGGCGCCGAGTACGCGCAGAGCCTGCACCAGGTGCGCCGGGACCGTATGGACATGTCCGGGCAGCTGTCCTCCCTGCCCGGTCTGACGGTCTACCCCTCGCAGGGCAACTTCCTCTTCGTACGCCTGCCCGTGGGCGCGGAGGGGACGGTGGTCCGGGACCGCATGCTCACCGAGCACCGGATCCTGGTCCGCGAGTGCGGCAACAAGATCGGTTCCTCCAGTCGCTTCCTGCGGCTCGTGGTGCGCCCCCAGGTGGACGTGCGTCGCCTGGTGTCCGGCCTGGAACAGGTGCTCTACGGGACGTCCAGGAGGGGAGCCGCCGTGCCCGAGCCGGCCACAGGGACCGGCTACAGCTCGGGCACGGCGGCGGTGGACCGCCTGGTGAGCGAGACCAACGGAGGCGGCCTGCGGGGCATCGCACAGACCGCCGGTGCCGGC
>NZ_JAOCQE010000219.1 GCF_025290915.1 Streptomyces sp. 15-116A | reverse complement strand
GCCGAGGCCGCGAAGGCCGCCGCCGCTGCCCCGGCTCCCGCCGCGGCCGCCCCGGCCGCCGGCGCGAAGAAGGCGCCGGTCCTGGAGGCCTCCCCGCTGCGCGGTCAGACCGTGAAGATGCCGCGGATCCGCAAGGTCATCGGCGACAACATGGTCAAGGCCCTGCACGAGCAGGCCCAGCTGTCCTCGGTCGTCGAGGTCGACGTCACCCGCCTGATGAAGCTGCGCGCCCGGGCCAAGGACGCGTTCGCGGCGCGTGAGGGCGTCAAGCTCTCCCCGATGCCGTTCTTCGTCAAGGCCGCGGCCCAGGCGCTGAAGGCCCACCCGGCCATCAACGCCAAGATCAACGAGGCCGAGGGGACCATCACCTACTTCGACACCGAGAACATCGGTATCGCGGTGGACTCCGAGAAGGGCCTGATGACCCCGGTCATCAAGAACGCCGGTGACCTCAACCTCGCCGGTATCGCCAAGGCCACGGCGGAGCTGGCGGGCAAGGTCCGCGGCAACAAGATCACCCCGGACGAGCTGTCCGGCGCGACCTTCACCATCTCCAACACCGGTTCGCGCGGCGCGCTGTTCGACACGATCATCGTGCCGCCGGGCCAGGTCGCCATCCTCGGCATCGGCGCCACGGTCAAGCGCCCGGCGGTCATCGACACCGAGGACGGCCCGGTCATCGGCGTCCGTGACATGACGTACCTGACCCTGTCCTACGACCACCGCCTGGTCGACGGCGCCGACGCGGCCCGTTACCTGACGGCGGTCAAGGCGATCCTGGAGGCGGGCGAGTTCGAGGTCGAGCTCGGCCTGTAAGACGCCTCTCGGCTCAGTGTCGGTGCCCTCGCCTGGAACCCCCGGGCGAGGGCACCGACGTTTCAGGGGCGCGGGGCTGTATTCGATATGCGGCTACCGCCGCGTGGGCGCGACAAGCCACAGACAACCCGCACCCGCCCAACGACACATCTCACCGAGCTCTTAGGCGTGTAAGTCTCGTCTCACCTGCACGAAAGCACCCCCACCCGCCCTACCCACGGAGCGAACCCGCCGTATTGTCTAAACGTCAGCGCCCTCCCTAAGGAGCCCCCATGACCGCCCCCGTCATCCACTCGCTGCGCGAACAGATCCGCGAGCACATCCTGGAGGGGATCATCAGCGGTCGCTGGCAGCCGGGCGAGCGGATCGTGGAGCGGCGGATCGCGACCGAGCTGGAGGTCAGCCAGACACCCGTCAGGGAGGCCCTGCGCGAGCTGGAGTCGCTGCGGCTGATCGAGTCGGCACCCAACAAAGGCGTGCGGGTGCGGAATCTCACCGCCGCCGACCTGGAGGAGAGCTACCCCGTCCGGGCCGGCCTGGAGGCCATCGCCGCCGAGCTCGCGGCGGCCCGTCTCGCGGAGGACTGCTCGGCGCTGGAACCGCACGTCGCCGCGCTGTACGACGCCGACCGCGCCGCCGACGGCACGGCCCAGGTCCGCCACACGGTCGGCTTCCACCGGGAACTGGTGCGTGCCGCCGACAACTCCGTGTTGCTGCACACCTGGGAGGGCCTGGGCATCGAGGTGTTCACCGCGCTGTCCATCCGCTGGCTGGGCACGGTCCAGCAGTCGTACGCCGAGGAGCACGAGGAGCTGGTGGCGGCGTTCAAGCGCCGCGACCCCCGCATCGCCGAGCTGGTGAAGGCCCACGTCCTGGGCTGCGCCCCTCGCGCCTGACGTCTCCCGCGCCCCTTCAGGGGCGCGGGGAACTGCGCGACCAGCCACCACTCACCCGCACTCGCCGGCGCTCCCCCCTCCATCCGAGCTCTACCGCGCTCACCTGCACAAACCCCCTCCAGAACAGTCACCCGGTGCCACCGCCGGAGGCACCCCGTGCCGACTTTCTCGGGATCAAGAGGTTTTGGCCCTCAACCCTTTGATCGATCATCGATCAGGGAGTTACAGTCACCGGCGGGCTTGCACCCAAGCCCGCCAGCCCTGTCCTGCCAAAGACCAAGGGCACCCCCGAACCCTTACCAGATGAGGGAACCCCCTTCGACTGAGGAAGGCGGCGACATGACCGACCCCAACGCCATCCAGCCGAGCGCGCTCGACCAGCTCCCCGACCGCGACCCGGAGGAGACCGCCGAATGGCAGGCCTCGCTGGACGCGGTCGCCAAGGCGGCCGGCCCGCACCGTGCCGCGTACCTGATGCGGCGCACGCTGGAGCGCGCCGAGGGCGCCGGCATCGCGCTGCCGAAGCTCCTCGAGACGGACTACGTCAACACCATCCCCACCGCCGCCGAGCCCGCAGTGGACGGCGACGAGGAGATGGAGGCCCGGATCACGGCCTGGAACCGCTGGAACGCGGCCGCCATGGTGACCCGCGGCAGCAAGTACGGCGTCGGCGGCCACATCGCCACCTTCGCCTCCGCGGCCTGGCTCTACGAGACCGGCTTCAACCACTTCTTCCGCGGCAAGGAGACCGACGGCTCGGGCGACCAGCTCTACATCCAGGGCCACGCCTCCCCCGGCATCTACGCACGCGCCTTCCTCGACGGCCGGATCAGCGAGGAGCAGCTCGACAACTTCCGCCGTGAGGCCGGCGGCAACGGCCTGCCGTCGTACCCGCACCCGCGGCGCCTGCCCTGGCTGTGGGAGTTCCCCACGGTCTCCATGGGCCTCGGCCCGCTCTCCGCGATCTACCAGGCGCGCTTCAACCGCTACCTGACCAACCGCGGCATCAAGGACACCTCCGCCTCCCACGTGTGGGCGTTCCTCGGCGACGGCGAGATGGACGAGCCCGAGTCGACGGCGGCCCTCGCGCTCGCCGCCCGCGAGGAGCTGGACAACCTCACCTTCGTCATCAACTGCAACCTGCAGCGCCTCGACGGCCCGGTGCGCGCCAACTTCAAGATCGTGCAGGAGCTGGAGGCCCAGTTCCGCGGCGCCGGCTGGAACGTCGTCAAGACCCTGTGGGGCACCGCCTGGGACGAGCTGTTCCAGCTCGACACCACCGGCGCGCTGGTACGCCGGCTCCGCGAGGTACCCGACGCGCAGATCCAGACGTACCAGACGCGCAGCGCCGCCTACATCCGCGAGGACTTCTTCGGCAAGGACCCGGCGCTCGCCGAGATGGCGAAGCTGCTGAGCGACGACAAGATCCTCGAGTGCTTCCACGTCTCGCGCGGCGGCCACGAGGCCCGCAAGGTGTACGCCGCGTACAAGGCGGCGCTCGCCCACAAGGGCGCGCCGACCGTGATCCTGGCCCAGACGGTCAAGGGCCACACCCTCGGTGAGGGCTTCGCCTCGAAGAACGCCAACCACCAGATGAAGAAGCTGACGGTGGACGAGTTCAAGGCGATGCGCGACCGCCTCGGCCTGCCGATCAAGGACAGCGACTTCGTCGACGGGGTCGTGCCCTACGGCCACCCCGGTGCCGACTCCCCCGAGGTCCGCTACCTGAAGGAGCGCCGCGCCGCCCTCGGCGGTCCCGCCCCGGCCCGCCGAGTCCACCCGGTCGCGCCGCTGCCCGCGCCCGCCGACAAGGCGTTCGCCGCGTTCGACAAGGGGTCCGGCTCGCAGAACGTGGCGACGACCATGGCGTTCGTGCGGCTGGTCAAGGACCTGGTGCGCGACAAGGAGACCGGCAAGCGCTGGGTGCCGATCGTGCCGGACGAGGCGCGCACCTTCGGCATGGAGTCGCTGTTCCCGTCGCTCGGGATCTACTCGCCCAAGGGCCAGACGTACGAGCCGGTCGACCGCGACCAGCTCATGTACTACAAGGAGGCCGAGAACGGCCAGATCCTCAACGAGGGGATCACCGAGGCCGGTTCGATGGCCGACTTCATCGCCGCGTCGACGTCGTACGCGACGCACGGCGAGCCGATGATCCCGTTCTACATCTTCTACTCGATGTTCGGCTGGCAGCGCACGGCCGACCAGATGTGGCAGCTCGGCGACCAGCTCGGCCGCGGCTTCCTCGTCGGCGCGACGGCCGGCCGTACGACGCTGACGGGTGAGGGTCTGCAGCACGCGGACGGTCACTCGCCGGTCATCGCGGCGACCAACCCGGCGGCGCTGACGTACGACCCGGCGTTCGCGTACGAGGTCGCCACGATCGTCAAGGACGGTCTGCGCCGGATGTACGGCGAGGCGGCGCCGGGCGAGGACCAGAACGTCTTCTACTACCTGACCGTCTACAACGAGCCGCTGCCGCAGCCGGCGAAGCCGGGCGTGCCCGGGATCGACGAGGGCATCGTCAAGGGCCTGTACCGCTTCAACACGGCGGAGTCGGCGGGCGTGACGGTGCCGGCGAACGCGCCGCGGATCCAGCTGCTCGGCTCCGGTACGGCGATCCACTGGGCGCTGGCCGCGCAGCGGATGCTGGCGGAGGAGTGGGGTGTCGCCGCGGACGTGTGGTCGGCGACGTCCTGGAGCGAGCTGCGGCGGGACGCGCTGGAGGCGGACGAGGCGCTGCTGCGGGGTGAGGAGCGGGTGCCGTTCGTGCGGCAGGCGCTGGCGGGGGCGGAAGGGCCTGTGCTGGCCGTGTCCGACTACATGCGGCAGGTGCCGGATCAGATCGCGCAGTGGGTCGAGCAGGACTGGTCGTCGCTGGGCGCGGATGGCTTCGGTCTGTCGGACACGCGGGAGGCTGCGCGGCGGCACTTCGGGGTCGACGCGGAGTCGATCGTCGTGGCGGCGCTGGCGCAGTTGGCGCGGCGCGGTGAGGTGAAGGCTACGGCCGTGAAGGAAGCGCGCGAGAAGTACGGGCTGTAGTTCGGGGGTGGGTGCAGGCCGGTGGGGGTGCGCGCCCCTGGGGGCTCCGCCCCCAGACCCCGGCCTGCGCCCACCCACCACCCGACTCGGTCGGACAACAAGGCGCCGGATGGGCAACTCAGCCCGTCCGGCGTTCGAGGACGAGGCCCGTTCAGGGCCGATGCGGGGGGCCGGGGGCGGCAGCGCCCGGGCATCATGGGCGCATGCGGGCTGCTCGGCTGATCAAGATGGTGTTGCTGTTGCAGAATCGGGCCTCCATGACCGCCGCCGAGCTCGCGCGGGAGCTGGAGGTGTCCGAGCGGACGGTGACGCGGGACGCGCAAGCGTTGTCGGAGGCCGGGGTGCCGGTGTACGCCGACCGGGGGCGGGCCGGCGGATACCGGCTGGTCGGCGGGTACCGGACCCGGCTGACGGGGCTGGCCCGCAGCGAGGCCGAGGCGCTGTTCCTGTCCGGTGTGCCGGGCGCGCTGCGCGAGATGGGGCTGGAGGACGCCGCCTCGGCGGCCCGGCTCAAGGTCTCCGCCGCCCTGCTCCCCTCCCTGCGGGACGCCTCCCGCACCGCGGGCCAGCGGTTTCATCTGGACGCCCCCGACTGGTTCCGCGAGCCGAAGACCCCCGAGCTGCTGCCCGCCGTGGCGGACGCGGTGTGGGACGACCGCCGGATCAGCGCACGGTACCGGCGCGGTGAGAGCGAGGTACGGCGCGAGCTGGAGCCGTACGGGCTCGTGCTCAAGGCGGGTGTCTGGTACCTCTGCGCGCGCGTGGCCGGGCGGGAGTCGTTCCGGGTGTACCGCATCGACCGCTTCACGGCCGTCGACCCGGGCGAAGAGCGCTTCGAGCGCGCGGAGGACTTCGATCTGCCCGCGTTCTGGGCGGAGCGGGCGGAGCAGTTCGCCCGCTCGATCCTGCGCGCCGAGGTCGTCGTACGGCTGTCGGAGCACGGCGCACGCCGGCTGCGGCACGTCGTGGACCCGCTGTCCGCCCGGGAGGCCCTGGCGGCGGCGGGCGCGCCGGACGACGAGGGCTGGGTGACGCTGACGCTGCCCGTGGAGTCCGAGGAGGTCGCCCACACCCAGCTCACGGCGCTCGGTGCGGAGGTGGAGATCCTGGCGCCCGAGTCGCTGCGGGAGCGCTTCGCGGCGGAGGCGGCCCGGCTCGCGGAGCTGTACCGGCCGCGGTGAGCCTCGTACGCGCGTCCCCGCCCTCCGATTTCGCCGCAATCCGATCCCCGCACTCCGGGTGCGACCCCCGTCCCCAGGGCCGATGCTGGAGCCGTGATGGACGAGACGGAGTTCTGGGAGCTGATCGACGCCGCCCGCGAGGACGCCGGGGGTGACCCGGAGGAGCAGGCCGATCTGCTGGTGGAGCGGCTGGTGCAGCTGGACCCGGAGTCGGTGCTGGACTTCGCCCGTCACTTCGAGTCGCGTTATCACCGCGCCTACACCTGGGACCTGTGGGGAGCCGCCTGGGTGCTCCTCGACGGCGCCAGCGACGACGCGTTCGACTTCTTCCGGTGCTGGCTGATCGGCCAGGGCCGCGAGGTCTTCGAGGGGGCGCTGCACAACGACCCGGACCTGCTCGCCGAGTTGCTCGACGACTTCGACGAGGAGATCGACGGCGACGGCGAGGAGCTCGGCTACGCGGCGGACGAGGCGTACGAGCAGCTCACCGGCACCGTGGCCCCCGATCTGGATCTGCCGCCCGGTCCTGCGGAACCCGAGGGCACGCCGATCGACTTCGAGAACGAGGCGCAGCTCGCCGAGCGCTACCCCCGGCTGTGGGCGCGGTTCCGCGGCTGAACAGCCGGTTCACAGCGTGGCCTTCTCCCGGTCCTGCCCGAGCGCCTGGTGGCGGGGCGCCGCGTTGGCCTGCATGAGGGTGGACGCCGTGTGGGCCGCGGGGCCCAGGATGACGGCCGCCGCGGCGCACAGCGCCGTCCACGGGCCGCGCAGGGCGTCCGCCCAGGTGGTACTTCGGGGACGCGGGTCGTTGCCGGTGTTCATCGGCCCCACCTCCGGTCTGCTGCTGTGACGTTCGTGGGCGACGGTAGGGCGGCGGGTTGTGCTGCCGCTGCGACGGCGCTGTGCGCGGCCTGTGCGGTGTCGGGACGGCCCTGGATGCGGGCGGCGAGCGTTCTGATGTCCGGCAGGCGGGCGTGCAGGGCGGCTCCGGGGCAGTCGGTCATGTAGCCGTCGCTGTGGCCCGCGAGGGCGGGCAGCGTGGCGGTGGTGCCGGCGGCGTACCGGCTGCCGCCGTTGCTGGAGACCAGCCGGACCTCGCCGCGCGGGTCGGTGCCGGACGTGCCGAGTTTCCAGGCGGCCACCGCGGCGATGGACCGGAGCATCTCGTCCGGCACGGGCACCCCTGCGGTGAAGGTGCCGAGGGCGGCGATGCCGGTGGTGCGGTGGTTGAAGCCCTGGGTGTGCGCTCCGGTGACGGGCCGGTCGACGCCGCCGGCGCGGCCCTCGTAGACGGTGCCGCATTTGTCGACGACGAAGTTGTAGCCGAGGTCGTCCCAGTGGCGGCCGAGGGTCTGCCCCTCGTAGAGGGACCGGATGATGCCGGGCGCGTCGGCGCAGTCGTAGCCGTTGGGCGAGTCGGTGTGGTGGATGAAGACGGCGACGACCTCGTCGTCGTAGCGCGGCGGCGGCTGCTTGCGCTGGGCGCCGTCGAGCCAGACCGAGCGGGGCACGATGGACGGGCGGGGTGCCGCGTAGGCGGGCCCCGCGGGCTGCGCGGCGGCGGCCTGTTCCCCGGCGGCGGTCTCGACGCCGTACGCGCACAGCACGAGGGCGACGGCCGCGGCGGTGCCCGGCAGACAGCCGAGCGCCACCGTGACGGCCCGTGGCAGGCGCGGGGTGCCGGGCCCGCCGGATATCCGGGAGGCGCGGCGTTTTCGCATCCCCCGTGATCTCCTGACGAAACGCATGGGACCACTGTGAGTCCGATCCGCTCCGCCCGCGATGTGTGTTCTGCCACCTGGTGGAACCATCGTCCCCGTCCGCGACGTTTTCCCGTGTGCACGCGTGCGTGGCCGGTCGGTTCGCCGGCCGTTCGCGCGCGTGGCTGATCACCGGGCCGCTCAGCCACGTATGAGAGGGCCCGTGAGGCCGCTCCTTCGCGGATGAGCCGGCCCGAGAGAAAGGCGGCGTGCGTGGATCTGCTCGACATCCTGCTGGTGCTGGTCGTCGTGGCCTACGCGGCGTCCGGGTACCGGCGCGGACTGCTGGCGGGCTGTGTGTCGCTGGCGGGTTTCGTGGGCGGTGCGGTCGTCGGCGTGTGGATCCTGCCGTGGGTGATGGACCTGGTGACGCCGGGCACCACGAAGGCGACGGTGACGGCCGTGGTGACGGTGCTGCTGCCTGCGGCGGTGGGCCACGAGCTGGCGGGGCGTCTGGCGCTGCGGCTGCGGCGGGAGCTGGACCGGGGGCCGCTGCGGGTGGCGGACGGGGTCGGCGGGGCGGTGGCCAACTCGGTGGCCGTGCTGATCGTGGCGTGGGTGGCCGCGTCGGTGCTCGGCGCCTCCTCGTCGCCGCTGATCACCTCGGCGATCCGCGACTCGCGGCTGCTGGGCGCGGTGCAGGACGCGATGCCGGACACCACTCCGGGGTGGTTCTCCCGGGCCACCTCGGCGCTGACCGAGGCCGGTTTCCCGCAGGTGTTCAACCCGTTCGAGAACGAGTCGACCGCCGAGGTCGCCGCGCCCACCGGCGACAGCGTCACGGCGGCGGCGACCAGGGCGGCCCAGCGCAGCACGGTGAAGGTCGAGGGTGTCGCGGGCACCCAGGGCCGCGAGGGCAGCGGTTTCGTGTACGCGCGGGAGCGGGTCATGACCAACGCCCATGTGGTGGCCGGGATCGACGAGCCGACGGTGCGGGTCGGCGGGGTGGGCCGGGCGTACGAGGCGCGGGTGGTGCTGTTCGACCCGCAGAAGGACGTGGCCGTGCTGTACGTGCCCGGTCTTCAGGCGCCGGTGCTGCGGTTCGACCAGGACGCCGGCCGGGGCGACTCGGCGGTGGTCGCGGGTTATCCGCAGGACGGCGACCTGAATCTGCAGGCGGCCACGGTCGCGAGCCGGGTGCAGGCCAGGGGCCAGAACATCTACAACGACCGGACGGTGACCCGTGAGATCTACTCGATCCGCTCCACCGTCCGGCCCGGCAACTCGGGCGGGCCGCTGCTGACCACCGACGGGCGCGTGTACGGCGTGGTGTTCGCCCGCTCCACCTCGGACACCGAGACCGGCTATGTGCTGACGGCGGCCGAGGTGGCGGACGACGCACGGCGGGCGGCGGGGGCGACGGCACGGGTGGACACGGGCGAGCTGGTCACCTCGTGACGCCGGGTCAGAGCAGCGACTGCCCCATCAGTACGTCGTCGACGTAGGTGCCCTCCAGGCAGAACTCCCCCGGCTGGATGCCCTCCACGACGAAGCCCTCGGACTCGTACAGGGCGCGGGCGGGCGTGTTGTGACCGAGGACGCGCAGGGTGATGCGGCGGAAGCCCCGCTCGCGGGCGTCGGCCACGGCGGCCCGCACCAGCGCCCGGCCGACGCCCTTGCCGCGGACCTCCTCGGCGACGGCGAGGCCGCGGATCTGCCGGACGTGCGCGTTGGACGCGAGCGGCGTGGGGAAGCCGAGCCGGACGTAGCCCACGAGGCGGCCGTCGTACTCGGCGACGAGATGGTCGCCCGGCCCGGCGTGCTCGCGGAAGAACGGCTCGTACGGCGACTGCGGGCGCGGGGTGACCGCGTGCAGCGGCGACCAGGTCTCGTGGTCGAGTCGGGCCAGTTCCGCCTCGTCGTCGGGGCGGGCGGTGCGTATGAGCGGCTCGGACATGGACGTCACTGTACGTCGCGCGGGCGCCCGCCCTGCACGTGCTTTTCGCGGGGTGCGGGGCAGGATGGGGGCCATGGAACGTTCCCGAATCGCGGTGGCCGGTGCGTCCGGGCTCATCGGCAGTGCCCTGGTGTGGTCCCTGACGGCGGACGGGCACGAGGTGGTGCGTCTGGTGCGGGGTGCGCCCCGGTCGGCGGACGAGATCCGGTGGGACCCGGAGCGGGGCACGGTGGACGCCGAGGGGCTGGCCGGCTGCGACGCCGTGGTCAATCTGGCGGGGGCCGGGGTGGGCGACCGGCGGTGGACGGCCGAGTACAAGGCGCGGATCCGGGCGAGCCGGGTGCGGGGCACCGCCGCGCTGGCCGAGGCCGTCGCCGGACTGGCCGGGGACGTACGGCCGCGGGTGTTCGTGAGCGGCAGCGCGATCGGCTACTACGGCGAGACCGGCGACCGGGTCGTCGACGAGAGCGCGCCGCCCGGGGAGGGTTTTCTGCCCCGGCTGTGCGTGGAGTGGGAGGCGGCGGCGGAGCCGGCGGTTCAGGCGGGCGTGCGGACCGTGTTCCCCCGGACCGGGCTGGTGGTGGCGCGCGGGGGCGGGGCGTGGGGGCGGCTGTTCCCGCTGTTCCGGGCCGGGCTGGGCGGGCGGCTGGGCAGCGGGGGGCAGTACTGGTCGTTCATCGCCCTGCACGACGAGGTGGCCGCGCTCCGGCATCTGCTGGACACCGAGGGCCTGTCCGGGCCGTTCAATCTGACCGCCCCTGAGCCGCTGACCAACCGTGAGATCACCGAGGCGATGGCGCGGGTGCTGCGCCGGCCGGCGGTGTTCGCGGTGCCGGCGCCCGTGCTGCGTACGGTGCTGGGCGAGATGGCCGGTGATGTGCTGGGCAGTGCGCGGGTGGTGCCGGCGCGGCTGCTGGAGTCGGGCTTCCGGTTCGCGTTCCCGGACATCGAGGGGGCGATCAGGGCGGCGCTGTAGGGGGCGATCGGCGAGGGCTGTGAGGGCGGCCGGACCTGCGGGGCGCCGGCCGTTCGGAGGGTCGGCGGGACCCCTTCCGGGCACATCTGTGCGACCGTCGTGCGCCCGTGCCCCGGTCGATGCGCGACCCCCGCAGGCCGATCACGGCCCTAACCTCGAGCAGAACTCGGGTATTCCTTGGGCGTGTTGAGGGCATGACGTCTCCAGCGCCCGCGCAACCTCGAGGAGGGGCACGTGCTTGAGCCCACGTACCAGGCGGACGTCGTCGTCGTAGGGGCCGGGATCGCCGGACTCTCCGCGGCGCGACGACTGACCAGCGCAGGAGTCACCACCACGGTCCTGGAGGCCGCCCACACGGTGGGGGGCCGCATGGCGACCGAGAAGGTCGACGGCTTCCGGCTCGACAGAATCGGGCAGCTGCTGTCCACGGCCTATCCGGAACTGCACCGGAACCAGGGGCTCGAAGGGCTCGTACTGCGCCCCTTCGCGCCCGGTGTTCTGCTGCACAGCGACGGCCGGCACCATCGCGCGGGCGTACCGGCGGGCGCGGGGGGCGCAAGGGGCGCACTCCACGCGGTGCGCGCCCTCGCGAGCGCCCCCCGGCCGGGGTCCGCGCCG
>NZ_JAOCQE010000218.1 GCF_025290915.1 Streptomyces sp. 15-116A | reverse complement strand
CGGGGCTTGGCGGGCTTGGGGGCTGGGTCCGGGGTGGCGGCGGACGTGGGGGTGGGTGCGGGTGTGCGGGTGGGAGCGGGGGCAGGTGCGGGCTCGGGGGCCGGTGACGGGGAGGGCGATGTCGCGGAGGCCGGCGCTGTTGCCCGTGCGGTGTCCGGGGCGAGGGTGCGCTCAGCGGCCCACGCGGGTGGCGGCGCCAAGGGGGCCCAGGGTGCCGTACGGGCGGTGAACGCCCCGCGTTCGCTCTCGCGGCCGGGGCCCGCCTCGCCGCGTTCCCGGCGGTTCAGGTGGTCGATCCGGGCGCGGAGTTCCGCGCAGCGGGCCGTGGCGCGGGCGTGGTCGTCCTCGGCCCAGGCCAGGTCGGCCCGGAGGGCCTCGGTGGCCGTGGGGGCGGTGGCCAGGGCGTGGCTCAGGGCCGCTCGGCGTTCCGCGGCGTAGCGCTGTTCGCGGAGCATGACGTCGAGGCGGTCGGCGAGGGCCTCGCGGGCGCCGGGGCGGGTGTCGTGGGCCGCGAGGGCGGCGGCGTGCAGGGTGCGGGCCCTGGCCGTCTCGGACTCGGCGGCGCGGGGGCCATGTGCGGCGGCGAGATCCTGGAGCAGGGCCTCCATCACGTCCCACGGCGGCAGCTCACGCCCCTCGAGGCAGGCCCGCATACCCTCGGGGTCCCGCTGCCAGAACACCCCGCACCAGCCGCCGGACTGGTCCAGGCGCTCCAGCAGCCCGTTGAGGTAGCTCGTGAACTCCCGGATGCGGCCCGGAAGTCGCTCCGTCGCCATAGCCAACTCCCGCCAGAAACTGGAGTATTCCGCTCCGTAGGCAACACCAGCCGTGTTACGGCAGCGCTACAGGGAGTTTTCGGCGGGAACGCAAGGTACGCATGACGGGCCCGGACGGGGGTGAGACGTCACGCGGCGAGCGGGGCGCTCCGGACGCAGTGCACCGCCAGCTCGTCCATCGACAGGCCCAGCTCGACAGCCAGCGCCGCCACCGTGAAGAACGCCGGTGTCGGGGCGCGCCCCGTCTCGATCTTGCGGAGCGTCTCGGCGGAGATGCCGGCGCCCGCCGCGACCTCGGCCATGCTGCGGTCGCCGCGCGCCTCGCGCAGCAGCCGGCCGAGCCGTTCGCCGCGTTCGCGTTCTTCCGGGGTGAGAGGGGTGCGCACCATGGCGCCCATTCTAATACCGGTATAGTAATTGGCATGGTGGAGCTGAAGACCGACACATCGATCGACGCCATGCACGAGGCGGGCCAGGTCGTCGCGAGCGCGCTGACGGCCGTACGCGAGGCCGCGGACGTGGGCGTCTCCCTGCTGGAGCTGGACGAGGTGGCGCGGGAGGTGCTGCGCGGGGCGGGCGCGACCTCGCCCTTCCTGGGGTACCGGCCCTCCTTCGCGCCGACCCCGTTCCCGGCCGTGCTGTGCACGTCCGTCAACGACGCCATCGTGCACGGCATCCCGACCGGCTACCGGCTGCGCGACGGGGACCTCGTCTCCGTCGACTGCGGCGCCGAACTGGGCGGCTGGGTCGGCGACTCGGCGCTCAGCTTCACGGTGGGCACGCCGCGCCCCGCCGACCTGCGGCTGATCGAGACGGCCGAGCGGGCGCTGGCCGCCGGTATCGAGGCGGCGGTCGTCGGCAACCGCATCGGCGACATCGCCCACGCCATCGGCAGCGTGTGCCGCGCCGCGGGGTACGGCATCCCGGACGGCTTCGGCGGCCACGGCATCGGACGCCGTATGCACGAGGACCCGTCGGTGCCGAACGAGGGCCGCCCGGGCCGCGGCATGCCCCTGCGCCCCGGCATGGCGCTCGCGATCGAGCCCATGGTGATCGCGGGCGGCACCGACGGCTTCCACGCCGCCGCCGACGGCTGGACCCTGCGCACCGACGACGGCACCCGCGCGGCCCACGCGGAACACACGATCGCCGTCACGGAGTCCGGTCCCCGCGTCCTGACGGCCCGCTGAGCCTCCCGGCGACGCGCGACCGCGCCGGACCGCGCGCCCCGCGCCGAGCGCCACCACCCCACGCGAAACGCTGAGACGAGCGGTGTCCTCGTCACTCCCGGCGCGCGAGCATGCCCGCCCTCTCCTGAGGTGCTCCCCCACACCGATCGTGCGAAGGTGTTCTACGAGTGCGCCTCACGCGGCACAGGGACACACCCGCGCGGCAGCAGACCCGTGCGTGTGTAACAGCGAGACGGTCGGGCACCCGCGTCCGGACCGTACGTCGAGCAGTGAGCGCGCCCCGGGCCCTCGGAGGTTCCGGCTCCGTCCGGCCGAGGGGGGTCCCCCGCGAGGGCGCCGGAACGGATGGCCATGACCAGCGGGTTCACAGGTCCGCAGGGCTACGGCTCGGACCCCTTCGGAGAATTCCTCGCACGCTTCTTCGGCGGGCCCCGCCCCCGGCAGATAGACATCGGGAGGCTGCTGAGCCAGCCGGCCCGGGAGCTGGTGCGCGGCGCCGCCCAGTACGCCGCCGAGCACGGCAGCCGGGACCTGGACACCGAGCATCTGCTGCGGGCCGCGCTCGCCACCGAGCCGACCCGCAGTCTGCTCAGCCGGGCGGGCGCGGACCCCGATTCGCTGGCCTCGCAGATCGACGAGCGCTCGGGCCCCGCCCAGCACGGCCCGGAGAGCGCCCCGCCGCCCACCTCGCTGTCCCTGACCCCGGCCGTCAAGCGCGCCCTGCTGGACGCGCACGAGATGGCCCGGACCAGCGGCGCCGGTTACATCGGCCCCGAGCACGTGCTCAGCGCCCTGGCGGCGAACCCCGACTCGGCCGCCGGGCACATCCTCAACGCGGCCCGCTTCACCCCGCCCTCCGGCCTGCCCCCGGAGGTCCCGGAGTCGGCCCCGCCCCGCGTCGAACGACCTCGTCCGGCGACGGGCACCCCGACCCTGGACAAGTACGGCCGCGACCTCACCGAACTCGCCCGTGAGGGCCGTATCGACCCGGTGATCGGGCGCGACGAGGAGATCGAGCAGACCGTCGAGGTGCTCTCCCGGCGCGGCAAGAACAACCCCGTGCTGATCGGTGACGCGGGCGTCGGCAAGACCGCGGTGGTGGAGGGGCTGGCCCAGCGGATCGCCGAGGGGGACGTGCCCGATGTGCTGCTCGGACGCCGGGTGGTCGCCCTGGATCTGACCGCCGTGGTCGCCGGCACCCGGTTCCGGGGCGACTTCGAGGAGCGGATGAACAACATCGTCGAGGAGATCCGCTCGCACTCCGACCGGCTGATCGTCTTCATCGACGAGGTGCACACCGTCGTCGGCGCGGGCGCGGGCGGCGAGGGCGGTTCGATGGACGCCGGGAACATCCTCAAGCCGGCCCTCGCCCGCGGCGAGCTGCACGTGGTCGGCGCGACCACGCTGGAGGAGTTCCGCCGGATCGAGAAGGACGCGGCCCTCGCCCGCCGCTTCCAGCCGATCATGGTCCCGGAGCCGACGCCCGCCGACGCGATCGAGATCCTGCGCGGACTGCGCGACCGCTACGAGGCCCACCACCAGGTCCGCTACACCGACGAGGCGCTGACGGCGGCCGTGGAGCTGTCCGACCGTTACCTCAGCGACCGCCGACTGCCGGACAAGGCCATCGACCTCATCGACCAGGCCGGCGCCCGGGTACGGCTGCGCGCCCGCACCAAGGGCACCGACGTCCGCGCGCTGGAGCGCGAGGTCGAGCAGCTGACTCGCGACAAGGACCAGGCCGTCGCCGACGAGCAGTACGAGCAGGCCACACAACTCCGGGACCGCATCGTGGAGTTGAAGCGCCGGATCGACGAGGCCGGCAGCAGCACCGAGGTGGACGAGGGCCAGGACCTGGTGGTGGACGCCGAGGCCATCGCCGAGGTGGTGTCACGGCAGACCGGCATCCCGGTCAGCCGTCTCACCGAGGAGGAGAAAGACCGGCTGCTCGGCCTCGAACAGCATCTGCACCAGCGGGTCGTCGGACAGGACGAGGCGGTACGGGTGGTGTCGGACGCGGTGATGCGCTCCCGCGCCGGGCTCGCCAGCCCCGACCGCCCGATCGGCAGCTTCCTGTTCCTCGGGCCGACCGGCGTCGGCAAGACCGAGCTGGCCCGCGCCCTCGCGGAGGCCCTGTTCGGCAGCGTGGACCGCATGGTGCGGCTCGACATGAGCGAGTACCAGGAGCGGCACACCGTCAGCCGCCTGGTCGGCGCCCCGCCCGGATACGTCGGCCACGAGGAGGCCGGTCAGCTGACCGAGGTGGTGCGCCGCCACCCGTACTCGCTGCTGCTGCTCGACGAGGTGGAGAAGGCCCACCCGGATGTCTTCAACATCCTGCTCCAGGTCCTCGACGACGGCCGGCTGACCGACTCCCAGGGCCGCACGGTGGACTTCACCAACACCGTCATCGTGATGACCAGCAACCTCGGCTCGGAGGTGATCACCCGGCGCGGGGCGACCCTGGGCTTCGCCACGGGCGGCGCCGAGGCGGACGAGGAGGCCCGCCGCGAGCAGATCCTGCGGCCGCTGCGCGAGCACTTCCGCCCGGAGTTCCTCAACCGCATCGACGAGATCGTGGTGTTCCGCCAGCTCACGTCCGAGGAGCTGCGGCAGATCACCGACCTGCTGCTGGAGTCGACCCGCCGCGGCCTCAAGGGCCAGGGCATCTCGATCGACTTCACCGAGTCGGCCGTCGACTGGCTGGCCCGCCGCGGCTACCAGCCCGAGTACGGCGCCCGCCCCCTGCGCCGCACCATCCAGCGAGAGGTCGACAATCAGCTCTCCCGCCTCCTCCTGGACGGCCGGGTGAAGGAGGGCAACAGGGTGACGGTGGACACGGAGAACGGCAAACTCACGTTCCGCACCCAGGACATCCCCACCCCGGAGCTTTGACTCAGGCCCACTTTTCACTCACCGCACGGGATGCACCACCATCGCCGACCCCCCACCCCTACGCACCTTCTCCGCAGCCGCCAGCCACTTCCCACCCGGCAGCCGCTGCACAGCCGTAGCCGCCCCGATCTCCGGGTTCACCTTGAAGCTGTGCCCCATGGCCTCCAACTGCCCCCGCACCTCGCTCCCGTACAACCCGGGCTCCAGCTCCGTCTGCGCGGCATTCCGCTGACTCGCCCGAGGTGCCGCAATCGCCTCGACCAACGGCAGCCCCCGATCCAGGAACCCCACCAGCGTCTGCAACACGGTGGTGATGATCGTCGCGCCACCGGGCGACCCCAACGCCACCACCGGCTTCCCGTCCCCGTCGAGCACGATCGTCGGCGAGATCGACGACCGAGGCCGCTTCCCGGGCCCCGGCAGATTCGGATCGTGCACCGCAGGATTCGCCGGCGCGAAAGAGAAGTCCGTCAGCTCGTTGTTGAGCAGAAACCCGCGCCCCGGAACCGTGATCCCGCTGCCACCGGTCTGCTCGATCGTCAGCGTGTAGGCGACGACATTGCCCCACCGGTCGGCGGTCGTCAGATGCGTCGTGTTCTCACCCTCGTACGTGGTCGGAGCGGCCGTACCACCACCCTCGCACGGCTGGGGATCACGCGGGTCACCCGGCGCGAGCGGACTGGTGAGCACCGCGTCGTCCTTGATCAGGCACTCGCGCGAGTCGGCGTACCTCTGCGAGAGCAGTTCCCTCGTCGGTACGTCCTCGAAGGCGGGGTCGCCCACCCAGCGCCCCCGGTCCGCGAACGCGATCCTGCTCGCCTCGATGAAGCGGTGCAGATACCGGACCTCGCTCGCCTTCGACAGATCGGTCCGCTCCAGGATGTTGAGGGCCTCGCCCACGGTGGTGCCGCCCGACGAGGAGGGCGCGATGGAGTAGACGTCGAGGCCCCGGTAGGAGGTCTTCGTCGGCGGCTGCGCCTTGGCGCGGTAGGCCGCCAGATCCCGCGCGGACAGATCGCCGGAACGGGCGTTCCAGCCGGAAGCCGGGTCCACGGGCGGCTTGTTGACGGTGTTGACGATGTCCCGGCCGATGTCGCCCCGGTACAGCGCGTCGGTGCCCTTGCGCCGCAACTCGGCGTAGGTGCGGGCGAGATCGGGGTTCTTGAAGGTGGAGCCGACCACCGGGAGCCGTCCGCCGGGCAGGAACAGCTCGGCGGTGTCGGGGAAGTAGCGGAAGCGGGTCTCGTTGGCGGCGGTCTGCGCACGGAAGGTCTCGTCGACGGTGAACCCGTCGCGCGCGAGCCGTTCGGCGGGTTTCAGGACCGTCCCGAGCCGGTCGCTGCCCCACTTCTCCAGCGCCCGCTGCCAGGTGGCGGGCGTGCCCGGCGTGCCGACGGCCAGGCCGCTGCTGACGGCCTCGGCGAACGGGATGGGCTTGCCGTTCTCCAGGAACAGCCCGGAGTCGGCGGTGAGCGGCGCGGTCTCGCGGCCGTCGAGGGTGTGCACGGTGCGGGAGCGGGCGTCGTAGTAGACGAAGTAGCCGCCCCCGCCGATGCCGGCCGAGTAGGGCTCGGTGACGCCGAGCGCGGCGGCGGTGGCGACGGCCGCGTCGACCGCGTTGCCGCCCTTGCGCAGGATCTCGATGCCGGCCGCTGAGGCGTCGGGGTCGACGCTGGAGACGGCGCCGCCGTAGCCGACGGCCTCGGGTGTCTTGGGAGTTCGCCCGCCGGTGTCGTCGTCGTGTGCGCCGGGCGGCGCCGCCGCCCCGACCGACACGACGGCCGCCGAGACCGCCAGGACCGCCAGTTTCCGTGCCACGGGACGACGCATCCGCACCTCCGGTGAAAGACCGTCCGCGCAGCTTAGTTCATCGCCATGCCCTCGTCAGGAATGCCGCTCCGGGCGTGCCGCGGACCGTCGACGGGCGTCTTCCGCGTCCCTGCGGTTCCCCGGCGGGCATCTTTTTCCGTACGCGTCGAACGCGAGTTTGCGTGGGACCGCTACCATGCGCGCCCATGACTGACGACGTGCGCAACATCGTTCTGGGTGTGGTGGCCGCCGGCATCAGTGCCGCGCTGGGCTGGATCGCCCGTACGTATCTGTGGAAGCGGAAGCTCCGCCGCAAGCAGGCTTTCTTCGGGCTGCCGCAGAACTCCGAGTCCCTGCTCGTCGTCAACCGCGATCCGGCCACGGCGGAGCCGGCGGTGCACCGCTTCGACGTGTTCGCGCTGCTGGAGCTCTCGGCGCTGATCAAGGACTGCGGGGCGCATGTGCAGGTGGTGACGCAGGACGCGGTGCATCAGGGCTTCGGTGAGCGCACGGAGTTCTGCGTGGGCGGTCCCGGGTCGAACCGGAGGATGGTCGCCCATATGGCGGCGATGCTGCCCGGGGTGCGGGTCAACGTGGATCCGGAGCCGGGCCCGGACCGGGGTGCCTTCCAGATCGGCGGCGAGCGTTACCGTATGGACCCGGGCATCACGGAGTACGTCATGCTGGCCCGGCTCACCGCCGGCGACCGGCACGAGGCGCGGCCGGTGTTCCTGTTCTGCGGGCAGCGGGCGATCACCAATCAGGCCGCCACCCGGTATCTCGCCCGCCACCACGAGCGGTTGGCCCGCAAGTACGGTGCGCGGTCGTTCGTGCTGCTGCTGAAGGTGGTCAACTCCCAGGCGTACGGGCCGGATGTGGTGGAGCTGGTCGGGGATGTGACGAAGGCGGCACAGACGCCTCTGCCGACTCCCGCTCCACGCAAGGCCCATTCGGAATCCTGACGTCCTCCACAACTCAACAATCGTTACTGGCACGTAACTTACCGACGGGTTACTCCGAGTAAAGGAGTGAGGTTACCGTTCGGTCACTTTGCACTGACACGAGTGAGGAGTGACCGTGGGACCCCACCGCAAGGCCCTGCGCACGACCGCCGTGGGCGCCGTCTCGGCGACCCTGATCGCCGGAAGCGCCCTCGGACTCGCCCCCACCGCCCAGGCCGCGCCGGACCCCGTCCGCTTCGTCGACATCACGGGCGACGGCGGCACGGTCCTCAAGGCCAACGTCATCACCCCCGCGGGCGCCGACGGACGGACCCGCTACCCGCTGATCGTGCTCCCCACCAGCTGGGGACTGCCGCAGATCGAGTACCTGGCCCAGGCGCGGAAGCTCGCCGACTCCGGCTACGTGGTGGTCACCTACAACGTGCGCGGCTTCTGGCAGTCCGGCGGCGAGATCGAGGTCGCCGGTCCCCCGGACACGGCCGACGCCTCACGCGTGATCGACTGGGCGCTCGCCCACACGCCCTCCGACGCCGGCCGGATCGGCATGGCGGGCGTCTCCTACGGCGCCGGGATCAGCCTGCTGACCGCCGCGCACGACGAGCGGATCAAGGTGGTGGCCGCGCTGAGCGGCTGGGCCGATCTGATCGGCTCGATCTACTCCGGGCGCACCCAGTCCGTCCAGGCCGCCGCGGTGCTCGACGGCGCGGGCCGGGTCGTCGGCCGGCAAAGCGCCGAACTGCGGTCGATCTTCCGCGACTTCTACGCCTCCGACCTCTCCCGCGAGCAGGCGATCATCGAGTGGGGGAAGAAACGTTCAGCTGGGACGTATGTGGACCGGCTCAACCGCAACGGCACGGCGGTGATGCTCGCGGGCGCCTGGGGCGACACCGTCTTCCCGCCCAACCAGTACACCGACTTCTACGAGAAGCTCACCGGCCCCAAGCGGCTCCAGATGCGCCCCGGCGACCACGCCACCCCGGAGATCACCGGTCTGCTCGGGCTGCCCAACGACGTGTGGAGCGACACCCGGCGCTGGTTCGACCACCATCTGCGGGGCGTCGCCAACGGGGTCGACCGCGAGCAGCCCGTCCGGCTCAAGCCCCGCTCCTCGGGCGGCTACGAGACGTACCCGGACTGGAAGTCGGTGGCCGCGACCCGCCGCAAGATCGACCTCGCCGGGTCACCCACCATCCGCGCGAACGTCAACTCCGGTGCGGACGGCGGGATCGTGTTCCTCTCCAGCATCCTCGACCAGGTGGCGCAGCTGCCGCCGACGGCGTACATACCGCTGCTTCCCCGGCGCTGGGCGGCGGTGTGGCAGTCGGAGCGGTACGCCACCGCCCAGCACGTGCGCGGGGCGGCGAGACTGCACACGACCGTCACCCCGACGAAGGAGAGCGGCACCCTCGTCGCCTATCTGTACGACGTGGGGCCGCTCGGCCTCGGCAAGCTGGTCAGCAACGCGCCGTACACCTTCCACGGGCGTACGCCCGGCGAGCCGTTCGGCGTGGATCTGGAGCTGTTCTCCACGGCCTACGACGTGCCCGCCGGGCACCGGCTCGCCCTGGTCGTCGACACGGTGGACCCGCTCTACATCGAGCACAACCCGTCCGGCGCGCAGCTGACCTTCTCCTCGCCGGCGAACGACCCGTCGTACGTGACGGTTCCGCTGCGCGAGCAGTGATCTCCGGCTGCCGCCGGACGGGACTGGCCGACGTGGTCCGCCGCCCCGCGGGTCGGGGGCGGTGGGCCCCTTCCGGTGGCGGCGTCCCCGCTCCTGCCGCGAAGTGCCCGGTGCCACCGGGGTGAAGGACACATCGTAGTCGAGGAGCGCCGGGTCGGGTGATGGGCCTGCGTCACGCCGCTCAGTGCTTGAGGATCTTGGAGAGGAAGTCCTTGGCCCGGTCGCTCTCCGGGTGGGTGAAGAAGTCGTCGGGTGCGCGGTCCTCGACGATGCGGCCGTCGGCCATGAAGACGACCCGGTTGGCGGCCGAGCGGGCGAAGCCCATCTCATGGGTGACGACGATCATGGTCATGCCGTCGGCGGCCAGTTGCCGCATGACTTCCAGGACTTCGTTGATCATCTCGGGGTCCAGGGCCGAGGTCGGCTCGTCGAAGAGCATCACCTTGGGCTCCATCGCCAGCGCCCGCGCGATCGCCACGCGCTGCTGCTGACCGCCCGAGAGCTGCGCCGGGTACTTGTCCGCCTGGTTGGCGACCCCGACCCGGTCGAGCAGTTCGTGCGAACGCCGGTCGGCGTCCTCCTTCTTGCGTCCGCGGACCTTGATCTGACCGAGGGAGACGTTCTGCAGCACGGTCTTGTGGGCGAAGAGATTGAACGACTGGAAGACCATGCCGACATCGGCGCGCAGCCGGGCCAGCGCCTTGCCCTCGTCCGGCAGCGGCTGCCCGTCCACGAGGATCGTGCCGGAGTGGATCGTCTCCAGCCGGTTGATCGCCCGGCACAGGGTCGACTTGCCCGACCCGGACGGGCCGATGACCACGACCACCTCCCCCCTGCCCACGGTGAGGTCGATGTTCTGCAGAACGTGCAGGTCACCGAAGTACTTGTTGACGTCACGCAGTTCGATCAGCGGATCGACGGCCATAACCACCCCTACTCATCCTCAGCCGTGTGGTGGTTGCCGCAACGTATCCAGGCAAGATCGCGAGGGCGATGCGACACGCACTTTTCGGTCATAAGCCGTATTTACGCCGCCTTTACTCCGCTGGGCGCGCGGGACGGCCGGCCTGCTCTGCCTCATGCCTCCGCGACCTCGGCGTACAGCTGCGACAGCTCGGGGACGCCGCTCGCCGCCCACTCGTGTCCCGCGTCCACGACGTCGAACTCCCGGCCGGAGGCGAGCCGTACGACGGGCTGGCCGTCGGACCGGATCTCCCAGGCGGC
Organism: Streptomyces sp. 15-116A; assembly: GCF_025290915.1. GTDB lineage: Bacteria > Actinomycetota > Actinomycetes > Streptomycetales > Streptomycetaceae > Streptomyces. The sequence continues at coordinate 666 of NZ_JAOCQE010000218.1, read as the reverse complement.
GCCCGATACCGTGCGCACGATCACGGTCCCGAGATACAGCCCCGCGTCGTTGCCGAGCCAGGTCAGGGTCTCCTCGTCGTCCCGCCAGCCCGGGACCAGCTGGTCCAGCGCCTCCAGCGAGGCCGGGGAGTCGTCCAGCCGGACGCTCGCCCGGGACGCCTGGGAGCGCAGCAGTTCGCACTCGGCGAGGAGTTCCGCGATGCCCTCGGGATCGGGGAGACCCGCCTTTCGGCGCCGGTGGCCCAGGAAAGGGATGTTCATACCTCCAGCCTGTCATTCGTACCGGCCCCCGCACCACAGGCGCGCGGACCCCCGGCCGGGCGGCTTGCGGCACGGTTCACCGCCGGTCCGCGCATGGCGCGTTGACCCGTCCCACGCCTCTCTCTAGCTTCACGGTGCGTCGAACGTCCCGTGCGGCGGGATGAGCGGGAGGAGCCGGTGGTGCGCCGAGGGGTCTGCGGGGGCCGGTGGGTCCGGTGGGTTCGCGGGGCCCGGGGTGTGGTGGTGCCGGCGGCGGTGTGCGCGTGGCTGGTGCCGCTGGGGGTGGTGCGGGCGGCCGACGCGGACGGTGCCGGGGAGCGCCCGGTGCCGTTGGAGCGGGTGTTCGACAACGTGGCCGTGAGCGAGGACGCCAGGCCCGGCGCGGCGGACTTCGACGGCTCCGGG
>NZ_JAOCQE010000217.1 GCF_025290915.1 Streptomyces sp. 15-116A | reverse complement strand
TGGCCGCCAGCAGGTCGGCGGCGGGGGCGTGGTCGCCGTGCGCGGCGCCGACCAGCGCCGGGCCCAGCACGTCGTCGGGCGCGTCGAGCAGCACCTCGTCGTCGGCGGGCAGCACGGTGGTGCCGGTGGGCGCGGGGGCCGTCTTCGCCGTCTTTCCTCGCACCCTGGGTGTGCGGGTGAACGCGTGCAGCAGAGCCATGGTGCCGACCATTGAAAGTCCGCTGGTCACAGCCGCGCCAGAGGCTTCGGCGAAGTCGCGGAAGGTTGTACGCCGGTCGGTCAAGGGCGGGTAAAACAAAGGCGGGTAAAACAAAGGCGGGTGAACAGAGACGCACAGCACACCTAGCTCCGCCGCAGCGCCCGCGTCGCCCCCGCCGCCACCGTCGTCGCCAGGATCCAGCCCAGCAGGATGAACGCCGCCGCCAGCCACTGCCAGCCGCCGCTCAGCTGCCAGAATCCCACCTGGCCCAGGTCGATCACCGGCAGCAGCAGGTCCAGGGCGAACAGGGACGGGTTCCAGGCCGGGTGCTCGCCCGCCTTGAGCGGCGGATGGTCGGCACGGGCGAAGGCCACCGATCCGGCGGCCCACAGCACCGCCATCCAGATCGCCGCCCGGCCCGGCCGGTACCCGTAGGCGACCGTCCAGTCCTGTGCGTAGCCCCACAGCTTGGCGGCGAGGGGCAGGCTCTCGCGGCGCCGGCGCTGCTTGGCGAGCAGGACCTCGCGGGCGTCCTCGTCCTCGCCGCCCGCCCGCAGCACGGCGGCCAGCCGCTCGTACGGCTCCGGGGTGTACTCGGCGCTCGCCGCCGCCACCCACTTCAGCCGCTCGGCCAGCGGGAACGGCCCGCGCGGCACCAGGTTCTCGTAGGTGAAGCCGTTCATCTGCAGCCGGCCGGGGCCGGGCCAGCTGTCCGCCCGGTCCATCAGATTGACCACCCGCGCGCCCGACAGCACCACCCGCCCGCGCACCGGCCGCTCCCCGAGGAAGCGCAGCTCCGGCGTCTGCACCCGGCGCAGCGACAGCTCCTGCTCGTCGGTGAAGGTGAACCGGGCCCGCTCGAAGTCCACCGCGTCCCCGAACCGCCCGTCGTCCAGCCGCACCCCGCCCTGGCACTCGAAGCGCTGGATCCGCGTCCCGCGCGCCGGGGTCATCCCGCTTCTGGCCTGGGCGCCGAGCCCCGCCGGGGTCAGATACAGCGAGCGCTCCACGGTCAGCTGCGGCGCGTTCAGCGCGTGCCGGGTGTGCGGGTTGAGCAGGCGGGCGCCGCGCAGGCTCAGCGAGACGCCTATCGTGGCGCTGCGCAGGCTCAGCTCGCCGTGCGACTGCAGCAGCTCCGCCTGGAGGTCCTGGCCGACGGTCATGCCGTCCGCGGCGATCGAACGGCCGCTGCGGTCGCGGTGCACCACCGCCTGGTTGAGCATCAGGTCCGTGCCGATCTTGGCGTCGGTGAGGCGTATGCCGCCCAGGAAGCGGCAGCGCGGCAGATGCAGATCGCCCTCGGTGTGCAGCCGGGCCGCCTCCAGACGCGGCACCGAGCAGTCCACCAGCCGCACCGTGGTGAAGCGGGCCTCCGGCAGCAGCACGTCCCGCTCGAACCGGCAGCCGCGCATCTCCACGTACGGCACCACCGTGCCGCCCGCCAGATCCAGCACGCCGCTGACGAGCACCCCGGCCAGCTTCAGGGAGGACACCCGGCCGGCCAGCGCGGGCGGGCCGTCCAGGAGCAGCCAGCACACGACCCGCGCGCGTACCGTGCGCTCGGGCCCCCAGGGATGGCCCCCGTGCGGATCGTCGACGACCGTGTCCCCGCTGCTCAGGTCGTACACGCTGCCGTTGCGGAACGCCTGCCACATCCCCGCCTCCACGGCGGTCAGGTCCTCCGGCGGCTCCCCGGCGCCCGGTCCCGCCCCAGTGGTCACGGCCTCCCCCTCCTCCCCGGCTACGCGCGGGTTTCTCTCTTCGTACAGCCGTTCTGCCCCGTGCGGTGACCACTTGAACACGGAAAGTGAAGTCGATCGCGTCGGCATGCGCGGACCGTGACCGGCGACGCGCGTATCAGCCATTGGAACGGGCGGACGGCTCACCGCACCGGTCTGAGAGAATTGACCACGTGATCTCCCGAATCGATCTGCGCGGCGACGCCCTCCCCGAGGGCCCCGCCCTGCGTGACCTGCTGCCCCGTGCCGACTTCGACGTCGCGGCCGCCCTGGAGAAGGTGCGTCCCATCTGCGAGGCCGTGCATCATCGTGGCGACGCGGCGCTGATCGACTTCGCCGAGAAGTTCGACGGCGTACGGCTGGAATCCGTCCGGGTCCCCGCCCAGGCGCTCACCGACGCGCTCGAGCAGCTGGACCCCGCCGTGCGCGCGGCCCTGGAGGAGTCCATCCGCCGCGCCCGGCTCGTCCACCGCGAGCAGCGCCGCTCCACGCACACCACCCAGGTCGTCCCCGGCGGCACGGTCACGGAGAAGTGGGTGCCCGTCGACCGCGTGGGCCTGTACGCGCCCGGCGGCCGCTCGGTCTACCCGTCCTCCGTGATCATGAACGCCGTCCCGGCGCAGGAGGCCGGCGTCCCGTCGGTCGCGCTCGCCTCCCCGGCCCAGGCCGAGTTCGGCGGATTGCCGCACCCGACGATCCTCGCCGCCTGCGCGCTGCTCGGCGTGGACGAGGTGTACGCGGCCGGCGGCGCCACCGCCGTCGCGATGTTCGCGTACGGCACCGAGTCCTGCCCGCCCGCGAACATGGTCACCGGCCCCGGCAACATCTGGGTCGCCGCCGCCAAGCGCTACTTCACCGGGAAGATCGGCATCGACGCCGAGGCCGGCCCCACCGAGATCGCGGTCCTCGCGGACTCCACGGCCGACCCGGTGCACGTCGCCGCCGACCTGATCAGCCAGGCCGAGCACGACCCGCTGGCCGCCTCCGTGCTCGTCACCGACTCCGTGGAGCTCGCGGACGCGGTGGAGAAGGAGCTCCAGCCGCAGGTCAAGGCAACCAAGCACATCGACGACCGGATCGTCCCGGCCCTGACGGGCAAGCAGTCCGCCATCGTGCTCGTCGACGGCATCGAGGAGGGCCTGCGCGTGGTCGACGCCTATGGCGCCGAGCACCTGGAGATCCAGACCGCCGACGCCGCCGCCGTCGCCGACCGGGTGCGCAACGCGGGCGCGATCTTCGTCGGCCCCTGGGCGCCCGTCTCGCTCGGCGACTACGCGGCAGGCTCCAACCACGTCCTGCCCACCGGCGGCTGCGCCTGCCACTCCTCGGGCCTGTCCGTGCAGTCCTTCCTGCGCGGCATCCACATCGTCGACTACACCGAGGACGCCCTGGCCGAGGTCGCGCACCATGTGGTGACGCTGGCGGAGGCGGAGGATCTGCCGGCGCACGGCGCGGCGATCAAGGCGAGGTTCGGCTGGAAGGTACCCGAAGGCAAGTGACAGGCATCGACGATCTCCCCGTACGGGACGAGCTGCGCGGCAAGTCCCCCTACGGCGCGCCCCAGCTGGACGTCCCCGTACGGCTGAACACCAACGAGAACCCCTATCCGCTGCCCGAACCGCTGGTCGAGCGGATCGCCGAGCGGGTGCGCGACGCGGCCCGCACGCTCAACCGCTACCCCGACCGGGACGCGGTCGAGCTGCGCACGCGCCTCGCCGAGTACCTGACCCGGACGTCCGGCTACCCGGTCGGCGTCGAGAACGTGTGGGCGGCCAACGGCTCCAACGAGGTCATCCAGCAGCTGCTGCAGACCTTCGGCGGGCCGGGCCGCACCGCGATCGGCTTCGAGCCGTCGTACTCGATGCACGGCCTCATCGCCCGCGGCACCGGCACCGGCTGGATCTCCGGGCCCCGGGGCGACGACTTCACCATCGACCTCGCCGCCGCCGAGAAGGCGATCGCCGAGAACCAGCCCGACGTCGTCTTCATCACCACCCCCAACAACCCCACCGGCAACGCGGTCCCGCCCGAGACGGTCCTCGCGCTGTACGAGGCGGCGCAGGCGGCCAAGCCGTCGATGGTGGTCGTGGACGAGGCGTACATCGAGTTCAGCCACGGCGACTCGCTGCTGAGGCTGCTGGAGGGCCGCCCGCACCTCGTCGTCTCGCGCACCATGTCGAAGGCGTTCGGCGCGGCCGGGCTGCGCCTCGGCTATCTCGCCGCGCACCCGGCGGTGGTGGACGCCGTCCAGCTGGTCCGGCTGCCCTACCACCTCTCGGCGGTCACCCAGGCGACCGCGCTGGCCGCGCTGGAGCACACCGACACCCTGCTCGGCTATGTCGAGCAGCTCAAGGCCGAGCGGGACCGGCTGGTCGCCGAACTGCGCGCCATCGGCTACGAGGTGACCGAATCGGACGCCAACTTCGTGCAGTTCGGGCGGTTCGAGAACGCCCACGAGGCCTGGCAGCAGATCCTCGACCGGGGCGTCCTGGTCCGGGACAACGGCGTACCGGGGTGGCTGCGGGTCACCGCCGGGACCCCGGAGGAGAACGACGCGTTCCTCGACGCGGTACGGGACATCAAGAAGGAGCAGAGCGCATGAGCCGCACAGGACGCGTGGAGCGCATCACGAAGGAGACCTCGGTCCTCGTCGAGATAGACCTCGACGGCACCGGGAAGACGGAGATCTCCACCGGGGTCGGCTTCTACGACCACATGCTCGACCAGCTCGGCCGGCACGGTCTGTTCGACCTGACCGTGAAGACCGAGGGCGACCTGCACATCGACTCCCACCACACCATCGAGGACACCGCCCTCGCGCTCGGCGCCGCCTTCAAGCAGGCGCTCGGCGACAAGGTGGGCATCTACCGCTTCGGCAACTGCACGGTCCCGCTGGACGAGTCCCTCGCCCAGGTCACCGTCGACCTCTCCGGCCGCCCCTACCTCGTGCACACCGAGCCCGAGAACATGGCGCCGATGATCGGCGAGTACGACGTGACGATGACCCGGCACATCCTGGAGTCCTTCGTCGCCCAGGCGCAGATCGCCCTGCACGTGCACGTGCCGTACGGGCGCAACGCGCACCACATCGTGGAGTGCCAGTTCAAGGCCCTCGCCCGCGCCCTGCGCTACGCCTCCGAGCGCGACCCGCGCGCGGCCGGCATCCTCCCCTCCACGAAGGGCGCGCTGTGAACGGTCTGTCCACCGTCCTGATCGTGGTCGGCCTGTTCTTCCTCGGCGGGGTGATCTCCTTCGTCAAGCAGAAGATGCCGAAGAGCCTGATCGTGCTGCTGTCGATCGGTGCCGCGATGTGTCTCGCCGCGGGCATCCTGAGACTGGAGGTGTGAGATGAGCACCACCAAGAAGGTCGTGGTCTTCGACTACGGCTTCGGCAACGTGCGTTCGGCCGAGCGTGCCCTCGCCCGCGCGGGCGCCGACGTCGAGATCACACGTGACTTCGACAAGGCGATGAACGCCGACGGCCTGCTGGTGCCCGGCGTCGGCGCCTTCGCCGCCTGCATGCAGGGGCTGAAGGAGGCGCGCGGCGACTGGATCGTCGACCGCCGCCTGGCCGGCGGCCGCCCGGTCATGGGCATCTGCGTCGGCATGCAGATCCTGTTCGCGCGTGGCATCGAGCACGGCGTCGAGACCGAGGGCCTGGACGAATGGCCCGGCACGGTCGGGCCGCTCGAGGCCGACATCGTGCCCCACATGGGCTGGAACACCGTCGACATCGCCCCCGGCTCCGAACTGTTCGCCGGTCTGGACGCCGACGCCCGCTTCTACTTCGTGCACTCCTACGCCGTCCACGACTGGCAGCTTCAGGCGCACAACCCGGCGATGCAGGCGCCCAAGGTCACCTGGTCCACGCACGGCAAGCCGTTCGTGGCCGCCGTGGAGAACGGCGCGCTGTGGGCCACCCAGTTCCACCCCGAGAAGTCCGGCGACGCCGGTGCCCAGCTGCTGAACAACTGGATCGGAACCCTGTGATGGCTGCCAAGCTCGAACTCCTCCCCGCCGTCGACGTCCGCGACGGCCAGGCCGTCCGCCTCGTGCACGGCGAGTCCGGCACCGAGACCTCCTACGGCTCCCCGCTGGAGGCCGCCCTCGCCTGGCAGCGCTCGGGCGCCGAGTGGCTGCACCTGGTCGACCTGGACGCCGCGTTCGGCACCGGCGACAACCGCGAGCTCATCGCCGAGGTCACCAAGGCGATGGACATCAAGGTGGAGCTGTCCGGCGGCATCCGCGACGACGACACGCTCGCCGCCGCGCTCGCCACCGGCTGCACCCGCGTCAACCTCGGCACCGCCGCCCTGGAGACCCCCGAGTGGGTCGCCAAGGTCATCGCCCAGCACGGCGACAAGATCGCCGTCGGTCTCGACGTACGCGGCACCACCCTGCGCGGGCGTGGCTGGACCCGCGACGGCGGCGACCTCTACGAGACGCTGGAGCGCCTCAACTCCGAGGGCTGCGCCCGCTATGTCGTCACCGACATCGCCAAGGACGGCACCCTCCAGGGCCCCAACCTGGAGCTGCTGAAGAACGTCTGCGCCGCCACCGACCGCCCGGTCGTCGCCTCCGGCGGCGTGTCCTCGCTGGACGACCTGCGGGCCATCGCCGAACTGGTCCCGCTCGGTGTCGAGGGCGCCATCGTCGGGAAGGCCCTGTACGCGAAGGCGTTCACCCTCGAAGAGGCCCTGGAGGCTGTGTCCCGATGACATCCGAAGCCGTACGGCGCGTGCAGAGCGGAAATCCCTGGGAAGAGTCCTTCGGTTTTGCACGTGCCGTCGCGGCGGGGGACCGGGTCCTGGTGGCGGGCACGACCGCGTTCAAGGGCGATGTGCTCTACGGCGACGGCGACCCGTACGAACAGGCCAAGGTCGCCTTCACCAACGCGCTGGAGGCCATCGGCGAGTTCGGGCTCGGCGTCGAGTCCGTGATCCGCACGCGCGTGCACCTCGCCCACGCCCGGGACGTCGACGCGGCCGGCCGGGCCCACAAGGAACTGTTCGACCGGGTCCGTCCGGTCACGACCGTGCTGGTGGTCGAGGGCTTCGTCGACTCCCGCGTACTGGTCTCAGTGGAACTCGAAGCATTCCGAGGACACCTCGGGCGAACCTCTAAGGAGCCGTGACTTCCATGACCCTGGCGGTCCGAGTCATCCCCTGCCTGGACGTGGACAACGGCCGGGTCGTCAAGGGCGTCAACTTCCAGAACCTGCGCGACGCGGGCGACCCCGTCGAGATGGCCAAGGTGTACGACGCCGAGGGCGCCGACGAGCTGACGTTCCTGGACATCACCGCCTCGTCCGGCAACCGGGAGACCACCTACGACGTGGTGCGCCGCACCGCCGAGCAGGTGTTCATTCCGCTGACGGTGGGCGGCGGCGTCCGCACCGCCGAGGACGTCGACAAGCTGCTGCGCGCCGGCGCCGACAAGGTGGGCGTCAACACGGCGGCCATCGCCCGGCCCGAGCTGATCCGCGAGATCGCCGAGCGCTTCGGCCGTCAGGTCCTGGTCCTGTCGGTCGACGCCCGCCGCACCGAGTCCGGCAGCTTCGAGGTCACCACCCACGGCGGCCAGCGCGGCACCGGCATCGACGCCGTCGAGTGGGCGCACCGGGCCGCCGAACTGGGCGCCGGCGAGATCCTGCTCAACTCCATGGACGCCGACGGCACCAAGGACGGCTACGACCTGGAGATGATCAGCGCGGTCCGCAAGCACGTCACCGTGCCGGTGATCGCCTCCGGCGGCGCCGGCAAGCTCGCCGACTTCCCGCCCGCCGTCGCGGCCGGCGCCGACGCGGTCCTGGCCGCCTCGGTCTTCCACTTCGGCGACCTGCGCATCGGCCAGGTCAAGGACACCCTCCGCGAGGCGGGCCACCCCGTCCGCTGAGGCTCAGCCCACCGGCTGGGCCAGCTGGATCAGGTTGCCCACCGTGTCGTCCAGGACGGCCGCGAGCACCGGACCCCGCTCCTGGGGTTCCTCCACGAAGTGGACGCCCTCCCCGCGCAGCCGTTCGTACTCCGCGCGGAGGTCGTCCACGGAGAAGACGATGGCGGGCAGCCCCGCCTCGCGCACCGCCCTGCGGTACGGCTCGGCGATGGGGCCCTGGCCGGGCTCCAGGAGCAGCTCCAGATCCGGCTGCGCCCCGTCCCGCGCGCCCACCGTGACGAACAGCGTGCCGCCGCCCAGATCCATCCGGGTACGGGTCTCGAAGCCGAGGACATCGGTGTAGAAGGCGTGTGCCTTCGCCACGTCGTCCACGTACACGCTGGTCATGGCGACCTTGATCATGAGGGGGCCTTTCGGGTCGTGCGGCGATCAGATCCCGAGCTGCTTGCTCTCGTGCAGCTTGGCGATCGCGTCCTCGTCGCCCTCCAGCTCGACCTCGGCCGCGCTCTGCCGGCCGTAGGCGAACAGCACCAGCTCCGACGGCGCCCCGGTCACCGTGACCACCGGGGTGCCGCGCCGGGCCACCGCCGTCTGACCGTCCGGGCGGCGCAGCACCAGGCCCGTCGGCACACCCCGGCCCATCAGCCGGGCCGTGCGCTCCAGCCGCGCCCACAGCGCGTCCTGGAACACCGGGTCGAGTTCCCGCGGGGACCAGTCGGGCTGGGCGCGGCGGACGTCCTCGGTGTGGACGTAGAACTCGACGATGTTGGACAGCTCGTCGACCTGCTTGAGGGAGAACGGCGAGAAACGCGGCGGGCCGGTACGGATCAGCTGGATCAGCTCCTCGTACGGCTTGTCGGTGAACTCCGCCATGACACGGTCAAGGCGCGACGCCAGCTGCTTGATCAGGATGCCGCCGGCGGCGTCGGGGCGGCGCTCGCGCACCACCACGTGCGCCGCGAGATCCCGGGTCGTCCAGCCCTCGCACAGGGTCGGGGCGTCGGGGCCCGCGGTCTCCAGAAGATCGGCCAGGAGAAGTCGTTCACGCTTCGCATGGGTCGACATGCCTGCCAGCCTACGGCCGCCCCACCGGTCCGGACAGTGGACGCGCGCCGGGCGGACCCGCCCGGCGCGGCACAATGGTCCGCATGACCAGCCAGTCCCGGCCCAGCGGCCTCGACCCGGAGATCGCCGCCCGGCTCAAGCGCAGCCCCGACGGCCTCCTGCCCGCCATCGCCCAGCAGTACGACACCGGGGAGGTGCTGATGCTCGGCTGGATGGACGACGAGGCCCTGCACCGCACCCTCACCACCGGCCGCTGCACCTACTGGTCGCGCAGCCGCCGGGAGTACTGGGTCAAGGGCGACACCTCGGGTCACTTCCAGTGGGTCAAGTCCGTCGCCCTCGACTGCGACGCCGACACGGTCCTCGTCAAGGTCGACCAGATCGGCGCCGCCTGCCACACCGGCGCCCGCACCTGCTTCGACGCCGACGTGCTGCTCAAGGACGCGGACATCGGCGTACCCCCTTCGGATCAGTAAGGTCAGGCGTCATGGACCTCGAGACGTTCCGCAAGCTCGCCACCGACCGCCGGGTCATCCCGGTCACCCGCAAGCTCCTCGCCGACGGCGACACCCCGGTCGCGCTGTACCGCAAGCTCGCCGCCGAGCGCCCCGGCACCTTCCTGCTGGAGTCCGCGGAGAACGGACGCTCCTGGTCCCGCTACTCCTTCGTCGGCGTACGGTCCGCCGCCACCCTCACCGAGCGCGACGGCGAGGCCCACTGGCAGGGCGTCCCGCCCGTCGGCGTCCCCACCGACGGCGACCCCCTCGCCGCGCTGCGCGCCACCCTCGAGGCGCTGCACACCCCGCGCGACCTCGCCCACGACCTGGGCCTGCCGCCCTTCACCGGCGGCATGGTCGGCTACCTCGGCTACGACATCGTGCGCCGCCTGGAGAAGATCGGCCCCGGCGAGCGCGACGACCTGAGGCTGCCCGAGCTGACGATGCTGCTCACCAGCGACCTCGCCGTGATGGACCACTGGGAGGGCGCCGTCTGGCTGATCGCCAACGCGATCAACCACAACGACCTGGAGACCGGCGTCGACGAGGCCTACGCCGACGCCGTGGCCCGCCTCGACGCCATGCAGGCCGACCTCACCCGTGCCGTCGCCCAGCCCCCGGCCGTGCTGCCGCCCTCCGAACTGCCCGACTACACCGCCCTGTGGGGCGGCCCCGACTTCCAGACGGCCGTCGAGGACATCAAGGAGCGCATCCGCGCCGGCGAGGCCTTCCAGGTCGTCCCCTCCCAGCGCTTCGAGACCCCGTGCACGGCCACCGCGCTGGACGTCTACCGGGTGCTGCGGGCCACCAACCCGTCGCCGTACATGTACCTGTTCCGCTTCGACGGGTTCGACGTCGTCGGCTCGTCCCCCGAGGCCCTGGTGAAGGTCGAGGACGGGCAGGCCATGGTGCACCCCATCGCCGGGACCCGGCACCGGGGCGCCACCCCGCAGGAGGACCAGGCCCTCGCCGACGAACTCCTCGCCGACCCCAAGGAACGCGCCGAGCACCTCATGCTCGTCGACCTCGGCCGCAACGACCTCGGACGGGTCTGCGAGCCCGGCTCGGTCGAGGTCGTCGACTTCATGTCCATCGAGCGCTACTCGCACGTGATGCACATCGTCTCGACGGTGACGGGACGCGTCGCCGCGCAGCGCACGGCCTTCGACGTCCTCACCGCCTGCTTCCCGGCCGGCACCCTCTCCGGCGCGCCCAAGCCGCGCGCCATGCAGATCATCGACGAACTCGAACCGTCCCGGCGCGGCCTGTACGGCGGCTGCGTCGGCTACCTCGACTTCGCCGGCGACTCCGACACCGCCATCGCGATCCGTACGGCCCTGCTGCGCGACGGCACCGCGTACGTCCAGGCCGGCGCGGGGATCGTCGCCGACTCCGACCCGGTCGCCGAGGACACCGAGTGCCGCAACAAGGCGGCGGCGGTGCTGCGGGCCGTTCACACCGCGAACCGGCTGGGAACGGCGTGAGACGAACCCCGGGTGACGGTTCGCCCGGGGTTCAGGCGATAGTGGATGACGTGACTGCTGTACCTCACCCCCGTTCCGAAGCCGCAGGACCCGCACGCGCCGGGCGGCTCAGCCTGGCCGCCGCCCTGCTCAGCGGCGCCCTGGGCGCGGCCGTGGCCCTGCTCGCCACCCGGCAGCAGTGGACCGAGGGCACCGCGACGGTGGCCGGCGGCGCGTTCCCCCTGACCGCCAAGGGCAGCGACGTCACCGGCGTCCCCGCCGCCCTGGCGATAGTCGGCCTCGCCGCGCTCGTCGCCGTCTTCGCCGTCCGCCGCGCCGGGCGCGTCGCCGTCGCCGCGCTGCTCG
>NZ_JAOCQE010000216.1 GCF_025290915.1 Streptomyces sp. 15-116A | reverse complement strand
CGGGCGGAGCCCCGGCTCGGCCCGATCGCCGAATGGGCCTCCATCGGGCCCTTCCGCCTCCTCACGGCCCTTCCCGCCCCGGCCGTCCACGACCCGGTGGTCGCCCCGCTCCTCTCCCCCGCCCACCGCGAACTGGCCCGCACCGCCGAGGTCTACCTCGACCGCGCGGGCCAGGCCGGCCGCACGGCCGCCGAGCTGGGCATCCACCGCCAGACGCTGTACTACCGCCTGTCCCGCATCGAGCAGCTCACGGGCCTGGACCTGGACGACGGCGAGGACCGCCTGCTGCTGCACATGACCCTCAAGGCGCACCGCCTGTAGCGACGGCCCCCTGGATCACCTGGCGCAGGCCCGCGGTCAGCTGGTCCGCCTCCGGGGCCGTGTCCGGGTCGAAGTTCCACTGGACGATCAGGCCCGTCATCAGCGTCGTGTAGAAGCGGCCGAGCGTGTCCAGGGTCTTGTCCGGGATGTCCGCCTCCGGGATCCCCATGAACAGGGAGACGAGAGCGCGCTCGGCGTCCCGCTGCTGCCGCGCCAGATGATCGCGTACGGCGGGCAGCTGGTCACCCATGGCCACGATCTCCACGCTGAGCCGCCACATCGAACCGGGGCCCCGCATGGTGCCGATGATGTTCGCCCACACCTCCTGGAACCGCTCCATCGAGCCGGGCTCGGCCGTGATCCCGCCGCTCCCCTCGCCGTCGAAGGCGCCGGAGAGGTCACCGACCAGCGCGAGATACGCCTCCGCGAGCAGCGCGTCCTTCGAGCCGTAGTGGTAGCCGATGGACGCCAGGTTGGTCCCCGACTCCTTGACGATGTCCCGCGCCGTCGTGCGCGCGAACCCCTTCTCGAGCAGGCAGCGCTTGGCGCCCTCGAGCAGATCCTCACGGTGTCCCATGGCGTCACCCTACTCCGGTCCATACGAACGTCCCAGACGCCCGTCTCACACAGACGTTCTATACAGTCGTTCTAGACACACGTTTAATACACGCGTACATTCACCGTCATGACGACGACCTCGACCCCGTCCCGCGCCGGGCGCCGCGCATGGACCGCCCTCTGCGTGCTGATGCTTCCGCTGCTGCTGGTCTCCATGGACGTCTCCGTCCTCTACTTCGCGATCCCGCAGATCAGCGCGGACCTGGAGCCGACCGGCACCCAGCAGCTGTGGATCTTCGACGTCTACGGCTTCGTCCTGGCCGGCCTGCTGATGACGATGGGCGCACTCGGCGACCGCATCGGCCGCCGCAGGCTCCTGCTGATCGGCGCGGCCGCCTTCGGCGCCGCCTCGCTGCTCGCGGCCTACGCCCACACCGCCGAGACCTTGATCGCGGCCCGCGCGATCCTCGGGATCGGCGGCGCGACCCTGATGCCGTCGACGATGGCGCTGGTCCGCACGATGTTCACCGACCCCGGCCAGCGGGCGAAGGCGATCGGCCTGTGGTCCGGCGTGATGACCGCCGGCATCGCGCTCGGCTCGGTGATGAGCGGCGTCCTCGTGGAGCACTTCTGGTGGGGCTCGGTCTTCCTGGTCAACCTGCCCGCGATGGCCCTGCTGCTCCTCCTCGGCCCGCTCCTGCTCCCGGAGTCCCGCAACCCGGCCCCCGGCCGCTTCGACTGGCTGAGCGTCCCGCTGTCCATGGCGGCCGTGCTCCCCGTCGTCTACGGCCTGAAGGAACTGCCCTCCGAGGGCTGGAACGTCCGCTACGTCGTCTCGGTCACCGTCGGCCTGCTGTTCGCGGCGCTGTTCGTGCACCGCCAGCGCACGGTGGCCTCACCGATGATCTCCCCGGCCCTGTTCCGCGGGCACGGCTTCACCCCGGCGCTCGTGCTGAACACGGTGGCGGCGTTCGGCATGATGGGCTCGGCCTACTTCACGACCCAGTACCTGCAGTCGGTGCTCGGCAAGAGCGCGCTGGAGGCGGCCCTGTGGAGCCTGCTGCCGTCGGTGCTCATCGGCGCCGCCGCACCGGTCGCCGCGCAGCTCGTCCAGCGGGGCGTGGAACGCGCGTACGTCGTGACCGGCGGCTTCCTGATCGCGGCGGCCGGCTACGCCCTGCTGGCACTCTCCGGTACGGACTCCCTGTGGCTGGTCCTGGCCGCGTGCGGGGTGCTGGCGGCCGGCATCGTGGTCGTGATGTCCCTGGTCACCGACCTGGCCCTGAGCTCGGCACCGGTGGAGAAGGCCGGTTCGGCCTCGTCCCTCATGGAGACCGGCACGGAGTTCGGCGGCGCCCTGAGCATGGCGCTCCTGGGCTCCATCGGCACGGCCGTCTACCACCACGAGATGCCCTCCACGGCACCCGATGCCGCACAGGAAACCCTGGGCGGCGCACTGGCCGTCGCCGCCGAACTCCCGGGGCGAGCGGGAGACAACCTGGCCACGGCGGCACGCGAGTCCTTCACGACCGGCATGCAGGCCGCGGCGCTCACAGGAGCACTGCTCCTCACGGCGGCGGCAGCCCTGGCAGCAAGGGGCCTGCGCGGAATCCGCGTACGGAAGCAGGAGGAGCCGGAGCAGGTGGAAGCCGCGGCCTGAGCAAACGACTCAACCAACCGAGACGGGTGGGAGGGTGGGAAATGGGGGTCTGGGGGCGGAGCCCCCAGGTGGCCCACTCACACGAGGTTCACCGACCGAGCGGACGTAGCCCCGATCTCCGACGCAACCTCGGCCAGAACCCCGGAGGGCACCGTGTCGTCCACGGTCAGCACGGCCAGCGCTTCCCCGCCCACCGTCGCGCGAGCGACCTGCATCCCGGCGATGTTCAGCCCCGCCTCACCGAGAATCCGCCCCACCGTACCGACCACACCCGGCCGGTCCTCGTACCGCAGCACCACCATGTGCTCGGCCAGCGCGAGATCGACGTCGTACTCCCCCACGGCGACGATCTTCTGAACGTGCTTGGGCCCGGCCAGCGTGCCGGACACGGAGATCTCCTCCCCGTCCGCCAGCGTCCCCCGCACGGTGACGACATTCCGGTGGTCCGCCGACTCGGAACTCGTGGTCAGCCGCACCTCGACCCCGCGCTCCTGCGCGAACAGCGGCGCGTTCACATACGACACGGTCTCGTCGACGACGTCCTCGAAGACACCCTTGAGTGCCGACAGCTCCAGCACCTTCACATCGTGCTGGGTGATCTCGCCGTACACCTCGACGTCCAGCCGCACGGCCACCTCACCGGCGAGCGCGGTGAAGATCCGCCCGAGGCGCTCGGCGAGCGGCAGACCCGGCTTGACGTCCTCGGCGATGACACCGCCCTGGACGTTCACCGCGTCGGGGACGAGCTCTCCGGCGAGGGCGAGCCGCACCGAACGCGCCACCGCGATACCGGCCTTCTCCTGCGCCTCGTCCGTGGACGCCCCGAGGTGCGGGGTGCACACCACCTGGTCGAACTCGAACAGCGGGGAGTCGGTGCACGGCTCCTTGGCGTACACGTCGAGACCCGCGCCCGCGACCCGGCCCTCCTTGAGCGCCGAGTACAGCGCCTGCTCGTCGACGATCCCGCCGCGCGCGGCGTTGATGACGCGCACGCTCGGCTTGACCTTGCGCAGCGCCTCGTCGCCGATCAGGCCGAGGGTCTCGGGGGTCTTCGGCAGGTGGACGGTGATGAAGTCGGAGACCTCGAGCAGCTCGTCCAGGGACAGCACCTTGACGCCCATCTGCGCGGCGCGCGCGGGCTGCACGTAGGGGTCGTAGGCGACGACCTTCATGCCGAAGGCGGACATCCGCTGTGCGACGAGGGCGCCGATCCGCCCCAGACCCACGACACCGAGGGTCTTCTCGGCGAGCTCGACGCCCGTGTACTTGCTCCGCTTCCATTCGCCGTTCTTGAGCGCGGCGTTGGCCTGCGGAATGTTGCGCGCGGTGGCGATGATCAGACCGCAGGCGAGTTCGGCGGCGGTCACGATGTTGGAGGTGGGGGCGTTGACGACCATCACGCCGGCCTTGGTGGCGGCGGAGACGTCGACGTTGTCCAGGCCGACGCCCGCGCGGGCGACGACCTTGAGCTTGTTCGCGGCGGCGATGGCCTCGGCATCGACCTTGGTGGCCGAGCGGATCAGGATCGCGTCCACATCGGCGATGGCCGGCAGCAGTTCCGCGCGGTCCGCTCCGTTGCACTGGCGGATCTCGAAGTCCGGACCGAGCGCGTCGACGGTCGCGGGCGACAGCTCTTCAGCAATGAGTACGACGGGTTTCGAGCTCACGTGAGTCCTCACAAGTCCAATGCGGACGGCCGTCCCGACGGCCGCAGGCGGTGGAGGGATGCTTGCCGCGTGGAAGACGCACGACGCTGTGGGCCTGACGCGTATGTACTGAGCAGTGTAGTGGCGCGGGGGGCATCACCTTGCGCCACTTCGGAAGGATCACCCGTCCGTGGCTGGACGGCATGGCCAACGGGGCCGGAGTACTGAGCTCCGGCCCCGTCGGTCGAGGCTTACGCGTCCTCGTTCACCCAGCTCATGAGCTTGCGCAGCTCCTTGCCGGTGGTCTCGAGGAGGTGCTCGGAGTCCTGCTGCTTGTACTCGTTGTACTTCTTCAGACCGCCGTGGTACTCGTCCATCCACGCCTGCGCGAAGGAGCCGTCCTGGATCTCGGCGAGGACCTTCTTCATCTCGGCCTTGGTGGCGTCGGTGATGATCCGCGGGCCGGTGACGTAGTCGCCCCACTCGGCGGTCTCGGAGATCGACCAGCGCATCTTCTCCAGGCCGCCCTCGTACATGAGGTCGACGATCAGCTTCAGCTCGTGCAGGCACTCGAAGTAGGCGATCTCCGGCTGGTAACCGGCCTCGGTCAGCGTCTCGAAGCCCGCCTTGACCAGCGCGGCCGTGCCACCGCACAGGACGGCCTGCTCACCGAACAGGTCGGTCTCGGTCTCCTCGGTGAAGGTGGTCTTGATGACACCGGCGCGGGTGCCGCCGATGCCCTTGGCGTACGACAGGGCCAGCGCGAAGGCGTTGCCGGAGGCGTCCTGCTCGACGGCGGCGATGCAGGGAACGCCGCGGCCCTCCTCGTACTGACGGCGCACCAGGTGGCCCGGGCCCTTGGGGGCGACCATGCAGACGTCGACGCCGGCCGGGGGCTTGATGAAGCCGAAGCGGATGTTGAAGCCGTGACCGAAGAACAGGGCGTCGCCGTCCTTCAGGTTGTCCTTGATGTGCTTCTCGTAGACCTCGGCCTGGATCGGGTCCGGGACCAGGATCATGATGACGTCGGCCTCGGCGGCGGCCTCCGACGGGCTCACCACGCGCAGGCCCTGCTCCTCGGCCTTCGCCTTGGACTTGGAGCCCTCGTGCAGACCGACACGCACGTCGACACCCGAGTCACGGAGCGACAGCGCGTGGGCGTGGCCCTGGCTGCCGTAACCGATGACCGCGACCTTGCGGCCCTGGATGATGGACAGGTCGGCGTCGGCGTCGTAGAACAGCTCGGCCACTTTGGGTTCTCTCCTTGTGTGCAGGTGTTGCGTCCCACCGTATGACGGCGGGCGGAAGGGAAGTTTCGGGGTCTCGCCATACGGGCGGCTCACGGTGACGCAAGCCGCCCGGACGGCGTGTCAGGCGCTTCGGTCGAGGGCGCGCAGCGACCGGTCGGTGATCGAACGGGCACCGCGTCCGATCGCGATCGTGCCCGACTGGACGAGCTCCTTGATGCCGTACGGTTCCAGCATCTTGAGCATCGCGGACAGCTTGTCGCTGCTGCCGGTGGCCTCGATGGTGACGGCCTCCGGGGAGACGTCCACGGTCTTGGCGCGGAACAGCTGGACGATCTCGACGATCTGGGAGCGCGTCTCGTTGTCCGCGCGCACCTTCACCAGAACGAGTTCGCGCTGAACGGCCTGCCCGGGCTCGAGCTCGACGATCTTCAGCACGTTGACGAGCTTGTTGAGCTGCTTGGTGACCTGCTCCAGCGGCAGGTCCTCGACGTTCACCACGATGGTGATGCGGGAGATGTCGGGGTGCTCGGTGACACCGACGGCGAGCGAGTCGATGTTGAAGCCGCGACGGGAGAACAGGGCGGCGATCCGGGCGAGGATGCCGGGGGTGTTCTCCACAAGGACGGAGAGCGTGTGCTTGGACATGATCTCTTCGGTCTCTCTCGCTCAGTCGTCTTCGTTGTCGCCGAAGTCGGGGCGGACGTCCCGGGCGGCCATGATCTCGTCGTTGGAGGTGCCGGCGGCGACCATCGGCCACACCATGGCGTCCTCGTGGACGATGAAGTCGATGACGACCGGGCGGTCGTTGATCGAGTTCGCCTCCTCGATGGCCTTGTCCAGGTCCTCCGGACGCTCGCAGCGGATCGCGTAGCAGCCCATGGCCTCCGACAGCTTCACGAAGTCGGGCACCCGCGTGCCGCGCGCGTCCGGGTTGATGTCGTCGGGGCCGGAGTGCAGCACCGTGTTGGAGTAGCGCTGGTTGTAGAACAGCGTCTGCCACTGGCGGACCATCCCGAGGGCGCCGTTGTTGATGACGGCGACCTTGATCGGGATGTTGTTCAGGGCGCAGGTGGTGAGTTCCTGATTGGTCATCTGGAAGCAGCCGTCGCCGTCGATCGCCCAGACGGTGCGCTCGGGCGCGCCGGCCTTGGCGCCCATGGCGGCGGGGACCGCGTAGCCCATGGTTCCGGCGCCGCCGGAGTTGAGCCAGCTGGCGGGCTTGTCGTACTGGATGAAGTGCGCGGCCCACATCTGGTGCTGGCCGACGCCCGCGGCGAAGATCGTGCCCTCGGGCGCGAGCTGCCCGATGCGCTCGATGACCTGCTGCGGGGACAGCGAGCCGTCGTCCGGCTGGTCGTAGCCGAGCGGGTAGGTCTCGCGCCAGCGGTTGAGGTCGTTCCACCAGGCGGTGTAGTCGCCCTGGTTGCCCTCGGCGTGCTCCTTCTGCACGGCCTGGACCAGGTCGGCGATGACCTCGCGGGCGTCACCGACGATCGGCACGTCGGCGGCGCGGTTCTTGCCGATCTCGGCCGGGTCGATGTCGGCGTGGACGATCTTGGCGTACGGGGCGAAGCTGTCCAGCTTGCCGGTGACGCGGTCGTCGAAGCGGGCTCCGAGGGCGACGATCAGGTCGGCCTTCTGCAGCGCGGTGACGGCGGTGACCGCACCGTGCATGCCCGGCATTCCCACGTGCAGCGGGTGGCTGTCGGGGAATGCGCCGAGCGCCATCAGGGTGGTGGTGACGGGCGCTCCGGTGAGTTCGGCGAGGACCTTCAGCTCGGCGGTGGCGCCGGCCTTGAGCACGCCGCCGCCGACGTAGAGGACCGGCCGCTTGGCGGCGGTGATCAGCTTGGCTGCCTCGCGGATCTGCTTGGCGTGCGGCTTGGTGACGGGCCGGTAGCCGGGCAGGTCCATGGTGGGCGGCCAGGAGAAGGTGGTGCGCGCCTGCAGGGCGTCCTTGGCGATGTCGACCAGCACCGGGCCGGGGCGGCCGGTGGAGGCGATGTGGAACGCCTGCGCGATGACGCGCGGGATGTCCTCGGCCTTGGTGACCAGGAAGTTGTGCTTGGTGATCGGCATGGTGATGCCGACGATGTCCGCCTCCTGGAAGGCGTCGGTGCCGATCGCGCGGGAGGCGACCTGGCCGGTGATCGCGACCATCGGCACGGAGTCCATGTGCGCGTCGGCGATCGGCGTGACCAGGTTGGTGGCGCCCGGTCCCGAGGTGGCCATGCAGACGCCGACCTTGCCGGTGGCCTGCGCGTAACCGGTGGCGGCGTGGCCGGCGCCCTGCTCGTGGCGGACCAGGACGTGGCGCACCTTGGTGGAGTCCATCAGCGGGTCGTACGCGGGAAGGATCGCACCGCCGGGAATGCCGAATACCGTGTCGGCGCCGACCTCCTCGAGAGAGCGGATGAGGGACTGCGCGCCCGTGACGTGCTCGACGGGGGCGGACTGCTGTCCTCCGGATCGGGGCCGCGGCTGCGGATGATGGGCCCCGGTGGCCTGCTCGGTCATCGGCATTCTCTTCTCGATGCTGAGGGTTTTTGCGAGGTTTGCGTGGTGTTCGCGGGCTGTGCGACAGGTGCTGGTGCAACAAAAAACCCCTCGTGCCATAAGGCAAGCGAGGGGAGCGCGCCGGGTGTGGGGCGCTGAGCGATCGGGGCTCAGCTTCAGCCGACGCGCTGTCCAAGTACGAGAATTCGGGTGCGCATGGCACTGACCCTCCCCCCGGCACGCACCCGGTGTCAAGTGGGTGGGACGGGAGTCTCATCATGTGAGCGCAGGGTCGTACCCGTACTGAGCACGGCCGTCACCCCCGCGGAGTACACACCGGCCACGTGCGCACCGGTGGTGAGCGCGGGTCCGGCCGGCTGGTGCGGCACCGGGTAGTGGCCGGTGCCGAGCGCCCGGCGCAGCCGGTACTCGTCCAGCGGGCCGGAGAACGCCATGCCCTGCCCGTGGGTGCAGCCCAGCGCGCGCAGCGCGGCGACCTGCTCGGGCAGATCCACCCCGTCGGCCACGGACTGCATCCCGAGGTCCCCGGCGATGCGCAGCAGCCCGCCGGTGATCTTGTGCAGCCGGGCCGATTCCACGACGCCGTCGACCAGGCTCCGGTCGAGCTTGAGTATGTCGAGGGGGAGCCGTCTGAGGGCCGTGACGGCCGCGTGGCCGCTGCCGAAGCCGTCCAGCGCGATGCGTACGCCGACCCGCTTGAGGGCGGTCAGACGGCGTTCCAGCTCGTCGAGGCAGACCCCGGGGCCGGTGTCGGCCAGCTCGATGATCAGCGAGCCGGAGGGCAGTCCGTGCCGGGTGAGCAGCGCCTCGATCGAGCCGAGCGGCAGCGACCGGTCGAGCAGCCGCCGCGCGCCGATCCGCACCGCCACGGGGACGGCCACGCCGGTCGCCTGGCGCTCGGCGGCCTGTTCGACGGCCTCCTGAAGCACCCATCGGCCCAGCTCGGCGGTCTTCTCGCTGTCCTCGGCGACCCGCAGGAACTCCGCCGGGGTGAACAGCACGCCCTGCGAGGAGCGCCAGCGCGCCTGGGCGCACACCGACGTGATCCGGCCGTCCTCCAGGCACACCACCGGCTGGTGCAGCAGGGCGAACTCGCCGTCGTGCAGCGCGGAGCGCAGCCGGGTGGCCAGCTCGGCCCTGCGGACGACGTCCTGCTGCATCTGCGGCTTGTACAGCTCCACCCGGCCCTTGCCCGCCGCCTTGGCCCGGTACATCGCCAGGTCGGCGTTGCGCAGCAACTCTCCCGCGCCGAGGCCCGGTTCGGCGAAGGCGACGCCGATGGAGGCGTTGACCCGGACATCGTTGCCGTCGATGAGGTAGGGCTGGGAGAGGGTCGCTCTGAGCCGGTCGGCGAGCTCCAGGATGTGGCGCTCGCGGGCGTCCCGGTCGCGGGCGCCGTCGCCCACGATGAGCGCGGCGAACTCGTCGCCGCCGAGCCGGGAGGCGGTGTCGCCCTTGCGGACCGCGTCCTTGAGTCTGCGGGCGGCCTGGACGAGCAGCTCGTCCCCGGCCTGGTGTCCGATCGTGTCGTTGACGGCCTTGAAGCCGTCGAGGTCGATGAACAGCACGGCCGTGCCCCGGAGGGCGGCGCCCCGGTCGGAGGCGCGGCGGCCGGAGAGGGCCTGCTGGACGCGCTTGGTGAACAGCGCGCGGTTGGGCAGGTCGGTGAGCGGGTCGTGCTCGGCGTTGTGCTGGAGCTGCGCCTGGAGGCGGACCCGCTCGGTGACGTCCCGGCTGTTGAAGATCAGGCCCCCGTGATGGCGGTTGACGGTCGACTCCACGTTCAGCCAGCCGCCGTCGCCCGAGCGGAAGCGGCACTCGATGCGCGTAGTGGGTTCGTCGGCGGGACTGGCGGCGAGAAAACGCCGTACCTCGTGCACGACGCAGCCCAGGTCCTCCGGGTGGATCAGATGGGCCAGTTCGCTGCCCACCAGCTCCTCGGCGGGCCGGCCGTACACCCCGGCGGCAGCCGGGGAGACGTAGCGCAGGATGCCGTTCGGGGCGGCGATCATGATGACGTCGCTGGAGCCCTGCACCAGGGAGCGGAAGTGGTTCTCCTTCTGGGCCAGTTCCTGGGTGAGGGTGATGTTGTCGAGCAGCATGATGCCCTGGCGCACCACGAGGGCGAGCACCACGGTGCCGCCGGTGAGCAGCACCACGCGGTCGACGCTGCGGCCGTTGAGGACGTTGTAGAGGATCCCCAGCGTGCACACCGCCGCGGCCAGGTACGGCGTGAGGGCGGCGAGGGAGCCCGCGATGGGGCGGGCGGCGGAGTAGCGGCCGAGCTCGCCCGCGGGCGGGGGCGGCTGGGGGTGCGGTCCGCTGCGCTGCCCGGGCAGATGCTCGCGCACCACGCGCGTGTGCTGCTCCTCCTCCGGGCGGCCTCCCCGGGGGGCGGTCCAGGGCGCGTACGCCAGCAGCAGCGAGCCCGCGAACCAGCCGGCGTCGAGCAGCTGCCCCGAGCGGTAGTCGTTGTGCAGCAGCGGGGAGGTGAACAGGGCGTCGCACAGCACGGTGAGCGCGAGGGCGCCGATCGCGGTGTTGACCGCGGAGCGGTTCACCGCCGAACGCCGGAAGTGCAGCGCGAGCACCATGCTGATCAGGGCGATGTCGAGCAGCGGGTACGCCAGCGACAGCGCCGTGTGCGCCACGTCGGGGCCGCCCGCCTGCGCGGCCTGGGCGAGCGCGAGGCTCCACGCCAGGGTGAGCAGGGAGCCGCCGATCAGCCAGGCGTCCAGGGCGAGACAGACCCAGCCGGCCTTGGTCACGGGCCGTTTGGCGAGCACCAGCAGGCCCACGATGGCGGGCGGCGCGAAGCACAGGAAGAACAGGTCGGCGTAGCTGGGGCTGGGCACGGGCACGCCCAGGACGACCTCGTACCAGCCCCAGACGAGGTTGCCCAGGGACGCCATGGCCGAGGAGAGACCGAACAGCAGCCAGGCGGGGCGAAAACGGGTGCGGCGGCCGCGCGCGTAGACGAAACAGGAGACCGCGGCGGCGGCCGCCGCGGCGCTCAGCCCGAAGTCCCCCATGATCAGCGCGAGTTGGTCCGAGCCCCAGCCGCATGCGGCACCGACGGCGTAGGCCGCGCAGACGAGGGCAAGGACGAGCTGCGGGACCAGGCCCTGCCGGGGCCCGTCGTCGGCGGGGCGCGGCAGCACCGGCGGGGAGTGCGGCCTGAGCGCTCCGTCGAGCGTGGTCGTGGGGGTCGGCGCGCTCACCGGCCCCTCCCGGTCCGCGCTCCCGGGTCCCTCGGGCCCCGGGGCACCGGGGCCTGCCTCCGGCGGGCGCCC
>NZ_JAOCQE010000215.1 GCF_025290915.1 Streptomyces sp. 15-116A | reverse complement strand
GCAGGCGGCGAGCACGCGGTCGAGCAGCGCCCGGCCGCCGACGCGCACACCGGGTTTGTCGACGCCGCCGAGCCGGCGGGCGCCGCCACCGGCGAGCACGACGGCGTCGTAGGCGGGGGCGCCGCCTGGATCGCCGGGATGCTCTTTGCTCACACCCCGAGTATGCGTGCCCCCGCGATCACAGGGAACGCGGGGGCGGGGGCGATCACGAAGGATCAGAAGGCAACTGCAGTCACAGCGTGCGCAGCAGCACCGCCGGTTGCTCCACGCAGTCGGCGACGTACCGCAGGAAACCGCCCGCCGTGCCGCCGTCGCACACCCGGTGGTCGAAGGTGAGCGAGAGCTGCACGACCTGACGCACGGCCAGCTCGCCCTCGTGCACCCATGGCTTGGGGACGATGCGGCCGACGCCGAGCATCGCGGCCTCGGGGTGGTTGATGATCGGGGTGGATCCGTCGACGCCGAACACGCCGTAGTTGTTCAACGTGAAGGTGCCGCCCGTGAGTTCCCCGGGGGTCAGCGTCCCGGCGCGGGCGGCCTCGGTCAGCCGGGCGAACTCTGCGGTGAGCGACTCCGCGTCCCGCGCGTGCGCGTCCCGGACGACGGGGACGACGAGTCCCCGGTCGGTCTGCGCGGCGAAGCCGAGGTGCACGTCCTGGTACTGGACGACCTCCCTGGCCTCGGTGTCCACCGAGGAGTTGAGCTCGGGGAAGCGGGCCAGCGCGGCGGTGCAGATCCGGGCCAGCAGAGCGAGCACGGAGATCTTCGGACCGCCTGCGGCGTTCATCGCGGCGCGCGTTCGCATCAGTTCGGTCGCGTCGGCGTCCACCCAGCAGGTGGCGTCCGGGATCTCGGTGCGGCTGCGGGAGAGCTTGTCGGCGACGGCACCGCGGATGCCCTTGAGCGGGACGCGGGTGACGCCCGGGCTGGTGACGGTGGCGGCCGACGGTTGTGCCACGGGGGCGGGCCGCTCCTGTGCCGCGGTGCCCTGTGCGGCGGCGGCACGCAGCGCGTACTCGACGTCCGCCCGCATGATCAGCCCGTCCGGTCCGGAGCCGGTCATCTCGCGCAGATCCAGTCCGTTCTGCCGGGCCAGCCTGCGCACCAGCGGGGAGATGACGGGAACCGGGCCGTCCACGGCCTCCCGCGCGGGGGCGTGCCCGCCGGGAGCGGATCCGTTGGCGGCGAGGCCTGCGGATCCGTTGGCGGCGCGCTGTGCGTCCCTCGCGGGCGCGGTGGGAGCGGGCCGGTCCGGGCGCACCCTGCGGCGGCGGGCCGGTGCCTCGGAGGTGCCGTAGCCCACCAGGACGTTGCCGGAGCCCTCCGTACGGGAGGACTCACGCGTCCCCTCGGCACGGGCGCCGTCCGTGCGGGCGCCCTCGGTCCGCGCGTCGGGCGTGCCCGCCGGTCCGGCCGCGTCGCCCTCGGCCGACGCACCCACGGCGACCGTCAGCAGCGGGGCACCGACGGGCAGTTCGGTGCCCTCCTCGCCGAAGCGAGCGGTGACGACGCCGCCGTAGGGGCAGGGCACCTCGACCATCGCCTTGGCCGTCTCGACCTCGACGACGGGCTGGTCGACGGCGACCACGTCGCCGACCTCGACCAGCCAGCGCACGATCTCCGCCTCGGTGAGCCCCTCACCGAGGTCGGGGAGCTTGAACTCCAGCACCTGTGCCATCAGCTCTCGGCCTCCCATTGCAGACGCCCCACGGCGTCCAGGATCCGGTCCACTCCGGGCAGGTGGTGGCGCTCCAGCATCGGCGGCGGATACGGGATGTCGAAACCGGCCACGCGCAGCACCGGCGCCTCCAGGTGGTGGAAGCACCGCTCCGTGACCCGCGCGGCGATCTCCCCGCCCGGGCCGCCGAAGCCACCCGACTCGTGGACGACGACCGCGCGTCCCGTCCGCCGCACCGAGGCGCACACCGTCTCGTCGTCGAACGGCACCAGCGAGCGCAGATCGACGACTTCGAGGTCCCAGCCCTCGGCCCGGGCCGCCTCGGCCGCCTCCATGCAGACGGGTACCGACGGCCCGTACGTGATGAGCGTGGCGCTCCGCCCCGAGCGCCGCACCACCGCACGGCCTATCGGTTCAACGGGCGCCGGCTCCTCGGGGTTCCAGGAGTCCTTCGACCAGTACAGCCGCTTCGGTTCGAGGAAGACCACCGGGTCGTCGGAGGCGATGGCGGCGCGCAGCAGACCGTAGGCGTCCGGCACGGTCGCGGGGGTGACGACGTGCAGTCCGGGCGTGGCCATGTAGTACGCCTCGGAGGAGTCGCTGTGGTGCTCGACGCCGCCGATGCCGCCGCCGTAGGGGACGCGGATGGTGAGCGGCAACGGCATCTTGCCGCGCGTGCGGTTGCGCATGCGGGCGACATGGCTGACGAGCTGCTCGAACGCCGGGTAGGCGAAGGCGTCGAACTGCATCTCCACGACCGGCCGCAGCCCGTACATCGCCATGCCGACGGCCGTGCCGAGGATGCCCGCCTCGGCGAGCGGGGTGTCCGTGCAGCGGTCCTCGCCGAACTCCTTGGCGAGTCCGTCGGTGATGCGGAAGACGCCGCCGAGGGTGCCGACGTCCTCGCCCATGACGTGCACGGACGGGTCGGCGGCCATGGCGTCGCGCAGCGCGCGCGTGAGGGCCTGCGCCATGGTGGCCGGCTTGACGGCGACGGTGGTCATGCTCCCGTCCTTTCCGACTCGGCCTCGGCGTCGAGCTCGGCCCTGAGCTGGGCCTGCTGCTCGCGCAGCTGCGGGGTGGGCTCGGCGTAGACGTGCGTGAACAGGTCCATGGGGTCGAGCGCGGGGTCCTGGTTCATGTGCTCGCGCAGGGAGGCGGCCATGGTCTCGGCGTCCTGGCGGGCGGCGGCGATGCCGTCCTCGTCGAGCAGGCCGCGCGCGGTCAGCTCCTGTTCGAGCAGCGCGATGGGGTCGTGCTGCTTCCACGTCTCGACCTCGGCGTCGCCGCGGTAGCGGGTCGCGTCGTCGGCGTTGGTGTGCGCCTCCACGCGGTACGTGATCGCCTCCACCAGGGTCGGGCCGCCGCCCGCACGCGCGTGCCGTACGGCGTCGCTGAGCACCTCGTGCACGGCGGCGGCGTCGTTGCCGTCGACCAGGCGGCCCGGCATGCCGTAGCCGACGGCCTTGTGGGCCAGGGAGGGCGCGGCGGTCTGCTTGGCGAGCGGGACGGAGATGGCGAAGCCGTTGTTCTGGACGAGGAAGACGACCGGGGCCTGCCAGACGGCGGCGAAGTTCAGCGCCTCGTGGAAGTCGCCCTCGCTGGTGCCGCCGTCGCCGACCATGGCGAGCGCCACCACGTCGTCGCCCTTGAGGCGGGCGGCGTGCGCGAGGCCCACCGCGTGCGGTAGCTGGGTGGCGAGCGGGGTGCTCAGCGGGGCCACCCGGTGCTCGTAGGGGTCGTAGCCGGTGTGCCAGTCGCCCCGCAGCAGGGTCAGGGCCTCCACGGGGTCCACCCCGCGCGCCACGACGGCGAGGGTGTCGCGGTAGCTGGGGAACAGCCAGTCGCGCTCCTGAAGCACGAGCGCGGCGGCGACCTCGCAGGCCTCCTGGCCGGTGCTGGAGGGGTACACCGCGAGACGGCCCTGCTTGGTGAGGGCGGTGGCCTGCGCGTTGTAGCGGCGGCCCTTCACCAGCTCCGCGTACAGCCGGCGCAGCAGCTCCGGGTCGGCCTTGGCGGCCGCCTCGGTGCCGAGCACCCGGTACGGCTCCGCGTCGGGCAGCAGCGGCGCGGGGTCGGTCCGGGGCTGCCAGGCGGGCGGCGGGGTCGGCCGGTAGGCCCCCCGCTGCTCCATGACCGTCATGACGGCACCTCCTCGTGGGACGACTCACGGAGGCGCGGCGTCTGTGACGCGCCTCACCTACCGATTGTTCGGTCGTCGGCACATTTTGGCTACGGGTGGCGTCAGGCTGTGGACAAACGGTTCTCCACAACCTGAGATGGATGCAGGACGTCCATCTCAGAGAGGCGGGGGCGGGTGGCAGCTGAACAAATGGCCGAGGGCCCGGGGGGGACGGGTCAGCTTCCGCCGCCACGTCCGCTGGACGCCATCGATCAGGACATCCTGCGCATGCTCCAGGCGGACGGCCGCGCGTCGATACGGTCCGTCGCCGAACGGGTGCACGTCTCGCGCGCCAACGCCTACGCGCGGATCAACCGGCTCGTCGAGGACGGCGTCATCCGCGGCTTCGGCGCCCGCGTCGACCACGAACGCGCCGGTCACGGCACCTCCGCCTACATCACCCTGAAGATCGTCCAGAACTCCTGGCGCACGGTCCGCGAGCAGCTGCGGCAGCTCCCGGGCGCCTCCCACATCGCCCTGGTCGGCGGCGACTTCGACGTCCTGCTACTGGTGCACACACCCGACAACCGGGCGCTGCGCGAGCTGGTGCTCACGCGGCTCCAGGCGATCCCCGAGGTGCTCAGCACGCGCACACTGCTGGTGTTCGAGGAGGAGGACCTGGAGCCGCAGGGGTGAGGGCGGCGCGGGCCGCCGCTCTGTGGAGCCCTCAGCCGGCCTTGCGCAGCCCCCCGAAGGCCAGCTGGGCCACCGCCTCGGCCACCTCGTGCTCGCTCATGCCGCGGACGTCGGGCCGGTACCACTCGACGATCGAGTTGATCATCCCGAAGACCAGCCGGGTCACCAGACCCGCCTCGATGTCGCCGCGCACGTCCCCGTCGGCCGCCGCCTCCTTCAGCAGCTCGGCCACCCGATGGTCGAACTCGCGCCGCCGCTCCAGCGCCCACCGCTCGGTGCCGGTGTTGCCGCGCACGCGCAGCAGCAGCGTGACGTACGGCAGTTCGGCGATCAGCACCTCCACCATGCGCCGTACGACGTACTCCAGGCGCTCGGCGGGACGCCCCACGCGCGCGTGCTCCTCGTCGAGGATGCCGAACAGCCCGTCCAGCGCCCGGCTCACCGCACGGCGCAGCAGCTCCTCCTTGCCGGACACGTGGTGGTATATCGACGACTTGGAGATACCGGCCGCCTTGGAGAGGTGCTCCATGGAAGTGCCGTCGTAGCCGCGCTCGTTGAACACCTGCACGGCGACGGTGAGCAGCGACTCCGGGGTGTACGTGTCGCGCTTGGCGGTGGTCATGGGGTGCCCTCCCGCTTCTCGGTGGCGTACGCGTGCCGGTAGAGCGCGAGGGACGGCGCGTAACGGCCGGACGGGTCGCGCTGGTGCAGGTCGTCGAGCAGGGAGCAGACCCAGGTGCGGCCGAGCCGGCGGTCCCACTCGAAGGGCCCCAGAGGGTAGTTGACACCGAGGCGCATCGCGGTGTCGATGTCCTCCTCGGTGGCCACGCCCTTGGCGACGGCGTCGTACGCCAGGTCGATGATCCGCGCGACCGTCCGCGCGACGATCATGCCGGGGACGTCCCCGATGACGCTGACCTTCTTGCCGAGCGCCTGGAACAGTCCGGTGGCCTCGGCGACGGTCGCCGGGGAGGTGTCCTGGGCGTGCGACAGGGCGATGCGCGTGGCCTTGCGGTAGTCGAGGGCGAGGTCGAAGTAGACGACGTCGCGGAACTCCACTGAGGTCTGCCCGTCGGCGAGGGCGAGCTGGCCGCCGCCGGGCATCACCAGACGGGTGCCGTTGTCCTCGTCCTCCTCGCGCACCTCGATGCCCGCCTCGCGGATCAGCGCGAGCAGCTCCGAGGCGGGGCCCAGGTCGCCCTCGGCGACCACGTACGCGGGCGGTTCGGCGGGCTCCGCGGTGTGCGGCTCGGGGCGCTCGGCGCCGTCGCCGTAGTCGTACCAGCCGTGGCCGCTCTTGCGGCCGAGCCTGCCGGACTCGACCAGGCGGCGCTGGGCGAGCGAGGGCGTGAAGCGCACGTCCTGGAAGAAGGACTGCCACACCGAGTGCGTGACGGACTCGTTGACGTCCTGCCCGATGAGGTCGGTCAGTTCGAAGGCGCCCATGCGGAAGCCGCCGGACTCGCGCAGCACCGCGTCGATGGTGGCCGGGTCGGCGCCCTGCGACTCGTACACCGCGAAGGCCTCGGCGTAGAAGGGGCGGGCGATGCGGTTGACGATGAAGCCGGGGGTGTCGGCGCAGGCGACCGGGGTCTTGCCCCAGGCGCGGGCCGTCTCGTACGCGCGCGTGGCGCAGGTGACGTCGGTGGCGAACCCGGAGACGACCTCGACCAGCGGCAGCAGCGGCGCCGGGTTGAAGAAGTGCAGCCCGACGAAGCGGCCGGGGACGCGCAGGGCGCCGCCGATGGCGGTGACGGACAGGGAGGAGGTGTTGGTGGCGAGCAGGCAGTCGTCGGCGACGACGTCCTCCAGCGCGCGGAACAGCTCCTGTTTGACGTCGAGCCGCTCCAGGACCGCCTCGACGACCAGGGTGCAGTCGGCGAGCTCGGCGAGGTCGTCGGCGGGCAGCAGCCGGGCGCGGGCGGCGTCCCGGTCGGCCGCGCCGAGCCGGTCCTTCTCGACGAGCCGGTCGAGCCGGGCGCCGATCGCGTCGGCCGCTTCGCGGGCGCGGCCGGGGGCGGCGTCGTAGAGCCGCACGGTGTGGCCCGCGACCAGCGCGACCTGGGCGATTCCCTGGCCCATGGTGCCGGTGCCGACGACGGCCACGGAGCTGCTGAGGTCGAGTGCTGTCATGTGCGCGATCCTCCCGCACGGGGTTTTCCACAGATGCGGCGGACCCCCTTGTCCCGACCGATCGTTCGGTTACTCTAGCTCTGACCGCCCGTTCCTGCCCACCCTTCCGCCAGGTCAGGAGCGTGACGATTTCTGCCAGGTCAGGAACTCGACGAAGAGTTCTGAAGACGAGGAGTTGGTCCCGCATGGCCGCCGAACTCACCGCGCACGAGCTGATCGCCCGGCACCGGCCCACCCTGGACCAGGCGCTCGAAGCGATCCGCACGCGCGCGTACTGGTCCCCCCACCCCGAGCACCCCAAGGCCTACGGGGAGAACGGCAGCCTGGACCTGGCCGCGGGCAAGGCCGCCTTCGACGCCCTGCTCGGCACCCGCCTCGACCTCGGCCAGCCCGGCACGGACGGCTGGGTCGACGGCGAGGTCTCCCCGTACGGCATCGAGCTGGGCGTCAGCTACCCGCACGCGGACCTCGACGTGCTGCTGCCCGCCATGAAGGCCGGGATGCGGGCCTGGCGCGACGCGGGCGCCGAGGTGCGCGCGGTGGTCTGCCTGGAGATCCTCAAGCGGATCAGCGACCGGACGCACGAGTTCGCGCACGCGGTCATGCACACCTCCGGCCAGGCGTTCATGATGGCGTTCCAGGCGGGCGGCCCGCACGCGCAGGACCGCGGCCTGGAGGCGGTGGCGTACGCGTACGTGGAGCAGGTGCGCACCCCGGACACCGCGGAGTGGACCAAGCCGCAGGGCAAGCGCGACCCGCTCGCGCTGACCAAGCAGTTCACGCCGGTCCCGCGCGGCATCGGCCTGGTCATCGGCTGCAACACCTTCCCGACGTGGAACGGCTACCCGGGCCTGTTCGCCTCCCTGGCCACCGGCAACGCGGTCCTGGTCAAGCCGCACCCGCGCGCGGTGCTGCCGCTCGCGCTCACCGTGCGGGTGGCGCGCGAGGTGCTCACCGAGGCGGGCTTCGACCCGAACCTGGTGGCGCTGGCCGCCGAGCGGCCCGGCGAGGGCATCGCCAAGACCCTGGCGACCCGCCCCGAGATCCGGATCATCGACTACACCGGCTCCACCGAGTTCGGCGACTGGCTCGAGGCCAACGCGCGCCAGGCGCAGGTGTACACCGAAAAGGCCGGCGTCAACACGGTGCTCGTCGAGTCGACCGGCGACTACAAGGGGATGCTCGCCAACCTGGCGTTCTCCCTCTCGCTCTACAGCGGCCAGATGTGCACCACCCCGCAGAACCTGCTGATCCCGCGCGAGGGCATCACCACCGACCAGGGGCCCAAGTCGTTCGACGAGGTCGTCGCCGACCTCGCCAAGGCGGTCGACGGGCTGCTCGGTGACGACGCGCGCGCGAACGCCCTGCTCGGCGCGATCGTCAACCCCGACGTCAAGGCACGCCTGGAGGCCGCCGCCGGGCTCGGCGAGGTCGCCCTCGCCTCCCGCGAGATCACCAACCCGGAGTTCCCGGGCGCGGTGGTGCGCACGCCCGTGATCGTCAAGCTGGACGGCTCCAAGCCGGACGCCGAGGCCGCGTACATGAGCGAGTGCTTCGGCCCGGTCTCCTTCGCGGTCGCCGTGGACTCCGCCGGGGACGCGCTGGAGCTGCTGCGGCGCACCATCCGCGAGAAGGGCGCGATGACCGTCGGCGCGTACACGACCTCCCCCGAGGTCGAGGAGGGCGTCCGGGAGGTCTGCCTGGAAGAGGCCGCCCAGCTCTCCCTCAACCTCACCGGCGGGGTGTACGTCAACCAGACGGCCGCCTTCTCCGACTTCCACGGCTCCGGCGGCAACCCGGCGGCCAACGCGGCCCTGTGCGACGGCGCGTTCGTCGCCAACCGCTTCCGGGTGGTCGAGGTGCGCCGGGAGGCGTAGGCCCGGCGGACGCGGGCTCAGGCGGGTGCGCCCCCGGTGGCGCTCCAGTGGTACAGCGTCATGGCCACACTGGTCGCGAGGTTGTAGCTGGAGACCTGGGGGCGCATCGGCAGCGCCACCAGATGGTCGGCACGCGCGCGCAGCTCGGGCGAGAGTCCGCTGCGCTCGGAGCCGAAGGCGAGCAGCGCGTCGTCGGGCAGCTTCAGCGCCCGGATGTCCTCGCCCTCGGGGTCGAGCGCGAACAGCGGGCCGGCGGGCAGTTCACCGACGGTCAGCCGCTCCACGGCGGTCGCGAAGTGCAGCCCCGCCCCGCCGCGCACGACGGTGGGGTGCCAGGGGTCGAGCGTGCCGGTGGTGACGACGCCGGTGGCGCCGAGACCGGCGGCCAGGCGGATCACGGCGCCCGCGTTGCCCAGGTTGCGCGGGTTGTCGAGGACCACGACCGGGGCGGTGCGCGGGGTGTGCGCGAGCCTGTCGAGGTTGCCCGCGCGGGAGGGCCGTACGGCCAGGGCGGCCACGGCGGTGGGGTGCGGACGCGGGACCAGCGAGGCGTACGTCTCGTAGGGCACCTCGGTCAGCAGCGCGGCCAGCGTCTCCCGGACGTCGCCGGCCAGCTCCTCGGCGAGGGCCAGCGCGGCGGGCTTGTCGGCGGTGACCGCGACCAGGATCTCGGCCCCGAAGCGCAGGCCGTGCTTGAGGGCGTGGAAGCCGTCGAGCAGGACGGCGCCGGCGGCGTGGCGGCGCCAGGCGGACACGGGGTCGCCAGCGGTGGTCAAGGCTTCGCCCTGGGTCGTCGGAGCCTCGCCCTGGGAGTCGGTCATGCTCAGCAGCCTACGTGCGCGGTGGAGGGGCTCCCTCGGGGGCGGGGGGCGAGTTCAGGGTGGGGTCGGTGGGCTGCGCTCCGGGATCTTCTACGGCGGAGTCCTGGGCGCGGTGGTCACGGAACCGTTGCTGTGGGAGCCGTAGCCGCGGGGCCCGCTGCTTCGGTAGGCGCAGGCCGTCGCCACCGCGTCGGAGCAGCCGGGCACGCGCGCGTGCCGCCCCGTCGCCCAGGCGGCGCAGGAACGACGTCGGCAGGAACACCATGTCGGCCGCGATCATCGCCAGCGAGAAGAACGGCAGCCCGAGCACGACGGCGATCACCGCATGCTCGGTGATCATGACGGCCAGCAGGACGTTCTTCACCCGCCGGTTGAACAGCGTGAACGGGAAGGCGACCTGCACGACGACAGTCCCGTACGTCACCAGCATCACCAGGGTGCCGCTGGACGACAGCAGGTCGGCGAGGCCCGGCCAGGGGGAGAAGTACTCCAGTTGCAGCGGGTAGTAGACGGCCGTGCCGTCCTGCCAGCGGGACCCCTGGACCTTGTACCAGCCGGCCGTGGCGTAGATCAGACACGCCTCGGCCATGATCACGAGAAGGGCGCCGTTGTGCACGATGTTGGCGACGACGTCCAGCAGGATCCGCGGCTGTGCGGTGCGCGCGCGGCGTCCGGCCAGCCACCACAGGGCCTGCGCCGACCAGACCGTCCACAGCAGCACCGGTATGAACCGGTCCCCGTCCATCCGTCCCGCCAGGGTCGCGGCGAGCAGCAGGAACCCGAGCACGCCCCACAGCGCGGGGCCGGCCCGGTCCCGTACCCGCTCTCCACGCGCGCGTGCCCCCGCCTCGCGGCGCGCCCGCCGGGCGTCCAGCGACCACACCTGACCGCAGCGCGTGAACACGAGGTAGACGGACATCAGGTGCAGCACGTTGTCGCCGCCGTCGCCCATGAAGATGCTGCGGTTCTGCAGGGACAGCACCCCCACCATGAACAGCACCGACATGGTGCGGGTGCGCCAGCCGAGCAGCAGCAGCACACTCCACAGCACCGCGAGCACGTAGACGGCCTCGAACCAGCCCTGCCCGTCGGACCACAGCAGCGCCGTGAACGCGCCGTTGGAGCCGACCAGCTGCTCGGCCAGATCCCAGCTCCAGGGGCCGTCGGGACCGTACAGCTCCTGGCGGTGCGGGAACTCGCGCAGCAGGAACAGCAGCCAGGTCGCGCTGAAGCCGATGCGGATGACGGCGGTCTGGTAGGGGCCGAGGGCGGAGTCGGCCACGCGCGCGACGAGGCGGGAGACCGCCAGTGAGACGCGGTTCACCCGGCACCTCCCCGGGCCTCGTCCTCCGGCACCGACCACCAGGGCAGGATGCGGTACCCCGGTGACGTGGAGATCTTCTCGTCGCTCCAGTCGGGGGGCGGGACGTTCGTGGTGCGCGAGCGGATCTGGACCTGCTGGACGACACCGCCCTCTCCGGCCGCGTCCGCGCGGTCGAGGCGGAGCACCGCGATCCGGCGCAGATAGGACTCGGACAGCGCGCCGCGCAGGCCCACGGGGCGGTTGTCGTTGTCGTGGGTGGCGACGAAGAAGTCCCAGGCGCGGCGCAGCTCGTTCTGCTGGGTGTGGCTGGGCAGCGGATTGCCGTCGATGGCCCGGCCGTCCTCGGCGGACAGGTCGTACCAGCGGGTGGTGCGTACTCCCCCGTCCGCCGTGCGTATCTCCGCGCGGACCTGCACGCCGACGTTCTGCTGGAGCGGGTTCGGCGCGAACAGCTTCCAGTTCTGCTCGAACTCGGGGTAGATCCAGTCCTCGACCGCCTCGCCGTGCTCCTTGCTGACCGTGTTGGGGGGAGCGACGTGCAGGAAGGTCATGCCGAGATGCACACACACGACGACGGCGACGACGGCGAGGGAGACGGCGGCGGCGATCTGGTAGCGCAGAGAGAGGGCGGCTATGCCGGAGCGAGGGTCGGGGGGTGGGGTG
>NZ_JAOCQE010000214.1 GCF_025290915.1 Streptomyces sp. 15-116A | reverse complement strand
CGTGCACGGGGCTGCGCGGGCGGGCGGCGAGCACGGCGTCGATGTCGCTGCCGACGTTGTGCGCGGCGCCCTTGTCGACGGTGGTGACGTAGACGCCGCCGGGGCGCAGGACGCGGGCGCACTCGGCGATGACGGCGGCGACTTCACGCGGTCCGGCCAGCAGGTGCAGCAGCCAGACACTGACGACCGCGTCGAACCGGGCGCCGGCGCACGGCAGCCGGCGGCTGTCGCCGCGTACGACATGGCCGGGCAGGCGGGACGCGGCCATCCGGGTCATCGCGGCGGCGAGGTCGACGCCGGTCACGCTGAGGCCGGGGCGGGCGGCGGCGAACCGGCGGGTGACGAGCCCGGTGCCGCAGGCCACGTCGAGCAGCTCGCGGGCCTGCTCCGGTATCAGGCCGAGCACGGCCTCGGCGGCCGCCGCCGCCCGGGGTTCGCCGCCGCGGAGGCCGTCGTAGCGCTGGGCTTCCTCCTCGTAGTCGAGCACGCGTCTCAGTGTGCCCCGTGGCCCGGGGCCAGATCCTCCACCCTGCGGGCGAGCTCGACGTCCTTCTCCGTGACGGCGCCGCCCGCACTGTGCGTGTTCACGGCCAGGGCCACGGTGTTGTAGCCGAGGGTGAGATCGGAGTGGTGGTCGAGCTCCTCCTGCACCTGGGCGATGTGGACGACCATCGCCGTGGCCGCGAAGTGCGAGCCGAGACGGTAGGAGCGGGTGAGCCGGTCCCCGTCGAGCGACCAGCCGGGCAGCTCCGCCAGCCGGTCCTCGATCTCCTTCTGCGACAGCGGTTCGACGGGCATGGACTGCGCTCCTTCGCCGGTGGGGGGCACGTGGGGGAACTTCGAGAGGGGCTCGCCTCTCAGCGTGCCACAGCCTGCCCTCCATGGCCCCTGGTCAGCAGGGTGCGACTCCCCTGTCCGGCCGGTTGTCGGCTACGGTCGGCCGCATGAGCACTGCTACGTCGGACGCCGCGTCCGAAGCCGGGGGCGTGGGGCCGCTGCTGCGGGCCTGGCGGGAGCAGCGGCGGGTGAGTCAGCTGGAGCTGGCGCTGCGGGCCGGGTCCTCCGCGCGGCACATCAGTTTCATCGAGACGGGGCGTGCCCGGCCCAGCGAGGAGATGGTGCTGCGGCTGGCCGAGCATCTGGACGTGCCGGTCCGGGACCGCAACGCCCTGCTGGTGGCGGCCGGTTACGCGCCCCGGTTCCCGCACACGCCGCTCGACGATCCGGCGCTGGACGCGCTGCGGGCGGGCATCGAGCGGCTGATCGGGGGCTACGAGCCGTATCCGGCGCTGGTGGTGGACGCCATGTACGACGTGGTGGCGGCCAACCGCGGGGTCATGACGCTGTTCGAGGGAGTTCCGGAGTCACTGCTGGTGCCGCCGCTGAACGCGGTGCGGCTCACGCTGCATCCGCGGGGGCTCGCGCCGCGCATCCGGAATCTGCGGCAGTGGCGCGGGCATCTGCTGGAGCGCATGGAGCAGCAGATCGCGCTGCGCCGTTCGGAGCCGTTGCGGGCGCTGTACGAGGAGGTGGCCGCGTATCCCGTTCCGGAGACCGGTGCGGGGCTCGAGGAGGAGACGGGGGACGCGGCGGCGTACTTCGCGCTCCCCCTGCTGATCGAGCATCAGGGGCGGATACTGTCGTTCGTCTCCTCGATCTCCACGTTCAACACGCCCATGGACGTGACCGTCGCCGAGCTGGCCGTGGAGACGCTGCTCCCGGCGGACCCGGCGACGGCGAAGTACCTTCAGACCTGGCTGAGTTGACGCGCCTTGAGCGTCATGTGCTGGAGCAGCGCGAAACCGGCCACCGTGAGCGCCTGGAGCACCGTCCACACCGCGCCCGCCGTGCTCGGGGCGAGCCACAGCGCGAGCGCGGCCAGACTCACCGCCGACCAGGCGAGGTTGGCTTCGACGACCGCGCGTACGCCGAGAGCCGGGGGGTGCCGGCGGGCTGCGAGCAGACCGACTCCGGCCGCGTAGACGGCGAGGAACGCGCCGAGACCGAGCAGCAGCCCGGAGTCCACGCCGAGGAACCGGCCGAGCGGGCCGGAGAGTGCCAGGTAGGCGAGCGCGTTGCCGCCGGTCACGACGGCGTCGAGGGCGAGGAAGCGGCGCAGCGCGGCCCCCGGGTCGGAGGTCCGGGCGAGCGCGGTGAGCTGGATCGCGGACATGACGAATCACCCTCCGTCGGGATCGGTCGGTCGGTTAGGGCAAGAGCGGCGGCCCCCGGACCGGAGTGCGCCGCCCCGGAGACCGCCCGAGTCACACGATCCCGCCGGGCAGGGGGCGCGGTCGATTACCAGCGGGGTAATGCCCGGCGGGAAGGGGGGCGGGCGCGGAGCGGCAGGAGGGCAGGGCAGTCCGCGGAGCCGGAGCGGGCGGGGACGGCAGGCACGGGCGCGGGAACCAGAGCGGGCGGGGACGGCAGGCACGGGCGCGGGAACCAGAGCGGACGCCACGCCACGAACAGGCACGGGAACCAGAGCGGGCGGTGCGGCAGGGTCAAGGGTGGGACCTGCTCGGGCCGTGAGAGTGTGGGGCCGGCGTGACAGACTGATCGCAGGGTTGGGCGCGTTGGGAGGCCGGGTGTGAGTGAGCGGCGGGCCGCACCCACGGTGGGGCAGGTGGTGCTCGGCAGACGGCTGCAGGAGCTCCGGGAGGCGGCGGGCCTCGGGCGCGACGAGGCCGCCCGGGTGCTGCGGGTGGCGCCCGCGACCGTACGGCGGATGGAGACCGCCGAGGTCGCGCTGAAGATCCCGTACGTACAGATCCTGCTGTCCGCGTACGGCGTGCCGGAGCGGGAGGCGGCCGCGTTCGTCGAGCTCGCGGAGGAGGCGAACCGGCCGGGCTGGTGGCAGCGGTTCCACGATGTGCTGCCCGAGTGGTTCAGCCTGTACGTGAGCCTGGAGGGCGCCGCCCGGATCATCCGTTCCTACGAGCCGCACTTCGTGCCGGGCCTGCTGCAGACCGAGGACTACGCGCGGGCGGTGCTGGAGGCGGGGACGATCGGGACGGCCGGGCCCGAGGCGGTCGAGCGGCATGTGGCGCTGCGCATGGAACGCCGGCGGCTGCTGGAGCGCGCGGACCCGCCGCACCTGTGGGTGATCATGGACGAGACGGTGCTGCGGCGGCCGGTGAGCGTCGAGGGCCGGGTCATGCGCGAGCAGCTGGAGCGGCTGCTGCGGTACTCCGAGCGGGACCGGATCACGCTGCAGATCGCGGAGTTCGCCGGCGGCCCCCACCCGGGGACATACGCGCCGTTCACGCTGTTCCGGTTCGCCGAGCCGGAGTTGCCCGACATGGTGTTCACCGAGTATCTGACCGGCGCCCTGTATCTGGACTCCCGTACGGAAGTGTCGGCGCATCTGGAGGTCCTGGACCACATGACCGCGCGGGCGGCCTCCGCGGAACGCACCCGCGAGCTGCTGAGCGCGTGGCGGGACCGGTACTGAGACAACGGCATAAGAGGGGAAGGACGGCCTGTGAGCGGATCCGACGCACTGAGCGCCCCCATAGACACCAGCCGCCCGCATCCGGCGCGGGTCTACGACTGGTGGCTGGGCGGCAAGGACAACTACCCGGTCGACGAGGAGCTGGCCCGCAGGATCCTCGCGGCGGACGGCACGGTGGTGCGCGGGGCGCGCGCCAACCGCCGTTTCATGCACCGGGCGACCAGGACCGCAGCCGAGGCGGGGATACGCCAGTTCCTCGACATCGGCACGGGCATACCCACCGAGCCCAATCTGCACCAGGTGGCGCAGCGGGTCGCGCCCGAGTCGCGGGTGGTGTACGCGGACAACGACCCGATCGTGCTGCGGCACGCCCAGGCGCTGCTGCACGGCACGGCCGAGGGCGCCACGGCGTATGTGCACGCCGACGTACGGGACGCGGACGCGCTGCTGGGCAAGGCCGGTGAGACGCTGGACCTCGGCCGTCCGGTGGCGCTGTCGCTGGTCGCGCTGACCCACTACCTGGACGACGCGCCCGACGGCGACGACGTGTACGGCCTGCTGGAGCGCTACGTCGCCGCCCTCGCCCCCGGCAGCTACCTGATCCTGTCCCAGGTGACGGCGGATCTGAGTCCGGAGGCGGTCGGGCAGGCGGCGGAGCACTTCCGGCGCAGCGGTACGCCCTTCCACCCGCGCTCGCTCGCCGACTTCTCGCGCTTCTTCACCGGGCTGGAGCTGCTGGGCCCCGGCGTGATCCCGGTGCACGGATGGCGCCCGGAGGCGGAGGACGTGGCCGCGCAGGCGGAGGGCATCGTGCCGGTGTACGCGGGGGTCGCCCGCAAGCCGTGAGCCGGGGGTGAGCCGGGCGGCGGCTCAGGCCGCCCCGCCCTTGCGGTCGTCGGGGTTCTCGTCGTCCACGATCTCCGCGTCGACGACGCTCTCGTCGTCCTGCGACGAAGCCCCGGGCGAGCCTTGCGCCCCGGCCTGCCGGCCCGCGTCCTCGGTGGGGGTCTGCTGGGTCTGGGCGTACATCGCCTGGCCCATCTTCTGGCTGACGGCGGCGAGTTTCTCGACGCCGGCGCGCAACGCGGCGGTGTCCGCCTGCTGTTCGAGCTGCTGCTTGAGCTCGGCGACGGCCGACTCGACCTCGGACGTGGTGTCGCCGGGCACCTTGTCGCCGTTCTCGCGCAGGAACTTCTCGGTCTGGTAGACGAGTTGCTCGGCCTGGTTGCGGGTCTCGGCGGCCTCGCGGCGCTTGCGGTCCTCCTCCGCGTACTGCTCGGCCTCCCGCATCATGCGGTCGATGTCCTCCTTGGGCAGGGCCGAGCCGCCGGTGACGGTCATCTTCTGTTCGCGGCCGGTGGCGAGGTCCTTGGCGGAGACGTGCATGATGCCGTTGGCGTCGATGTCGAAGGCCACCTCGATCTGCGGGACGCCGCGCGGGGCGGGCGGCAGGCCGGTGAGGTCGAAGACGCCGAGCTTCTTGTTGTAGGCGGCGATCTCGCGTTCGCCCTGGTAGACCTGGATGCCGACCGAGGGCTGGTTGTCGGAGGCGGTGGTGAAGATCTCCGAACGCCGGGTGGGGATCGTGGTGTTGCGCTCGATCAGCTTGGTCATGATGCCGCCCTTGGTCTCGATGCCGAGGGACAGTGGGGTGACGTCGAGCAGCAGCACGTCCTTGACGTCGCCGCGGATGACGCCCGCCTGGAGCGCGGCGCCGACGGCGACGACCTCGTCGGGGTTGACGCCCTTGTGCGGGTCCTTGCCGGTCAGCTCCCGCACCAGGTCGGTGACGGCGGGCATGCGCGTCGAACCGCCGACGAGGATCACGTGGTCGATCGCGGAGAGCTTCACCCCGGCGTCCTTGACGGCCTGGTGGAAGGGCGTCTTGCAGCGCTCCAGGAGGTCCTCGGTGAGCTCCTGGAACTGGGCGCGGGTGAGCTTCTCGTCCAGGTGCAGGGGGCCTTCGGCGGAGGCGGTGATGTAGGGCAGGTTGATGGTGGTCTCGGAGGACGAGGACAGCTCGATCTTGGCCTTCTCGGCGGCCTCCCTCAGGCGCTGCACGGCCATCTTGTCCTGGGCGAGGTCGATGCCGTACTGGCCCTTGAAACGCTTGGCGAGGTACTCGACGACGCGCATGTCCCAGTCGTCGCCGCCGAGGTGGGTGTCGCCGTTGGTGGCCTTGACCTCGATGACGCCCTCGCCGATGTCGAGGAGGGACACGTCGAAGGTGCCGCCGCCGAGGTCGAAGACAAGGACCGTCTGGTCGTTCTCCTTGTCCAGCCCGTACGCCAGGGCGGCGGCCGTGGGCTCGTTGATGATCCTGAGCACCTTCAGGCCGGCGATCTCACCGGCCTCCTTGGTGGCCTGCCGCTGGGAGTCGTCGAAGTACGCCGGTACGGTGATCACGGCGTCGGTGACGTCCTCGCCGAGGTAGGACTCGGCGTCCCGCTTGAGCTTCTGCAGCACGCGGGCGGACAGTTCCTGGGCGCGGTAGCGGGTGCCGTCCACGGAGCCCTGCTCGGGGAAGCGCCAGTGGGCGTCGCCCATGTGCCGTTTGACGGAGCGGGCGGTGCGTTCGACGTTGGTGACGGCCTGCCGTTTGGCGACCTCGCCGACCAGCACTTCTCCGTTCTTGGCGAAGGCCACGACCGAGGGCGTGGTCCGTGCGCCCTCCGCGTTGGCGATCACGGTGGGCTCACCGCCCTCGAGCACCGCGACCACCGAGTTGGTGGTTCCCAGGTCGATTCCGACCGCACGTCCCATCGCTGTCCCCTTCCGCCAGGGCACCTCTCCGGACTTCCAGCACAAAACTTGAGCGGCCCTTTGTCAATAGCTTGAGTGGGTGCTTGTCAACGGCGGGCTCGTCAACGGCAGTGCCGGTCAGCGGCCGGCGGGTGCGCCTGAGCGGGCGCGGAGCTCCACCGCGCGCCGGGGCCGGTCGGTGATCAGTACGTCCACCCGCGGGTCGGTGAGGAAGTCGCGCATCGGGCGGTCGTCGTTGACGGTCCACACCATGGTGAACAGGTGGTTGCGGGCCGCCTCGCGCAGGACCGTGGCCCGGGCGAGGCGCTGGTGCACGGCGACCCCGTGGGCGCCGCAGGCGCGCACCCGGCGCATCGGCAGCAGCTCACCGATCCGGGTGGACAGCAGCCGGCCGCGCGGGATGTCCCGGCCGTCCCGGCCGAGGGACAGCGCGGTGCGCACGCCGGGGAAGGCGGCGGTGACGGCGGCGACGGAACGGTCCTCCAGCGTGGTCACGACGAAGCCGTCCCGGCCCAGCAGGGCGATCGCCCGGTCGATCAGCTCCCGCTCGTGGCCGGTCTCCTTGAGGTCGAGGTGCGCGACGAGCCTCCCGGCGATCAGCTCCAGGACGTCGTCCACGATCGGCACGGCCCGTCCGGCGCGGGCGCACAGCTCGGCGTGGGTGAGCGTGGACAGCAGCGGGCCGGTGCGTCCGGCGCGAGGGTCGTGGTGGACGACGAACACGCCGTCGGCGGTGCGGCGCACGTCCAGCTCGGCGTACTCGGCCCCGGAGGCGAGGGCGTCCTCGTACGCCTCCCAGGACGCCGGTGCGGCACGCTCGGCGCCTCCTCGGTGGGCGGAGACGGCGGGGCGGGGCGTCATGGTGGTCGGCTCCAGGGAGGTGACGTGCCGCAGGCCGCCCGGTGAGGGGGCGGCCTGCGGGTGCTGCGTGCGGGTCAGGCGAGCTTCGCCGACAGGGTGATCGTGGTGCCGGTGAGGGCCTGGCTGACCGGGCAGTTCTTCTTGGCGTCCTCGGCGGCGGCGACGAACGCGTCGTTGTCGAGGCCGGGGACGGTGCCCTCGACGGTCAGGTGGATGCCGGTGATGCCCTCACCCGGCTGGAAGGTGACGTCGGCCGAGGTGACGAGCTTGGTGGGCGGGGTGCCGGCGCCGGCCAGGCCGTGCGACAGCGCCATGGAGAAGCAGCTGGAGTGGGCGGCGGCGATCAGCTCCTCCGGGCTGGTCTTCCCGTTCGCCTGCTCGGCGCGCGACGGCCACGACACCGGCTGCTGGCCGATGCCGGACGAGTCGAAGGTGACGACACCGCTGCCCTCGAGCAGGTTGCCTTCCCAGACGGTGTGTGCGGAACGCGTGGTTGCCACGACGAAACCTCTCGAATCCTCTTGCTGTACCTGGGCGGTGGGAGAACCCGTCGCCGGGTTCCCTCGCCCCCATCCGATCACACTCCGGCTCAGCTCACCCGGAAGACCGGCCCCCGGGCCGTGAACGGCAGCCGCGCGCCGCGCGGGATCAGATAGGCGTGCTCGCGCCGCACCCGCAGCACGTCGCACCAGCCGTCGGTGATGACCAGCACCGGCGCGGTGGGCGGGAAGTCGTCGGCGCGCTGCAGCAGATCGATGCCGGGCTGCAGCACGGTGCCGCCGCGGCCGTGCACCCGCACCCGGCCGGCGATCTCGGTGATCGGCAGATACCCGGCGTCGTGCGGGGCGGCGTCGCAGAACACCACGCGCGCGGCCGGTACGTCCCGCGCCTCGGCGTAGGAGGCGATGGCGCCGAGCGCCTTGCCGAGCAGGGTGCGGTTCATGGAGCCGGAGGTGTCCAGGACGACGCCGAAGGTGCAGCGGGGCACCTCCTCGGGCGGGAAGTACCGTCCGGCGCGCGGGATGTCCGGGGTGGAGGCCTGGCGGCGGGAGGGGCGGGCGTAGGAGCGCAGCGGCTCGGGGCGGGGCACGAACTCGTCGAACCAGCGGGCGAGCCGGGCGTCCCACGGCAGCGGCGGATGGCTGAGCGCCCGGATCTCCTCGACCAGCCCGCCGGGCAGGTAGCCGCGTTCCTGCCGCTGGTGCAGGTCCAGGCCCTGGGCGAGCCCGCGCCGGTAGAAGCCGTCGAGGTCGACGTGGTCGCGGGGCTCTGTGAGCGGGGCGCCGAGGATGTCGCCGAGGCCCTTGCCGCGCAGGGTGGCCAGGCGGCGCATGCGCCTGAGGTCACCGGCGATGCGGTCGTAGACCTCCTCGGCGGACAGGCCGGCGAGTTCGGGGTCGTACAGCAGCCCTTCGGGCATGGTGCCGACCTGCATCTCCCGCAGCCAGCCGTTGATGACGTAGTCGCAGGCCACGTTGAACAGGTACGGGTCGCGGCCGCCGCAGCGGTCGCCGTGGCGCAGGGCGGCGTGCAGCATCTCGTGCGCGAGGATGAACCGCCACTCCTCGTCCTCGAACTGCCGCAGCGGGTTGACGTAGATCTCGCCCGCCTCGGCGTCGACGGCGGCGACGGAGATGCCGTGGGCGCGGGCGAGTTCGGCGTCGGCGACCAGCTTGATGCCGGCGGCGATGCCGCCGAGCAGCGGGTAGGAGGAGACGAACCAGCTCAGGGCCTCCTCCCAGGGGCGCCGGCGGGCCGGTTCGCCGTCGAGGGTGTCGCGGCGGCCGCCCGCCATGTCCATCGCGGCGGACACGGTACGGGTCAGGGCGGTGGCGAAGGCCAGCGGCCAGTCGGGCAGCTGCTGGACGAACCACTCCGTGGGCACCAGGACCTGGTCGCTCTCGTCCCCCGCGGTGCCGCAGCGCTCGTAGGCGGCCGGGATTCCGGTACGCCGCCAGGCGGCGGCGAGCTGCTCCTCGTCGCCGTCCGGGTAGGACAGCGGCAGGTCGTCGGGGGCGCGGCCCACCGGGAAGGTGAGCAGGAAGCGGTTGACGACGGCGCAGCGCGCCGCCACGTCGGGCCGGTCGGGCTGGGGCCGCTCCTTCTTGTCGGCGGGGACGTGCCCGAAGCCCAGGTGCAGCGCGGCGTGCGCGAGCGACCACGCCCACACGGCGGGGTCGGCGAGGCGGTCCGGGTGGGCGTGCAGGACACCGTTGGAATCGACGCGCAGCAGACCGTGGCGCGGGGCCAGGGCGCAGTCCTCGCGGCGGCAGGTGTCGAAGTCGAGCGCGGCGAGCGCCGGGTTGGCCCGCATCAGCCGCATGCCTTCGGCGAACGCCTCGCCCGCCAGGTCCCGCTTCTTCTTCTTGGCGGGAGTGCGGCTCACCGCCGCGCCTCCACCAGCCGGGGCATGTCGCGGGCCGCCTCCACCAGGAACCAGGACGGCAGCAGCGGGTTGCCGTCGGCGTCGGAGGCGATGACGGTCTGGGCGACCTCGACGGAGATCTCGGCGAGCTGCACCAGCAGCGACTTGGCGCGGTACGCGGTCTGCCGGCCGCTCGCCGACATGTGCTCCTTGCTCGCCGGCAGCTCCTTGATCAGCCGGCCGCGGAACGACTCGGCGAGGTAGTACAGCAGGTCGCGGTCCTCCGGGCGGTGCGGCCAGCGGGCGTCGCCGCGCAGGATCGCCTCGATGCCGAAGCGGCTGCGCACGATCTTGACGTAGCCGCAGAACGCGGTGGCGTGCGCCGGGGTGAGCGTGCCGTGCGCGAGGACCTTGAGGGTGTCCTCGTCGAGGTCGCGGCCGAAGGAGTGCAGCGCGTCGGAGAGTATGTGCCAGGAGCGGGGCGTGGAGAACGGCTCCTCGGTCTTGGGCGGCTTGGACCACAGGTGGTCGGGGCGGTCGGTGAGGTGGTCCACGATCCAGGGGTGGATGCCGTGGTTCGCGGCCCACACCAGCCAGTCCTTCGGGGAGGCCTCCAGATGGACGTGG
Source organism: Streptomyces sp. 15-116A (assembly GCF_025290915.1). Lineage (GTDB taxonomy): Bacteria > Actinomycetota > Actinomycetes > Streptomycetales > Streptomycetaceae > Streptomyces. Next base: position 1,269 of record NZ_JAOCQE010000214.1, on the reverse strand, counting down.
GTGAGGCGGTTGACCAGCGCGGAGGCGATGGGGCGGGCGAGCGCGTTGTCGGTGGAGCGGTTCCCGGCGCCGATGACGATGGAGCCCTTGGGGAGTTCGTAGTTCCCGATACGGCGGTCCAGGATCAGGGAGTAGAACGCCTTCTGCACGTCAGGGGTGGCGGCGTTGAGCTCGTCCAGGAAGAGGCAGTAGGGCTCGTCGCGGGCGATGGCCTCGGGCGGGCAGAACACCGAGCGGCCGTCGCGGATCTGCGGGACGCCGATCAGGTCCTCGGGGGCGAGCTGGGTGCCCAGCAGGCTCACGCACTCCAGCCCCAGCGACTCGGCGAACTCCCTGACCAGGGAGGACTTGCCGATGCCGGGGGCGCCCCACAGGAACACCGGCCGCACGGTGGCGAGGCCGAGCAGCAGGTCGGGGACGCGGGAGGGGGTGACGGTGACGGCAGCCTGCACGCAGGGGCTCCTGGTTCGCTGAGGATTCGGTGACGGCCGGACGAGCGGTCGCGCGGGGGCGTGGTGTCCGGTGCGATCAGTGTGGGCTGCGGGGATCGCACACGCAGCCGAATTTCCCGGGAGGGGGGCGTGCGGGGCTTTTCCCCAGGAGGGGTCGGGCGGGCTCTCAGGCCGCGCGCTCGCGGCGAGGCTCCTCGGCCTCGCGCGCACCGCCCGACTCGTTCAGCCAGCGCCGCAGCACCTGGTGGACCTGCTCGGCGCCGACGAGTTCCGTGCCGTCGGCGACGGGCGCGGACAGGGCGAGGGGGGACAGCAGGAACGCGCGGGACTGGGCGCCGCCGAGGCCGCCGTGGGAGCCGATCTGCTCCTCGAAAGCGAGGACTTCGCCGTCGGCCGGGTCGTGGAAGGAGTTGACCATGATGTCGGCGGTGTGCGGGAAGGAGTGGGTGCGGCGGACGACCTCGGCGGCACCCGGGCCGAACGCGGCGAGCGGGCCGGGGTTGTCGTCGAGTTCGTCGAGCGGGATCTCCGCGCCGTAGGCGCCGAGGACGACTCCGCCGTGCCGTTCGCTGCGCACCAGCAGGAAGCCGATGCCGGGATGGTTGGCGAGGGTCGGCAGCAGCGCGGGGTGCCGGGCGTCGATCTCCTCCTTGGTCATGCGGTGCGGCACGTCCGGGAAGGAGACCAGGCCGAGGTTGCCGGAGGCCAGCACGATCGGCTCGGAGCCGCGCGTCGGGCGGTAGTGCTCGGCGCCCTCCTCCACGGGCCGGCGCAGCGCCGCGCGGACCGCCGCGCGGGCCTCGGCGCCGCTGTGGGT
>NZ_JAOCQE010000213.1 GCF_025290915.1 Streptomyces sp. 15-116A | reverse complement strand
GGCCGCCCACGCGGCCACGCCCGCCGGCGGCGCGGCGCCGCGGGCAGGAGGGCCGTGACATGACCGGCGGTGTCAACAGCTTCCACGTCTCCGGGTACGGCCCCGAACGCGCCGGCTGGACGCGCGTCTTCGCCCGCGACTCCCTGGCCCGGCGCCTCGACTGGCCGATACTGCTCTCGGCGATCGCCCTGTCGCTGCTCGGCTCGCTCCTGGTCTTCTCCGCCACCCGCAACCGCACCGAGCTCAACCAGGGCGACCCGTACTACTTCCTGGTCCGGCACCTGCTGAACACCGGCATCGGGCTGGCCCTGATGGTCGGCGCGCTCTGGCTCGGCCACCGCGCCCTGCGCACGGCCGTGCCGATCCTCTACGGCGCGTCCGTCTTCCTGATCCTGCTGGTGCTGACCCCGCTGGGCTCCACCATCAATGGCGCCCACTCCTGGATCAAGCTCCCCGGCGGCTTCTCCCTCCAGCCCTCGGAGTTCGTCAAGCTGACGATCATCCTGGGCATGGCGATGCTGCTGGCCACCCGCGTCGACGCGGGCGACAAGCAGTACCCCGACCATCGCACGGTCCTCCAGGCCCTCGGTCTCGCCGTCGTGCCCATGCTGATCGTGATGCTGATGCCCGACCTCGGCTCGGTCATGGTCATGGTCGTCATCGTGCTCGGCGTGCTCCTCGCCTCCGGCGCCTCCAACCGCTGGGTCTTCGGCCTCATCGGAGCGGGCGCCGCCGGCGCGGTCACCGTCTGGCAGCTCGGGGTCCTCGACGACTACCAGATCAACCGCTTCGCCGCCTTCGCCAACCCCGAACTCGACCCGGCCGGCGTCGGCTACAACACCAACCAGGCCCGCATCGCCATCGGCTCCGGCGGACTCACCGGCTCCGGACTCTTCAACGGCCACCAGACCACCGGCCAGTTCGTCCCCGAGCAGCAGACCGACTTCGTCTTCACCGTCGCCGGTGAGGAACTCGGCTTCGTCGGCGGCGGGCTGATCATCCTGCTGCTCGGCATCATCCTGTGGCGCGCCTGCCGCATCGCCCGCGACACCACCGACCTGTACGGCACGGTCGTCGCCGCGGGCATCGTCGCCTGGTTCGCCTTCCAGTCCTTCGAGAACATCGGGATGACCCTCGGCATCATGCCGGTCACCGGTCTGCCCCTGCCGTTCGTCTCCTACGGCGGCTCGTCGATGTTCGCCGTGTGGATGGCGGTGGGCCTGCTGCAGTCCATCCGCCTGCAGAGACCCCTGTCCGCCTAGCCCTCGGTCCCCCGGCGTATGGAGCGGCCCACTGCCGCTCCGTACACCGGGCGACTAGATTCGGTTCATGGCGGACACCAAGCGCGAGATCGAGCGGAAGTACGAGACCCGGGACGGCGCACTGCCCGAGCTGACCGGCGTCCCGGGCGTCGCGTCCGTCCAGGACAAGGGCGTCGCCCACCTGGACGCCACCTACTACGACACCGCCGACCAACGGCTGGCCTCCGCCGCCCTCACCCTGCGGCGCCGTACCGGCGGCACGGACGCCGGCTGGCACCTGAAGTTCCCGGTCGCACCCGGCGTACGGGACGAGATCCGCGCCCCGCTCTCCGACGACCTCCCCGAGGGCCTCGCCCGGCTCGTCCGCTCCCGCGTCCGCGACCGGGAACTGCGGCCCGTGATCCGGCTGCGCTCCGACCGCGACGTACGCCACCTCCTCGACGCGGCCGGCCGGCTCCTCGCCGAGGTCAGCATCGACGCCGTCCACGCCGAACGCCTCACCGGCGACGGCGGCACCGCCCGCTGGACCGAGATCGAGGTCGAACTCGCCGACGGAGGCGACCCCGCCTTCCTCGACACGGTGGAGAAACGGCTGCGCAAGGCGGGGGTGAGCCGGTCGGGCTCCGCGTCGAAGCTGGCGCGGGCGCTGGAGGAGACGGCCCACGGCGACTCACCGGCACCGGCCACCTCGGCTCCGGTACCCACGCCCTCCTCGAAGCCGAAGAAGCGCAAGCGGCAGAAGGCCGACCAGCCGGTCACCGCCGGGGACCATGTCCTCGCCTACGTCCGGGAACAGCGCGACGCCCTCGTCGAGCTCGACCCGGCCGTCCGGCAGGACGCCCCCGACTCCGTGCACCGGATGCGCGTCGCCACCCGCCGCCTGCGCAGCACGTTCCGCAGCTTCGGCAGCGTCCTCGACCGCGAGGTCACCGACCCGATCGCGACCGACCTGAAGTGGCTCGCGGGAGAGCTCGGCCTCGACCGCGACCAGGAGGTCCTCGCCGAGCGCCTGCGCACGGCCCTGGACGCCCTGCCCCCCGCCCTCGTCCACGGCCCCGTGCACGACAGAGTCACCGCCTGGTCCCGGGCCGGACACAGCGGGGCCCACAGCCATGTCACCGCGATCCTCGACTCCCGCCGCTACCTCACCCTCCTCGACACCCTCGACGCCCTGCTCATCGACCCGCCGCTGCGCAAGAAGGCCTCCGGCAAGCCGGGCAAGGTGCTCGCCAAGGCCGTACGCAAGGATCTCGACAAGCTCTCCGCACTGGTCACCCAGGCCCTCGCCCTGGACCCCGGCCCCGAGCGCGACACCGCCCTGCACGAGGCCCGTAAGAAGGCCAAGCGCACCCGTTACGCCGCCGAGGTTGCCGCTCCCGCGCTGGGCCGGCCGGCGAAGAAGCTGATCAAGTCGATGAAGCAGCTCCAGAGCCTGCTCGGCGACCACCAGGACAGCGTCATGGCCCGCCAGACCCTCGGCGAGCTCGCCGCGGTCGCCCACGCGGCCGGCGAGAGCGGCTTCACCTACGGTGTGCTGTACGGCCGCGAGGAGCGGCGCGCGGAGATCACCGAGACGGCCCTGCCGGGGGCCTGGGCGTCGATGAAGAAGGCGATCGAGAAGCGGGCCGCCTTCTGATCGTGCGGGGGACCGCCGCGACCGCGTTACGCTTGATGGTCACCCGTCCCCAGCCGCCGGCCGGGGTCCCCCAGCCAGCACACGAAGGTTCGCGAGATGCCTGCCGAAGCCGCCGAGTCTGTGAAGTCTGTGTTTCCGCAGCTCGAAGCTCTCCTCCCGCATGTGCAGAAGCCGATCCAGTACGTCGGCGGAGAGCTCAACTCCACGGTCAAGGATTGGGACAGCTGCGACGTCCGCTGGGCGCTGATGTACCCCGACGCCTACGAGGTCGGACTGCCCAACCAGGGCGTCATGATCCTCTACGAGGTCCTCAACGAACAGGACGGCGTCCTGGCCGAGCGCACCTACAGCGTGTGGCCGGACCTGGAGGCGCTGATGCGGGAGCACGGCGTCCCGCAGTTCACCGTCGACAGCCACCGCCCGGTCAAGGCCTTCGACGTGCTCGGCCTGAGCTTCTCCACCGAGCTCGGCTACACGAACATGCTCACGGCCCTGGACCTGTCCGGCATCCCGCTGGAGTCCAAGGACCGCACGCTCGACGACCCGATCGTCATGGCCGGCGGCCACGCCGCGTTCAACCCCGAGCCGATCGCCGACTTCATCGACTGCGCGGTCATCGGCGACGGCGAGCAGGCGGTCCTGGAGGTCACGCGGATCATCCGCGAGTGGAAGGAGGAGGGCCGCCCCGGTGGCCGCGAGGAACTCCTCTTCCGCCTGGCGAAGACGGGCGGGGTGTACGTCCCCGGCTTCTACGACGTCGAGTACCTCCCCGACGGCCGTATCGCCCGCGTCGTACCGAACCGCTCCGGCGTCCCGTGGCGGGTGTCGAAGCACACGGTCATGGACCTCGACGAGTGGCCCTACCCCAAGCAGCCCCTCGTCCCGCTCGCCGAGACGGTGCACGAGCGCATGTCGGTGGAGATCTTCCGCGGCTGCACCCGCGGCTGCCGCTTCTGCCAGGCCGGCATGATCACCCGCCCCGTGCGGGAACGTTCGATCACCGGCATCGGCGACATGGTGGAGAAGGGCCTGAAGGCGACGGGCTTCGAGGAGGTCGGCCTGCTCTCCCTCTCCTCCGCCGACCACTCGGAGATCGGCGACATCGCCAAGGGCCTCGCCGACCGCTACGAGGACGACAAGATCGGCCTCTCGCTCCCCTCCACCCGGGTCGACGCCTTCAACATCGACCTGGCCAACGAGCTGACCCGCAACGGCCGCCGCTCCGGTCTGACCTTCGCCCCCGAGGGCGGCTCGGAACGCATCCGCAAGGTCATCAACAAGATGGTCTCGGAAGAGGACCTGATCAGGACCGTCGCCACGGCCTACGGCAACGGCTGGCGCCAGGTGAAGCTGTACTTCATGTGCGGCCTGCCCACCGAGACCGACGACGACGTCCTGCAGATCGCCGACATGGCGACGAAGGTCATCGCCAAGGGCCGTGAGGTGTCGAACTCCAACGACATCCGCTGCACGGTCTCCATCGGCGGTTTCGTCCCCAAGCCGCACACCCCGTTCCAGTGGGCGCCCCAGCTCTCCGCCGAGGAGACCGACGCCCGCCTGGCCAAGCTCCGCGACAAGATCCGCGGCGACAAGAAGTACGGCCGCTCCATCGGCTTCCGCTACCACGACGGCAAGCCCGGCATCGTCGAGGGCCTGCTCTCCCGCGGCGACCGCCGCATCGGCGCCGTCATCCGCGCGGTCTACGAGGACGGCGGCCGCTTCGACGGCTGGCGCGAGCACTTCTCCTACGACCGCTGGATGCAGTGCGCGGAGAAGGCGCTGGCCCCCTTCGGCGTGGACGTCGACTGGTACACCACCCGCGAGCGCACCTACGAGGAGGTCCTCCCCTGGGACCACCTCGACTCGGGCCTCGACAAGGACTGGCTCTGGGAGGACTGGCAGGACGCCCTCGACGAGACGGAGGTCGAGGACTGCCGCTGGACGCCTTGCTTCGATTGTGGGGTGTGCCCGCAGATGGACACGTCCATCCAGATCGGCCCCACGGGCAAGAAGCTGCTGCCCCTGACCGTCAAGAACGGTGGTCCCACGCCCGCGTCGAGTGGGCACTCTCACTGATGTGAGCGAGTCGTGGCTTCGCTGAGGCCCTTCTCCGCAACTTGATATTCAGGACGGCGATTGCTGGATACAGTCGTTTTGTTACACCTGGTTGTGGGGGCGACCAGAGTTCGGTCGGCGGTGCCGACGTCCTGGGGAGGGCAAGTAGCGGATGAGTCGTCGCTCTGCTGGTCATGTCGGTGCGTGGGCTGAGATTCAGCGGCAGCGGCAACGTCAGTTCGAGGCCGAGGCGAGACGGCAGCGGGAGGAGGCCCGGCAGGCGCGCGCGTACCAGCGGCTCGCCGAGCAGAGCCACCGGGAGTACTGCCAGGCGGAGGCCAGGCGGCGTACCGACGAGCTGGACGCCCGGGTCGCGGCCCTGCAGGGCCTGCTGACGGCGGGTTGCCGGGCGCCGGGCTTCCGGGCGTCGTCCCTGCTGCGCGTGGAGGACGTCCCGCCGTTCGACCCGGGGCCTCTCGCGTGGCCGGTGCGGATGCCGGACCCGAGCCGGTATCAGGCGCAGGGCGGCTGGACGGCCGGCCGGCGTGCGCAGGCCCAGGCCGAGGCGCAGGCCCGGTTCGAGCGGGACTGGCACGCCGCGCAGGTCGCCGAGGCGCAGCGGCAGCAGCAGTTGGCCGCGTTACAGCGGGACCACGAGCAGCGGGCGGAGGCTCTGCGGGCCGAGGTGCGCCGGCACAACGCCGGTGTCACGGAGACGGCCGAGGGGGTCAGGCGGGGCGACCCGGATGCCGTGGTGGAGTACTTCTCCGCCGCGCTGTACGCGTCGACGGCCTGGCCGGAGGGGTTCCCCCGGCAGGTGGAGGCGGCGTACGACGCGGCCGGGCGGCAGCTGGTGCTGGACTGGGAGCTGCCCGGCTACGGCGTCGTCCCGGAGGCCAAGGCGGTGAAGTACCTCTTCAACCAGCAGCAGTTCAAGGAGACGGCGCGTCCGGTGACGCAGCGCCGTGGGCTGTACCGGGAGGTGCTGGCGCAGGGTGTGCTGCTGGTGCTGCATCAGCTGTTCGTGGCGGACGAGCACGGCGTCCTGGACTCCGTGGCCCTGAACGGCTTCGTGGAGGCTCCCGACCCGGCGACGGGCCGGCGGGCGTGCGTCTTCCTGGCGACGGTGATGGCTCCGCGGGCGGTCTTCACGGACCTCCATCTGGAGCAGGTGGACCCGGTCAGCTGTCTGACCGACGCGTTGCGGGGGCAGCTCTCGGCGAAGCCCGACCAGCTCACCGCCGTGCGGCCGAGCCGGCAGCCCCGGGACGTCGGGAGCGCGGTGGCCGCCCACGGTGGTGATCACGAGCCGGATCTGTACGCCATGGACCCGGTCGCCTTCGAGGCTCTGGTCGCCGATCTGTTCCGTGCCATGGGCATGCAGGCCGTGACGACGCAGCGCTCGAACGACGGCGGCGTGGACGTCGACGCGATGGACCCGACTCCCATCCGCGGCGGCAAGATAGTCGTCCAGGTGAAGCGGTACCGCAACACGGTGCCGCCGACGGCGGTGCGCGACCTGTACGGGACGGTCCAGGACGTCGGCGCCAACAAGGGCGTCCTGGTCACCACCTCGGGCTTCGGCCCGGGCTCGCACACCTTCGCCCGGGGCAAGCCCTTGGAGCTGATCTCGGGCGGTGAGCTCGTCGACCTGCTGCACCGGCACGGGCTTCGCGGACGGCTGGGGGAGAGCCGGCCGACTGCCTCGGCCCAGCCGGCACCCCCCGACACCGATGCTTCGCCCGATGACTACAACGTGCTGGGCATGACGTGGTCCGGCAGTGTCGCGCTCGACGTGTGCGCGCTGGTCTGCCGGGGCAGCCGCGTCCTCAGTGAGGATCACTTCGTCTTCTTCAACAATCCGCAGACCCCGGACGGTTCGGTGCGCGCCATACCCGCGGCGGGGCCGGACAAGGCAGCCATCCGTGTCGCCTTCGACGCGCTACCGGACGCCGCCGACCGGTTGGTGCTGGTGGCCGCGGTGGATCCGGAGGTGAATCCGGACGCCGACCTGGCCGGCTTCACCGATGCCTGTATCCGGCTGCTGGACCCGGCGATGACCGAGCTCGGCCGGCTCGAGGTGTCCGACGGGCGGGCCCGGGAGACCGCGTTGGTGCTGGGCTCCTTCCGGCGCAGGTCCAACGGCGACTGGGACTTCGTGCTGGGCGGGAAAGGCTACGTGGGCGGCCTGGAGCAGCTCGTCCAGGAGCACGGCATCGAAGTGGAGTAGCGGGTGGCGGCCGGCTTGCCGGGGCTCAGCGGCGGCCCAGGAGTTCGGCGATGCGGGTGAAGCCGTCGGAGCCGTGGCCCAGGCCGATGGCCCGGCGGGCCAGGCCCTCGGCCGCGCGCATCACTCCCGCGTCGATGCCGTGTGCCTCGGAGGTGTGGACGATGTGCGCCATGGACGACACGGCCGAGGTGATCGGATTGCCGTCACCGGAGTAGGTGCCGCTGTCGGCTTCCTCCGCCGTCTCCTCGAAGATCGGCGGGAGGATCTCGCCGATGCCCTTGGCGAAGGGCGCCAGCTCCCGCGCGGTGATGCCTTCGGCGCGGGCCACCGCCAGGGCGTGCGCATAGCCCGCCATCGCGGTCCAGAAGATGTCGAGCAGGGCGATGTCGTACGCCGCCGCCCGGCCGATCTCCTCGCCGAGGTGGGTGTGGCTGCCGCCCAGCGCCTCCAGAACGGGCAGGTGTGCGCGGTAGAGGTCCTCCGGACCGCTGTGGAGGAACACCGCGGCCGGCGTTCCGATGGTCGTGGTGGGCGTCATGATCGCGCCGTCCAGGTAGCGAATCCCGTGCTCGGCCGCCCAGGCCCCGGCATCACGGGCCCGGTCCGGTGTGTCGGCGGTCAGATTGATCACCGTGCGGCCCTTCAGCGCGTCCGCCACCGCCTCGCGGCGCAGAACGGCGTCCACCGCGTCGTAATTCACCACGCAGACCACCGTCACGCTGCTCGCGGCGACCGCTTCCTCGGCCGACCCGGCACTGACCGCGCCCCGTGCCACCAGTTCTCTGTCCCGGCCGGGCGTCCGGTTCCACACCGTGGTGCGCAGGCCGGCATCCAGGAACGCGCCTGCCAGGGATCGGCCCATCGGCCCCAGTCCGAGGACGGTGACGGCAGACTGTCGGTTGGGTGAGGACATCTTTCAACTCCCATGAAAATTGTGGCAATTCGTGATGAACGGGGCAGATGTGACGCGTAGTCGGGCCAAGGATCCGAATGTCTGTGGTGTGACCGCCGCGATCGCCGTGATCGATGGCAAGTGGAAGACGGCGCTGCTCTGGCTGCTGGAGTCCGGTCCGCGCCGCCCGGGTGAGCTGCGGCGGCAACTGCCGGGACTCAGCGAGAAGGTGCTGACTCAGGCACTCCGCGAGATGGAGGCCGACGGACTGGTGCACCGGGAGGTGCACGACGTGCTCCCGCTGAAGACCACGTACTCCCTGACCGCGTTCGGCCGGGAACTCTCCGAGGCGCTGGCTCCTCTCTCCGACTGGGGCCACCGCCGCTTGCAGAGGCTCACCGAGGACCGGCCGGCGTCATGACGCCGGCCGCCCTTCACCAGGGTGCCCCGGTGGCCGTCCGCCGCCCAGTACCCACAAAAAAGTGGCTACTCCGGATCGCATGATCATCACGATTGGGTGTGGGCCTCGGCGTTCGGGATCCGGGTGAGGGAGGCAGTGCGTCTACCTCGGTATGGATCTGGAGAAGGCTGACGGCCGGGCCCACGGGGGCGGGGAGGGGTGTCTTGTCACGGCGATCCGCATTCCGGTGCGGATCGTGGTGCTCGTGCTCGTCGTGCCCGTGCGGATGGTGTGGGACGCGCTCGTCGTGACCGGGCGGTGGCTGAACGACGCGCTGTTCCGGCCGCTCGGGCGGGCCCTGCTGTGGCTGGGACGGGCGGTGTTCGTATGGCCGTTCGTGGGGCTGTGGCGGTATGTGCTCACTCCGCTCGGGCGCGCGACGGTGTGGCTCGGGAGGATGCTGTTCGTCGTCCCCGCCGTGTGGCTGTACCGGTGGGTGCTGACGCCGATCGGGCACGGGCTGGTCTGGCTCGGGAACGTGCTGGTCGTCGTGCCCGCGGTGTTCCTGTACCGGTACGTGCTGACGCCCCTCGGACATGCCGTGATGTGGGTGCTGCGCGGGGTGGGGCTCGTACTCGCCGCGCTCGGGGCCGGGGCGTACGCCGTCGTCGCCTGGCTGGTGCGGTATCTCGTGGTCGTCCCCGCCGTGTGGCTGTACACCTGGGTGCTCACGCCCCTCGGGCACGCGATCGCCTGGTGCGCCCGCGGCGTCGTCTGGACGGTCAGCATGATCGTCACCGGCATCGGGATGGCGCTGTACTGGACCACCCGCGTGCTGTTCGAGCTGCCCGCGCTCGCCCTGTGGCGGTGGGTGCTGGTGCCGGTCGGGCGGGTGCTCGCCGTGATCGGGCGGGAGATCCTCGACGCCCTCGGGCATGCCTGGCGGATCGCCGGGCACCTCTCGCTCGCCGTCGGGCGGTTCCTCGGCACGCTCTTCCGGTGGATCTTCGTGGAGCCGGTGCGGTGGGTGTACCGCAGCGTGCTCACGCCCGTCGGGCATGCCGTGCGTGACGCCGTGCTGCGGCCCGCGGCCCGGGCTGCGCGCAGCGTCGGGCGGGCCACCCGGCAGGCGCTCGCCTCCGCCCGCGATTCCGTACGACAGGCCCGCGCCGACGTCCGCATGATGCTCTTCGGCGAGCCCCGGCAGCCGCAGCTCGCGGACCGGCGGGAACCTCCCGGGCGCGAGACACGTACTCTTGGTAGCAGTACGACCGCTCTCACGAAGGACTGAACGACACTGGGCAAGCGACAGCCCGTAGGCCCGCCGCCCGCACCCGCGGTGCAGCGCATCCGACTGCGCTACACCAAGCGCGGCCGCCTCCGGTTCACCAGCCACCGTGACTTCCAGCGCGCCTTCGAGCGTGCGTTGCGCCGTGCCGAGGTGCCGATGGCGTACTCGGCGGGGTTCACACCGCACCCGAAGGTGTCGTACGCCAATGCCGCACCCACCGGCACGGGCAGTGAGGCGGAGTACCTGGAGATCGCCCTGACCGAGCCGCGCGACCCCGAGCGGCTCCGGATCCTCCTCGACGAGTCGCTGCCCACCGGGCTCGACATCGTCGAGGCGGTCGAGGCCCGCACCTCGGGGCTCGCCGACCGGCTCACGGCCTCCGTGTGGGAGCTGCGGCTGGACGGTGTGGACATCGAGGACGCCCGCCGCGCGGTGGACGCCTTCGACGCGGCCGAGACCGTGGAGGTCCAGCGGCTCACCAAGAACGGCGTCCGCACCTTCGACGCCCGTTCCGCGGTCGCCGGACTGGAATGCGTCCCGGCGCACTCCGCCGATCACTCCTCGCAGGCTGATAGGCCGAGTGACCGGCCCTGTGCGATACTGCGGCTGGTTGTTCGGCACGTGACGCCTGCCGTACGACCCGACGACGTCCTGTCCGGTCTTCGCGCCGTGGCCGACCTGGCGCCGCCGGTCCCCGCAGCGGTGACCAGGCTGGCGCAGGGGCTGTTCGATGAAGAGACCGGCACGGTGACCGACCCGCTCGCGCCCGACCGCGAGGCAGCGAAGGCCCGCTCAACGGCCGATCCGACTGCCACCGCGACGGCGCCGGCGTAAGGAAGGTTCCGCGAAGGGACGAACGTCGTAGCGCCGCCCTCGAACTCGGGAGCCACCTGGGTCGGGCAGCGCACCGACCAGAAGACTTTCGCCAGGCCGTACGCATTCGGCGTACGGAACCGGCGAGACAGGACACAGAGAGCTTCCGAGCGGCGCCCGCGCCCCGGACGGCGGCACCGCGCATCGCGCGAGCCGCGGACGTCACCGGCACTGCCGGACCAGGTGCGGCGCCCGGGAGCCTGACGGGAGAAACGCCCGCATGCTCGAACCGACCGAGCCCACTCAGGGTTCCGAACTGAACACTCCCAGCGACACCTTGCCGCCGCGCAGGCGTCGTCGTGCCGCTTCCCGCCCGGCGGGACCGCCCGCCGGCACCTCCGAGGCGACGGCCGAGACGGCCGAGGTGGTCACGCCGGCCATACCGGCCGCTGAGTCCGCCGAGCTCGCCGAGCAGGCGGAGGAGGAGAGCGCCGAGGCGGCGGCTGCCGCTGTGGCCGAAGAGGCTCAGGCGTCTGCCGGGTCTTCGGAGACCAAGGAGCAGGAAGAGGCCGAGGCCGCTCCGCGCCGGCGCCGCCGCGTGGTCCGCCGTGCCGCCGCACCGGCGGGGGCGCCTGCGTCCGAGGAGGCGGCCGAGACCGTCGTACCGGCGACGAGTGCGGCGACTGCCGAGGCGGTGGCTGCTTCGGCCGCCGACGAGGCGACCGAGACCGCTGCGGCTGTCGAGTCCGTCGCGTCGTCGCAGGAGGCCGCGCCGCGTCGTACCCGTCGTCGGGCGACGCGCAGTGTGAC
>NZ_JAOCQE010000212.1 GCF_025290915.1 Streptomyces sp. 15-116A | reverse complement strand
CTGGGGCAGGAGGCGCCCGGTGCGCTGCTGCCGGGGCCCGAGCACACCGAACCGGAGGCCGCCGTGCGGATCACCGTCACCAACACCGCGAGCGTGCCGGTCTCGGTCACCTCACACTTCCACTTCTTCGAGGCCAACCCCCGCCTCGACTTCGACCGCGAGCGGGCCTACGGGATGCGGCTCGCCGTCCCCGCCGGGTCGTCGGTGCGGTTCGGGCCGGGCGAGAGCGCCCAGGTCGGGCTCGTACCGATCGGTGGCGAGCGCATCGCGATCGGCTTCGCCGGGCTCGTGGACGGGCCCCTCGACGCGCCGGGGGCCGAGCAAGAGGCCCTGCGCCGGGCCGCCGCCTGCGGATATCTGGGAGTTCCCAGTGAGGAGGTCGACCGATGAGCCGTCCCGGAGGGCACCCCGCCGAAGCCCGCCGCCTGACCCCCTACGAGTACGCCGCCACCCACGGCCCCCGTGCCGGTGACCGGATCCGGCTCGGTGACTCCGGGCTGACGATCAAGATCGAGTCCGACTCCCAGCAGTACGGCGAGGAGTTCCTCGCGGGGTTCGGCAAGACCGCCCGTGACGGGCTGCACCTCAAGGCCGCGGCCGTGCGCGAGACCTGCGACGTGGTGATCAGCAACGTCGTGGTGATCGACGCCGTGCAGGGCATCCGCAAGGTGTCCATCGGCATCCGCGAGGGGCGGATCTGCGCGATCGGGCGGGCCGGCAACCCCGACACCCTGGACGGGGTGGACGTCGTGGTCGGCACCGGCACCTCCATCGTGTCCGGCGAGGGGCTCATCGCCACCGCCGGGGCCGTCGACACGCACGTGCACCTGCTGTCGCCGCGCATCATGGAGGCCTCGCTCGCCTCCGGGGTGACCACGATCATCGGCCAGGAGTTCGGTCCCGTGTGGGGCGTGGGCGTCAACTCGCCCTGGGCGCTGAAGCACGCCTTCAACGCCTTCGACGCCTGGCCGGTCAACATCGGCTTCCTCGGCCGGGGTTCGTCCTCCCACGAGGCGCCGCTGATCGAGGCGCTGGCCGAGGGCGGCGCGTCCGGGTTCAAGGTGCACGAGGACATGGGCGCCCATACCCGGGCGCTGGACACGGCGTTGCGCGTCGCCGAGGAGCACGACGTCCAAGTGGCCCTGCACAGCGACGGGTTGAACGAGTGCCTGTCCGTCGAGGACACCCTGCGGGTGCTGGAGGGGCGGACCATCCACGCCTTCCACATCGAGGGCTGCGGCGGCGGACACGTCCCCAACGTGCTGAAGATGGCGGGCGTGCCGAACGTCATCGGCTCTTCCACCAACCCCACCCTGCCCTTCGGGCGGGACGCCGTCGCCGAGCACTACGGCATGATCGTCTCCGTCCACGACCTGAAGACCGACCTGCCGGGCGACGCCGCCATGGCCCGCGACCGCATCCGCGCCGGGACCATGGGCGCCGAGGACGTCCTGCACGACCTGGGCGCCATCGGCATCACCTCCTCGGACGCTCAGGGCATGGGGCGCGCCGGTGAGACCGTGCGCCGCACCTTCGCCATGGCCGGGAAGATGAAGGCCGAGTTCGGAGCGCCCGAGGAGCACGACAACGAGCGCGTGCTGCGCTACATGGCCAAGCTGACCATCAACCCCGCCATCGCGCATGGCCTTTCGCACGAGGTCGGCTCGATCGAGGTGGGCAAGCTCGCCGACGTCGTGCTGTGGCGGCCCGAGTACTTCGGCGCCAAGCCGCAGCTCGTCCTCAAGGCCGGCTTCCCCGCGTACGGCGTCGTCGGCGACCCCAACGCGGCCACCGACACCTGCGAACCCCTCGTCCTGGGCCCGCAGTTCGGCGCGCACGGCGCCACCCCGGCCGACATCTCCGTCGCGTTCGTCGCCCGGGCGGCACTGGACCAGGGGCACGACACCATGCCGACCCGGCGCCGCCGGGTCGCCGTGCGCGGCACGCGCGGCATCGGTCCCGCCGACCTGCGCCTGAACTCCCGTACCGGACACGTCGACGTCGACCAGCGCACCGGCCTGGTCACCCTCGACGGTGACCCGCTGCGCTCCGAGCCCGCCGAGTCCGTCTCCCTCAACCGCCTCTACTTCCTCTGAGGACCCACCCATGAACACGCCCGCGTCCGACGGCTTCCGCATGCCCGCAGAATGGGCCCCGCACGAGCGCACCTGGATGGCCTGGCCCGGTCCCAACCACACCTTCTCCGACCCGGAGGAGCTGACCGCCGCCCGTACCGCCTGGGCGTCGGTGGCCCGCGCGGTCCGCCGGTTCGAGCCGGTGACCGTGGTGTGCGGGCCGGGCCAGTCGGCCGAGGCGCGGGACCTGCTGGGCGCGGACATCGACACCGTGGAACGCGAGCTGGACGACGCCTGGATGCGCGACATCGGCCCCACCTTCCTGACGAACGGCTCGCAACTCGCCGCCGTCGACTGGACGTTCAACGGCTGGGGCGCCCAGGAGTGGGCCGGCTGGGAGCACGACGCGAAGATCGCCGCGTACGTCTCCGATCTCGCCGGGGCACGGACGTACGCCTCGAAGCTCGTCAACGAGGGCGGCGGCATCCATGTCGACGGCGAGGGCACGGTGCTGCTCACGGAGACCGTGCAGCTCGGGCCCGAGCGCAACCCCGGCTGGACCAAGGAGCAGGTCGAGGCGGAGATCCACACCCACCTCGGCACCCGCAAGGCCATCTGGCTCCCGCGCGGCCTCACCGCCGACTATCCGCCGTACGGCTACGGCACCCTCGGCCATGTCGACATCGTGGCCGCCTTCGCCGGGCCGGGTACGGTCGTGGTCCACCGTCAGCCGGACCCCGCGCACCCCGACCACGAGGTGACCGAGGAGGCCATCGGCATCCTCAAGGCGGCCACCGACGCCCGGGGCCGCCGCCTGGAGGTCGTCGACGTCCCCGCGCCGACCGTGCTGGAGGCCGACGGCCACTGGGCCGACTACTCCTACATCAACCACTACGTCTGCAACGGCGGCGTGGTCCTGTGCGCCTTCGACGACCCGCGCGACGAGCTCGCCGCCGGGATCTTCCGCCGCCTCTACCCCGACCGCACGGTCACCCTCGTGGACGCGCGTACGATCTTCGCGGGTGGTGGGGGCATCCACTGCATCACCCAGCAGCAGCCGAAGATCTAGCAGACCCAGGAGCGGGACATGGCCGGTGGGCGCAGACAGGCTCCGCCGCGCGAGGACGTGCTCGCCGCCGCCATGGAGATGATCGCCGAGCGCGGCCTGGAGCAGCTGACCATGGCCGCGCTCGGGCGTGAGGTCGGCATGAGCAGCGGGCATCTCGTCTACTACTTCCGCACCAAGGACGAGCTGCTGCTGCGGACCCTGGAGTGGAGCGAGGGCCGCCTGGGCGCCGCCCGCTCCCGGCTGCTCGCCCGCACCGCCCCCGCCCGCGAACGCCTCGACGCCTACGTCGACCTGTACGTCCCCGACGGCCACCGCGACCCCCACTGGACGCTGTGGCTGGAGGTCTGGAACCGGTCGCAGAACGCCGACGACGACGCCCGGGACCGCCAGGCCGCCATCGAGGGCGCCTGGCACCGCGACCTGGTCGCCCTGCTCGCCGAGGGCGTCTCCCGGGGCGAGTTCCGCCGCGTCGACCCCGACCGCTACGCCGCCCGGCTGCGCGCCCTGCTCGACGGCCTCTCCATCCATGTGGCGATCGGGCTGCGCGGCACGGACCGGCCACAAGTTCTGTCCCACGTACGGGAGTTCCTCGACGAGACACTGCTCGCGGACGCCTGAGCCGTCGCCCGGGTTGTACTCAATACGGCGGATTGACCAGGTGGTTGGTGATGCGATTGGCTCGGGGTGCTCCGGTGGTACAGGAGCAGCGAACGGGGAATCACGGGGACTTCAGGGGGAGTTCATGACCACAGTCATGCGCGCGGCCTCGGCCGCGCTGATCACGGGTGCGCTGGCGCTGGTGTCGACCGCACCGGCGACGGCCGCGCCCGGGCCGAACACGGAACGCGTCACCGTGTCGGCCACGGGGGAGCAGGGCGACGACCACTCCTACGGCCCGACGGTGAGCGCCGACGGCCGGTTCGCGGTCTTCACGTCCGGCGCGTCCAACCTGGTGCCGGGCGACAGCAACGAGGTGCACGACGTGTTCGTGCGCGACCTTCGCAAGGGCACCGTCGAGCGGGTCACCGTCGCCTCCGACGGCACCCAGTCCGACGGGATGTCCAGCGCGCTGGCGATCAGCGGCGACGGCCGGTACGTGCTGTTCCTGTCCCGGGCCCGCACCCTGGTGCCCTGGGAGAAGCCGCCCGCCGACGACTTCGCCGAGGACGTCTACCTGCACGACCGCCGCACCGGCCGCACCGAGCGGGTGAGCGCCGGCCTCGACGGCGGATCCGCCTACGCCTTCGGCGGGGCCATGTCCGCCGACGCCCGTTACATCGCCTTCAGCGCCCGGCCCAGCCGCATGGAGACCGGCGACCCGAACATCTTCCGGGCCGTCTACCTCCTCGACCGGAACTCCGGTGACGTGCGCCGCGTCGCCAACCGCGAGCACCCGGGCTGGCCCGCACAGGTGGTGGGCGTGAGCGCCGACGGACGCCGGGTGGCGTACTCCCAGATCGAGTACAAGGGCCCGCGCGGCGCGCTGTGGGTGCACGACAGCCGCACCGGCACCGAGGAGCAGGTCAACGTCACCACCGACGGCACACCGTCCTCGACCGCGCCCCTGCACGCCTCGCTCTCCGCCGACGGCCGCCGGGTCGCCTTCGAGAGCTCCGCCGCGGATCTGGTCCCGGGGGACACCAACGAGCAGACCGATGTCTTCGTCCGGGACCTGCGCGGCGACACCACGACCCGCGTCACCCACGACCTCGGCGAGGCGAGCGGTGTGTACAACCCGGCGATCAGCCCCGACGGCAGGTACGTGGCCTACGACGCGGCGGTGCGCGGGGACGACGGCTACTTCGGGCCGTCCAACGTCTACCTGCGGGACCTGCGCACCGGCACCTCCCGGCTGGTCAGCGAATCCGTCACCGGCGGACCGGTCACCGACGAGTACGTCAGCGTGTACTCCGTCACCCGGGGCGGAGGCGCGGTCGGCTTCAGCTCGGACTCGGCGAGCCTGGTCGCGGGCGACACCAACGGCAAGGCCGACGGGTTCCTGCGCCGCATGCGCTGACCACCCAACGCCCGCATCCTGAGACGGACGGTGAGCGCGGGGGCGGATTGTGCCAGACTGCCCCCGTGCTCTCGTTCGCCATGATTATCGGCAGCAGGCGCGCCGGTCCGCAGTGACCGTCACGTACGACACCGTACGGGCGGACACCGTCGTCCTCGACCCGCGCGCAGACCTCTCGCACCCGCGAGAGGTTTTTCTGTTTCCCGGCCCCACCCACCGCCGGGGAGCGAGCGCGAGGGACCATGGGGGGACGGTGGAGCCGGTCATTCCGGTAGACCGAGGATTAACTTCAGGAGCCTTCACACCATGACCGCAACCAGCGAGCTCGACGACTCGTTCCACGTCTTCGACACGACCCTGCGCGACGGCGCCCAGCGTGAGGGCATCAATCTCACGGTCGCCGACAAGCTGGCCATCGCGCGGCATCTGGACGAGTTCGGCGTCGGTTTCATCGAGGGCGGCTGGCCCGGTGCGAACCCGCGGGACACCGAGTTCTTCGCCCGCGCGCAGGCGGAGATCGACTTCCGGCACGCCCGGCTGGTCGCGTTCGGCTCCACCCGCCGCGCCGGCACCACCGCCGCCCAGGACCCCCAGGTCAAGGCGCTGCTGGACTCCGGCGCCCCGGTGATCACGCTGGTCGCCAAGTCCCACGACCGGCACGTCGAACTCGCCCTGCGCACCACCCTGGACGAGAACCTGGCCATGGTCCGCGACACCGTCGCCTTCCTGCGCGAGCGGGGCCGGCGGGTGTTCGTCGACTGCGAGCACTTCTTCGACGGCTACCGGGCCAACCCCGAGTACGCCAAGGCCGTCGTGCGCACCGCCGCCGGGGCCGGCGCCGACGTGGTCATCCTGTGCGACACCAACGGCGGCATGCTCCCCGCCCAGGTCCAGGCCGTGGTCGCCACCGTGCTGGCCGACACCGGCGCCCGCCTGGGCATCCACGCCCAGGACGACACCGGCTGCGCGGTCGCCAACACCCTCGCCGCCGTCGACGCGGGCGCCACCCACGTGCAGTGCACCGCCAACGGCTACGGCGAACGCGTCGGCAACGCCAACCTGTTCCCGGTCGTGGCCGCGCTGGAGCTGAAGTACGGCAAGAAGGTCCTGCCCGAGGGCCGGCTGCGGGAGATGACCCGCATCTCCCACGCCATCGCCGAGGTCGTCAACCTCACCCCCTCCACCCACCAGCCCTACGTC
The DNA here is from genome assembly GCF_025290915.1 of Streptomyces sp. 15-116A. Classification (GTDB taxonomy): domain Bacteria; phylum Actinomycetota; class Actinomycetes; order Streptomycetales; family Streptomycetaceae; genus Streptomyces. The sequence goes on along the minus strand of NZ_JAOCQE010000212.1, from coordinate 5,054 downwards.
GGCGTCTCCGCCTTCGCCCACAAGGCCGGCCTGCACGCCTCCGCCATCAAGGTCGACCCCGACCTGTACCAACACATCGACCCCGAACAGGTCGGCAACACCATGCGCATGCTGGTCTCCGACATGGCCGGCCGCGCCTCCATCGAGCTCAAGGGCAAGGAGCTCGGCATCGACCTCGGCGACGACCGCGAACTGGTCACCCGGGTCGTCGAGCGGGTCAAGGAACGCGAACTCAAGGGCTACACCTACGAAGCCGCCGACGCCTCCTTCGAACTCCTCCTGCGCGCCGAAGCCGAGGGCAGGCCACTGAAGTACTTCGACGTCGAGTCCTGGCGCGCCATCGTCGAGGACCGCCCCGACGGCACCCACGCCAACGAGGCCACCGTGAAGCTGTGGGCCAAGAGCGAGCGCATCGTCGCCACCGCCGAGGGCAACGGACCGGTCAACGCCCTCGACCGCGCCCTGCGGGTCGCCCTGGAGAAGATCTACCCGCAGCTCGCCAAGCTCGAGCTGGTCGACTACAAGGTCCGCATCCTCGAGGGCAAGCACGGCACCCAGTCCACCACCCGGGTCCTGATCTCCACCTCCGACGGGACGGGAGAGTGGTCCACGGTCGGCGTCGCCGACAACGTCATCGCCGCGTCCTGGCAGGCCCTGGAGGACGCCTACACCTACGGCCTGCTGCGGGCGGGCGTCGAGCCGGCCGCGTAGACCGGCCCGGCGGTCTCCGGTCCCGGCGGGGAGCGGCGCGAATTTGCGCCGGGACCGGATGCCCGTTTTCGCCCCTGTTCGGGTAGCTTCGAACATATGAAGGCCGCGCCGACGCGTACCCTCGTACGCCTGCTGATCGTGCCGATCGCCGCCGTACTGGCGGCGCTGCTGGCCGGTGCGCCGGGTGCGCACGCGGCCACCGACCTCTCGACCATCGGGAACGCGCTCCGCGAGAGTCCCGTCTACGTCGATCCCGAGGCCCGTGACGTCCTGGCCGAGTCGGACGCCGAGGCCCTCGCCGACAAGATCGAGGACGCCGACAAGCCCGTCTTCGTCGCCGTCCTCCCGGCGGACTTCCCGACCGACGACCAGTTCTGGCGCACCCTGCGCACCGAGACCGGCATCACCGGCCTGTACGGCGTCCGGCTCGGCGACGAGTTCGACGCCCGCGCCGACGGCAGCGTGCTGAGCAACCAGGGCGTGCAGAACCTGGTCGCCTCCGTGCAGGGCGCGGTGGACGCGAAGGCCCAGCTGAACGACTTCGTCGACAGCGCGCTGCGCAACATCGGCGGGTCCGGTCCGAGCTCGTGGAGCGAGGGCGGCGGCACGGACGTGCCGGTCGGCGGTCTGATCACCGTCGGCGCGCTGCTCGCGGCCGGCGGCGCGGGCGTCTACGCCGTGACCCGCCGCAACCGGCGGCGCCACGAGGAGGAACAGCGGGCCGCGCTGGAGAAGCTGCGCGTGGTGGTCGACGAGGACATCACCGCCTTCGGTGAGGAACTCGACCGCCTCGACTTCCACCCGGGCGAACCGGGCGCCGACGACGCGATGCGCACGGACTACGAGCACGCCCTGGACGCCTACGAGCAGTCCAAGCGGCTGATGGAGGCCGCGACCAAACCGGAGGACGTCCGGGCGGTCACCCAGGCCGTGGAGGACGGCCGCTTCGCCCTGGCCTCCCTCGCCGCCCGCCGCGAGGGACGGCCGCTGCCGGAGCGCCGCCCGCCCTGCTTCTTCGACCCGCGCCACGGCCCCTCGGTCGCCGACGCCACCTGGACTCCGCCGGGCGGCGCCGAGCGCGAGGTCCCGGTCTGCGAGGCGGACCGCGTCCGCCTCGCCGAGGGCCGCGACCCGGCGGTCCGCGAGGTCGACACCGAGTACGGCCGCCGCCCCTACTGGGAGGCAGGCCCCGCCTACGGCCCCTGGGCGGGCGGCTACTTCGGCGGCGGCATCCTGCCCGGCCTGCTCATCGGCACGATGCTCGGCAGCATGATGGCCACTCCCGCCTACGGGGCCGACTACGGCTCGGGCTACGGAGACTTCGGCGGCTACGAGGGCGGCGACGTCTCCGGCGCGGACTTCCACAGCGGCGACTTCGGCGGTGATTTCGGCGGCGGCTTCGGCGGGGGTGACTTCGGGGGCGGCGGCGATTTCGGCGGCGGATTCTGAGAGCGGGCGCTATCGAGGACAAAAGCTGTCCTCTTTGGCGCCTACCTTCGGCTCATGACCCCTTCGGACGGCATCCAGCCCCTCGCCTTCGAGAGCGCCGACGGACTCGACGCCTGGCTCAGCGAGCACCCCGCACCGCATCCCGGCCTGTGGGTCAAGGTCGCGAAGAAGGGGACGGGGATCGCCTCGCTCAGTGCCGGTGACGTCAACGACGTCGCCCTGTGCCACGGGTGGATCACCGGACAGCGCAAGGGGCTCGACGACGTCTGCTTCCTCCAGCGGATCACCCCGCGCCGGCCGGGAAGTCTCTGGTCCATGGTCAATGTGCGCCGGGTGGAGGAGCTGATCGAGCAGGGGCGGATGCGGGCCGGCGGGTTCGCGGAGATCGACGCCGCCAAGGCCGACGGACGCTGGGAGGCGGCGTACGCCTCGCAGAAGGAGGCCGCCGTACCGGAGGATCTCGCGGCGGAGCTGGAGCGGAACCCGAGGGCGAGGGCGGCGTTCGACACGCTCGGCAGGAGCGGGCAGTACGTCGCCATGCTGGTGGTGCTGCGGGCGCGGACCCCGCGGAGCAGGGCGGCCCGGATCCGGGCGGTGGTCGAGAAGCTGGCGGCCGGGAGGGGCTGAGAGCCTCGGTGGTGCCTTTCGGATACGCCGAGCGCCCGCCCTCCCGCACGGGGGAACGGGTGGGCGGGCGCGCTCAGGGTGCCGAGGCCGGCGGTGGGGTCAGGCGTTGCGGATCGCCGAGATGTCGAAGTTCAGCTTGATCTTGTCGGAGACCAGGACGCCGCCCGTCTCCAGCGCCGCGTTCCAGGTCAGGCCGAACTCGGAGCGCAGGATCTCGGCCTTGCCCTCGAAGCCGACGCGCTCGTTGCCGAAGGGGTCCTTCGCGGCGCCGTTGAACTCCAGGTCGATGGTGACCGGACGGGTGGTGCCGAGGATCGTCAGGTCGCCGGTGATGCGGTAGTCGTCGCCGCCCAGGGCTTCGGCCTTGGTCGAGCGGAAGGTCATCGTCGGGAACTCGTCCGTCTTGAAGAAGTCCGCGCTCTTCAGGTGGCCGTCACGGTCGGCGTTGCCGGTGTCGATGCTGTCCATCACGACGTCGAGCGAGGCGGTGGAGTGGGACGGGTCGGTGCCGTCCAGGTGCAGCGTGCCGCTGAACTCCTGGAAGCCGCCCTTGACGTTGGTCACCATCGCGTGCCGGGCGACGAAGCCGATGGTGGTGTGCGCCGGGTCGATCGTGTAGTCGCCGGTCAGGGCGGCCAGGTCCGGGCTCACGGCGGTGGTCGCGGTGGCGGTGGCGTCGTTGCTGCGGCCGAAGATGCCCATGGTGTTCCTCCTGGGGACGGGACGCGATCGGGGAGATCACGTTGAATGTTCAACTAAATCAACGAGACCCACCGTAGACCTATTCCCTTCAACATTCAACATCTTTCGCGGGTGTGTCGCGATTGGTCCACCTCGACGGGTGGTACACGGGGGGCCGTGGCCTCCGTCGCGGTTCTGGTGGAGCTGCTGCGACATGAGATGTCGGGCGGCCAGGTGAAGTGCTGGGAACACTTCGCGCACAGCGCCGCCCGGCTGCCCGCCGGCAGCGGCCTCGACCTCACGGTCTACTTCCTCGGCGAGCGCGAACACGTCGAGGAGCTCGCCCCGCACGTACGGCTCGTCACGCTCCGCCCGGTGCTCAGCTCGGCGCCGACACGGTCGGCGGACAGCGCCGAGGACGTCTGCGACCTGGCGCCCCACCATCCCGCGCTCGCCGCGCAACTGCCCCGGCACGACGTCTGGCACCTCACCCACAGCTTCGCCTTCGCCACCACCGCCGTACGCCTCGCCCGACGGCATCCCGCGAGGCCGCCCCGGCTCGTCGCCTCCGTGCACACGGACGTCCCCCTGCTGGCCTCCGTCTACGCCCGCTATCTGGCCGGCCGGTGGCTGCCCGGCACACATCCGGCGGTGGGCGACTTCCTCGCCGACCGCGCGGAGCGCGCCCTGCGGCGGCGCCGGGACCGGCTGCTGCACGCCTGTGAGAAGGTGCTCGTCCCCACGCCGGAGGCCCGCGAGGAACTCGCCCGTGCGCTCGGACCGCACCGGGTCGCCCTGCTGCGCCGGGGCACCGACCACGCGCGTTTCCGCCCCGACGCCGGTGCGCGTGGCTGGCTCGCCCGGACGTACGGCGTCCCGGCCGACCGGCCGCTGGTGCTGTTCGCCGGGCGCCTGGACGCCACGAAGGGCGTGCCGCTGCTGACGGAGAGCATGCGGCTGCTGCGTGCCGGCGGCCGGCAGGCTCACCTGGTCGCGGCGGGCTCCGGTGCGGAGGAAGAGGCCATGCGCCGGGCCCTCGGCCCCGACGTCACCCTCCTCGGCCCCGTCCCGCAGGACCGGCTCGCGCGGGTGTACGCCGCCTGCGACATCTTCGCGTTCCCGTCCCGGACGGAGACCAGCGGCAATGTGATCGCGGAGGCGATGGCGAGCGGTCTGGCGGTGGTCCTCCCGGAGGGTGCGTATACGACGAGCTGGCTGAGGGCACCGGGCCGGGACGGGGTGGTGGTGCGGTACGACGATGCCGGGGCGTGGGCGGAGGTTCTGTGCAGGTTGGTCGACGACCCCGGGTTGCGGGGGAGACTTCGCCAGCAGGCGGCAGCTACAGCGAGGACTGTCCACCCGACTTGGGACCAGGTACTGGCAGAAGATCTTCTGCCGGTCTGGTGCGCCGCGACGTCGTCTGCGGGCCGGTGGGGGCTGGGCGCGCAGTTCCCCGCGCCCCTTAGGTAGGTGCAGTTGCCGGCGGTTTTGTAGCCGCCCTAGCCCCACCCCCTCACCGACTCCCCCCACGCCCATGCAACGCCGCGATCACCGGTGACGTGTCCAGCCGTACGATCCCCACCCCC
>NZ_JAOCQE010000211.1 GCF_025290915.1 Streptomyces sp. 15-116A | reverse complement strand
CGCAGTCGGCCGCCGGCCGCGGAGCCCGCCGCCCGCTCGCTACCGCGCCCCCTCCGGCTCGCCCGTACCCGCCCGCGGCAGCGTCAGCACCGCCATGAACGCGCACCCCGCCACCGCCGCGAAGAAGTAGAAGCCCCACGGGTGCCCGATGCCCGAGGACACCAGCGCTCCCGTGATCGACGGGCCGACGATCGAGCCGATACGGCCGATCCCGGACGCCGAGCCGAGTGCCGTGCCACGGATCGCGGCCGGGTAGAACGCCGTCACGTAGGCGTAGACGAGCACCTGGGCGGAGAAGACGAACACGCCGGTGAGGAAGATGACGACGTTGAGCAGCAGGTCGCTGTCCATCTTGACGCTCAGGGCCGCCAGCATGACCACCGAGACGGCGAACCAGCCCATCGTCGTGCCCCTGATCCCGCGCCGGTCGGCGACGAACCCGCCGAGCACGAGCCCGGCGACACCGCCGACGTTGAGCACGAGCAGCTGGGTGACGGCCGTCGGTACGGGGTAGCCGGCGTCGTTCATCAGCTTGGGCAGCCAGGTGTTGAGCCCGTACACCAGCAGCAGGCCCATGAAGGAGGCCACCCAGATGCCGATACCGGCCCGCAGATACGCGGGTTTGAGCAGCTCGGTGAACGGCACCCGCTCGGCGTCGTTCTCCTTGGCCCGGACGAAGGCCTCCGACTCGGGCAGCCGGAACCACTGGATGACGGCGACGACCAGGCCGACGACGCCCAGGAGGTAGAAGAGGATCTCCCAGTCGTCGGTGACCTGGAGCGCCAGCAGCGAGGTGATGACGGCGCCGGTGTGATAGCCGGTCATGGTGAGGGTGCTGGCGCGGGCGCGGCGGCTGGCCGGCATGTGCTCGGCCATCATCGTCAGCGACACCGGCATGCACGCGCCGAGGCCCAGACCGGCGATCAGGCGCAGCGCCGCGAACATCGTGACGGAGTCCGCCAGCGGCACGACGATCGTGAACACCGAGAACAGCACCACCGAGCCGATGAGCAGCTTGCGGCGGCCGAACCGGTCGGCGAGCGGGCCGACGCAGACCGCGCCGATGGCCACGCCGACCAGCGACAGCGTCGCGATGGTGGTGGCGTCGGCTGCGGTCATGCCGAGGTGCTCGGTCTTGAGCAGGGTGGGGATGATGGCGCCGAGGACGACGAGGTCGTAGCCCTCCAGCAGGACGGTGATCCAGCACAGGAGCACGGTCCAGGCGTCGCGTCCGGGAGCGGCGCCGGCGCGGGCCGGGGCGCCGGACGAGGTGGCGGAAGTCATGGCGGAGTTCCCCCCAGGGGACGAGGCGGGCGGCGGGGTCAGAAGGGGTAGTCGGCGATGTCCGGGCGGATCGTGACCCACTGGGTCTCGGTGAACGCCTCGACGTTCGCCGCGGCGCCGCCGAACCGGGAGCCGGTGCCGGAGGCCTTGACCCCGCCGAAGGGGGCGCCCGGTTCGTCGTCCACGGTCTGCTGGTTGATGTGGACCTTGCCGGAGTCGATGCGGTCGGCGAGCTTCATCGCCGTACCGACGTCGCCGAGGATGCCGACGGACAGCCCGTACTCGCAGTCGTTGACGAGGTCGGCGGCCTCCTCCGGCGTGGAGAAGCCGATGACGGGCGCGACGGGGCCGAAGATCTCCTCGCGCCAGGCCGGCATGTCCGGGGTGAGGCCGGTCAGGACGGTGGCCCGGTAGCAGGCGCCGTCGATCTCACCGCCCGCGGCGAGCTTCGCGCCGGCCGCGACGCTGTCGGTGACGATGCCGTGCACCCGCTCCAGCTGGCGCCGGTCGATGATCGGGCCGAGTGCCACGTCCTCGCGGGCCGGGTCGCCGACCGGCAGCGCCTTCGCCTTCGCGGCGAGCACGGCGGTGTACTCCTCGATCAGCGACTCGTGCACGATGTGCCGGCCGGTCGTCATACAGATCTGGCCCTGGTGCAGATACGAGCCGAACGCGCCCGCCGAGGCCGCCTTGTGCACATCCGCGCCGGGGAGCACCACCAGGGCGTTGTTGCCGCCCAGTTCGAGGTGGGCGCGCTTGAGCAGCCGGCCCGCGCGCTCGCCGATGGCCCGTCCCACGGGGGTCGAGCCGGTGAAGGAGACGACCCGTACCTCGGGTGCCTCGACGACCGCCTGGCCCACCGAGCCGTCGCCGGGCAGCAGGTGGAGGACACCGGCGGGCAGTCCGGCCTCCTCGAAGACACGGGCGATGACGACACCACCGGAGACCGCGGTGCGCGGATCGGGCTTGAGCAGCACGGCGTTGCCCAGCGCGAGCGCCGGGGCGACCGAGCGCAGGCCGAGGATGAGCGGGAAGTTGAACGGCGCGATCACGCTGACCACACCGGCCGGGCGGCGGCGGGCCAGCGACCAGCGGGCCTCCTCGGAGGTGAGCACCTCGCCCTGGGGGTGGGTCGGCAGGCCCGCGCACTCGAAGCACTCGCCGATCGCGAGCCCCACCTCGAAGCCGGCCTTGGACCGCACCGAGCCGGCCTCCCGCACCAGCCAGTCCTCGATCTCGGCGGCGTGCTCGGTGAGCAGTTCACCGGCGCGGCGCAGCACGGCGGCCCGCCGCTGCGGCGGCGTCGCGGCCCACTCACGCTGGGCCTGCGCGGCCCGTGCGGCGGCCCGGTTCACGTCGTCGGCGCGGGCCAGGCCGACCGTGCCGAGCCGGTCACCGGTCGCGGGCTCGACGACGGGCCCGCTGTCGGGGGAGTCCTGCCAGCCGTCGCTGAAGAACTTCCCGCCCCAGACGTCACTGTCCAGGAATGTCATGGAACTTCCCTCTCTGTAAGGGGATCTCGCGGCTCTTGCGAAGGTCAGGAGGGCGTGGTGAGCGCCGTGTCCACCTGGAGGAGCCGGGGGTGGTCCGGCGTCTCGGCGAGCGCGGCGCGCAGCTCCTCCGCGCTGCCGGCGTGCCGGGCGGGTACGCCGTAGCCCTCGGCGATCTGTGTGAAGTCCAGGCCGGGGATGTCCAGTCCGGGCGCGTCGGGCACGCCGAGCAGTCCGCCGAACCAGCGCAGCGCCCCGTACGTGCCGTTGCGCAGCAGGACGACGGTCAGCGGCACGCGGTGCTGGGCGGCCGTCCACAGGGCGGTGATGCCGTAGTTGGCGGAGCCGTCGCCGATCACGCCGACGACGGGCCGGCCGGGGCTGCCCATCGCCACGCCGACCGCGCCCGGCAGCCCGAAGCCGAGCCCGCCCGCCGCGGGGAAGTAGTAGGAGCCCGGGCGGCGCAGATCCATCTGGCGCCACCAGGCGGCGTTGGTCGAGGTCGACTCGACCACGTACGCGGTGTCCTCGGGCAGTTCGTCGCGCAGCGCGGCGAAGACCTGCTCGGGGTGCAGGGCCGGCCCCTCGGCGGTCCGCGGCTCGGGCGCCGGAATGTAGGGGCCGACGGGTGCGCTCGGTCCGTCGAGGGACGTGAGCAGCAGGTCGATGACCGCGCCCGGGTCGGCGACCAGCGCCTCGCCCATCGGCGCCCGTGCGGCGGCCGAGGCGTCCTCGGTCACCTGGACGAGCCGGGTGCCCTCGGGCAGATACCGGCCGGGAAGGTACTCGTGGTAGCGGAACACCGGGGCGCCGAGCACCAGCACCAGGTCGTGGCCCTCGAAGGCCGCGGACACCGGCGCGATCCCGGCGGGCAGCACGCCCCGGAAGAGCGGGTGCCGGTTGGGGAAGGGCAGCCGGAACTGCGACGGTGCCGCCCACACCGGGCAGCCCAGGCGCTCCGCCAGCCGCACCGCCTCGTCGAAGAGACCCGCCGCGTCGATGTCGCCGCCCAGGACCAGCGCGGGCCGCTCGGCCGCCGCGACCCGCTCGACGAGCAGACGGCCCTGCCCGGCGTCGGGCACCGAGGCGCGCCGCACGTCCCGGTCGAGCACGGCCAGGCTGTTGGCGTCGGCCTCGGCGGCCCAGTCGTCGTAGGGGACGGACAGATACGTCGGCCGCCGCCGCAGCCGCGCCTCGAAGACGGCCTGGGCGAGGGCGCGCGGCACGTCCCCGGCGCACGCCGGTTCCGCCGCCCAGCCCACCAGCGGCTTCATCAGCGCCGGGGCGTCCACGCTGGCCAGGTTCGCCTCCGGGCCGATCGCGGGCCGCACCTGCTGACCGGCCACCACCACGAGCGGCGTACGGGAGGCGACCGCGTTCGTCAGCGCGCCCATCGCGTTGCCGGAACCGGAGGCCGCGTGCAGGTTGACCAGCACCGGGCGGCCGGTCGCCTGCGCGAACCCGTCGGCCATGCCGACCACCGCGCCCTCGTGCAGACCGAGGACATAACGGAAGTTCTCGGGCAGTTCGGCCAGGAAGGGCAGCTCGTTGGAACCGGGGTTGCCGAAGATCGTGGTGAGGCCCTGGCGTTCCAGGAACGCGTGGGAGACGCGACGCACGGTGGGCACGGGGGTTCCTTTCGATGTGGTGCGCGCCACGCTAAGGAACCCCCGACATGGGCACCAATAGAAGTTTCCGTGCCCCGATATAGAGTCCGTCGATATGGGCACCTTCGACCTCAACCTGGCCCGCGTCTTCGTCCTGCTGTACGAGACGGGCAGCGTCACGGCCACCGCCGAGACGCTCCACGTCACCCAGCCGACGGTCAGCTACAGCCTGGCCAAGCTGCGGCGGCACTTCGACGACGAGCTGTTCCGCCGCAACGGACGCGGACTGACGCCCACGGCCGGCGCCCGGCGGCTGTACGAGCCACTGCAGCGCGCGCTCGCGGACATCGACGTGACGGTCCGGCAGGCCGACGTCTTCGATCCCCAGGCCATGTCGGGCCGCTTCACCATCGCCCTGTCCGACCTCGGCGAGGCGACCTTGCTGCCGAGGCTCCTCGCCGCGGCCCGCGACCGGGCGCCGGGAGTGTCCTTCACGGTCCGGCCGTTCGACGTGGAGGACGCCGAGAGCCAGCTGCGGCGCGGCGACCTCGACGCGTTCGTGGCCACCCCGGTGATCACCTCGCACCGGACCGTGCGCATCCCCCTCTTCCAGGAGCGCTACGTCCTCATGATCGCCGCGGACCATCCGCGCATCCGGGGCGACGCCATCACCCTGTGCGACCTGGCCGCCGAGCACCACGCGACCGTCTTCGGCCCCAGCGGGCACGTCACCCCGCGCGCCGTGCTGGCCGCGCACGGGCTGCTGGAACGGGTCGCCGTGGACGCCACCCGCTTCTCGATGCTGCCCTATCTGCTGGAGCAGACCGATCTGATCGCCATCGTCCCCGAGTACGTCGGGGAGGTGTTCACCAGCTCCCACCGGGTGCGCCTGGTGCGGCTGCCGTTCGAGACCGAGCCGATCGAAGTCGCCCTGTACGCCCGCCACGAGTCCTCGCGCAGCCCCGCCCAGCGATGGCTGGTGCGCTTCATGACCGAGGTGCTGGGCGAGCTGGTCAGCCCGGCCCAGCTGCCGCCGTCGACGGCCCCCTGAGCCCAGGCCCTCCCGCGCCTTCGCCGAGCCGCCGGAAAATCCCGGAGATACCTCGCCGAGCTGCCTGTACGGTGACCAGGCACGCCGGATCCGCGCGTGTACCCGCAGTTCAGAAGGTGTTTCGAGGTGTAACCACCGTGTTCCTGACCATCAGTACCACCGGCGCCCCCGAGCGCCCCGCGACCGACCTCGGGTTCCTGCTGCACAAGCATCCCGACAACGCGCAGGCGTTCTCGACCTCCTACGGCACGGCGCACGTCCTCTACCCCGAGGCGGACGCCCTACGCTGCACGGTGGCGCTGCTGCTGGAGGTGGACGCGGTGGCACTGGTCCGGCGCGGCAGGGGCAAGGGCCGCGGCGGCGCACCCGACGCCGCGCTCGCCCAGTACGTCAACGACCGCCCCTACGCGGCCTCCTCCCTGCTCGCCGTCGCGCTGAGCGGCGTCTTCTCCAGCGCGATGCGCGGGGTGTGCGCCGCCCGCCCCGAACTGCCGGGCCAGGCACGCCCCTTGCGCATCGAGATACCGGCGCTGCCCGCCCGGGGCGGCCCCGATCTCGTACGGAAGCTGTTCGAGCCGCTCGGGTGGGCCGTCACCGCCGAACCCGTCCCGCTGGACAGCGAGTTCCCCGAGTGGGGCGACTCCCGCTACCTGCGCCTCGTCCTGGAGGCCGGCACCCTCACCCTCGCCGAGGCCCTGCGCCACTTGTACGTGCTGCTGCCGGTCCTCGACGACGCCAAGCACTACTGGGTCTCCGCCGACGAGGTGGACAAGCTGCTGCGGGCCGGCGAGGGCTGGCTGCACGAGCACCCGGAGCAGAAGCTGATCACCAGCCGCTATCTGTCCCGCCGCTGGTCCCTGACCCGGCAGGCCATGGACCGGCTGGAGCTGGTCCGGCTGGCCGAGGCCGACGACAGCGAGGTCGACGAGATCGACAACGCCGTCGAGGCGGAGGGCGAGGCCGAGGAGAAGCCGGCCCCGCTCGCCGTGCAGCGCCGGGACGCCATCGTCGCCGCCCTGCGCGCCGCCGGTGCCGCCCGGGTGCTCGATCTGGGCTGCGGACAGGGGCAGTTGGTGCAGGAGCTGCTGCGCGACCCGGCGTTCACCGAGATCGTCGGCGTCGATGTGTCGATGCGGGCGCTCACCATCGCCTCCCGGCGCCTGAAGCTGGACCGCATGGGGGAGCGGCAGGCTTCCCGCGTCAAGTTGTTCCAGGGCTCCCTGGCGTACACCGACCGCCGCCTGGGGGGCTACGACGCGGCCGTGCTCAGCGAGGTGATCGAGCACGTCGACCTGCCCCGGCTGCCCGCCCTGGAGTACGCGGTGTTCGGGTCCGCCCGCCCGCGCACGGTCCTCGTGACCACCCCGAACGTCGAGTACAACGTCCGCTGGGAGAGCCTGCCCGCCGGGCACGTCCGGCACGGCGACCACCGCTTCGAGTGGACCCGCGCCGAGTTCCGCGCCTGGGCGGAGGCGGTGGCCGAACGGCACGGCTACCGCGTCGAGTTCAGCCCCGTCGGTCCTGACGACCCGGAGGTCGGTCCGCCCACCCAGATGGCCGTGTTCACGATCGAGACCCCGAAGGAGGCGAAGGCCGCATGACCGAGACGACCAAGGGGCGGGTCCTGTCCGTCACCGATCTCTCCCTCGTGGTGCTCGTCGGCGCCTCCGGCTCCGGCAAGTCCACCTTCGCCCGCCGTCACTTCAAGCCCACCGAGGTCATCTCCTCCGACTTCTGCCGCGGCCTGGTCTCCGACGACGAGAACGACCAGAGCGCCACCCGGGACGCCTTCGACGTCCTGCACTACATCGCCGGCAAGCGCCTCGCCGCCGGCCGCCGCACCGTCGTCGACGCCACCAGCGTCCAGCCCGACGCCCGGCGTCAGCTGATCGACCTGGCCCGGCAGTACGACGTGCTGCCGATCGCCGTGGTGCTCGACGTGCCCGAGGAGGTGTGCGCCGAGCGCAACGCCGCCCGCACCGACCGCGCCGACATGCCCCGCCGGGTCATCCAGCGCCACATCCGCGAACTGCGCCGCTCCCTGCGGCACCTGGAGCGCGAGGGCTTCCGCAAGGTGCACGTCCTGCGCGGCGTCGAGGAGATCGAGAACGCCACGATCGTCACCGAGAAGCGGTTCAACGACCTCACCCACCTCACCGGCCCGTTCGACATCATCGGCGACATCCACGGCTGCTCGGCCGAACTGGAGGCACTGCTGGGCAAGCTGGGCTACGTCGACGGAGCGCACCCCGAGGGCCGTACCGCCGTGTTCGTCGGCGACCTCGTCGACCGCGGCCCGGACAGCCCCGGCGTGCTGCGCCGCGTGATGACCATGGTCACGTCCGGCAACGCCCTGTGCGTCCCCGGCAACCACGAGAACAAGTTCGGCCGCTACCTCAAGGGCCGCAAGGTCCAGCACACCCACGGCCTCGCCGAGACCATCGAGCAGATGGACGGCGAGAGCGAGGAGTTCAAGCAGGAGGTACGGGAGTTCATCGACGGCCTCGTCAGCCACTACGTCCTCGACGGCGGCAAGCTGGTCGTGTGCCACGCCGGTCTGCCGGAGAAGTACCACGGCCGCACCTCCGGCCGGGTCCGCAGCCACGCCCTGTACGGCGACACCACCGGCGAGACCGACGAGTTCGGCCTGCCCGTGCGCTACCCGTGGGCCGAGGACTACCGGGGCCGGGCCGCCGTGGTCTACGGCCACACCCCGGTGCCGGAGGCGACCTGGCTGAACAACACCATCTGCCTGGACACCGGCGCCGTCTTCGGCGGCAAGCTCACCGCGCTGCGCTGGCCGGAGCGGGAGATCGTCGACGTACCGGCCGAGCGGGTCTGGTACGAGCCGGTCAAGCCGCTGCGCACCGAGGCACCCGGCGGGCAGGACGGGCGCCCGCTGGACCTCGCCGACGTGTACGGCCGCCGGGTCGTGGAGAGCCGCCACCAGCCCCGCATCACGATCCGCGAGGAGAACGCCGCCGCCGCGCTGGAGGTGATGAGCCGCTTCGCCGTCGACCCGCGCCTGCTGCCGTACCTGCCGCCGACCATGGCACCGACGGCCACCTCGCACCTCGACGGCTATCTGGAGCACCCCGCCGAGGCGTTCGCCCAGTACGCGGCGGACGGGGTGGCCCGGGTGGTGTGCGAGGAGAAGCACATGGGCTCGCGCGCGGTGGCCCTGGTCTGCCGTGACGCCGAGGCCGCCCGCGGCCGCTTCGGCGTCGACGGTCCGACCGGCTCGCTCTACACCCGCACCGGCCGCCCCTTCTTCGACGACACCTCCGTCACCGAGGAGATCCTCGGCCGGCTGCGCACCGCCGTCACCGACGCGGGCCTGTGGGACGAACTCGCCACCGACTGGCTGCTGCTGGACGCCGAGCTGATGCCGTGGTCGCTGAAGGCGCACGGGCTGCTGCGCTCCCAGTACGCGGCGGTCGGCGCCGCGTCCGGCGCGGTCTTCCCGCCCGCCCTGGCCGCCCTGGAGGCAGCGGCGGCCCGGGGCGTGGACCTGGGGGACCTCCTGGACCGCCAGCGCGAACGCTCCGGTGCCGCCGCCGCGTTCACCGACGCCTACCGCCGCTACTGCTGGACCACCGACGGCCTGGACGGCGTACGTCTCGCCCCGTTCCAGATCCTCGCCGTCCAGGGCCGCAGCCTGGCCGCGCTGCCGCACGACGAGCAGCTCGCCCTCATCGACCGCCTGGTCGAGCACGACGCCACCGGCCTGCTGCAGACCACCCGCCGCCTCTACGTCGACACCGCCGACCCCGAGTCGGTGCGGGCCGGCACCGACTGGTGGCTGGAGATGACCGGACGCGGCGGCGAGGGCATGGTCGTCAAGCCGGTCGGCGCGCTGGTCAGGGACGACAAGGGCCGCCTGGTCCAGCCCGGCATCAAGTGCCGGGGCCGCGAGTACCTCCGCATCATCTACGGCCCCGAGTACACCCGCCCGGAGAACCTGGCCCGCCTGCGCGGCCGTTTCCTGGGCCACAAGCGGTCCCTCGCGATCCGCGAGTACGCGCTCGGCCTGGAGGCGCTGGACCGCCTCGCCGAGGGCGAGCCGCTGTGGCGGGTGCACGAGGCGGTGTTCGGTGTCCTCGCACTGGAGTCCGAGCCCGTCGACCCGCGGCTGTAGCGCCGCGGGCGCATGATTCCGGCCGAGTCGCCCTCCAGGGGGACGCTCGGCCGGACTTCGTGCTTCCGGGCCTCACCCGTCCCTGGTTAACCGTCAGTTGCCGTGCTAACTTCGCAGGTCGGTCAGGCAGGCGTACCGACTCATGGGGGACAGTCGGTGGAGAACGGCGAGGGGTTCGGCGGACCCGAGGGCGGGGCGTCGCGCGGGCAGGGTCTGGATCTGCTGTTACGGGTCACCGCCGCCCTGTGCGAACTGGGCTGCATGGAGGACGCGCGGGGACGCGTGCAGTTCGCCACGGTGCTCGGCGAGCAGCTGGGCCGGACGATCGACGTGCGGGGCGTACGGCTCCGCGAGGACGCCGTGGCCGTGGCCCGCGCCGCGCTGAACGTGCCGGGCGGGGAACGCGTACTGGTGAGGGTGGTCGAGGTCTTCGAAGGGGCCGCGCCGGCCGACGAACTCGACCGGCTGCTCCCGTCCGCCGCACCGCCGCCGGCCACCGGCTCCCCGCCCGGCCCGCTCTCCCGCCAGGACGTCGGCACCGCGAGCGGCCTGCTCGCCGAGGCGAAGAACGACGTCTCCGCCGCCCGGCTGCGCGACCGGCTCGCCGACGAGCTCAACGGCCTCTACCTGCCCGCCGGACTCTCCCCCGAGCAGCTCTTCGCCCACGTCCTGGAGTGGAACGCCCAGCCGGACGGCTTACCGCCCGCGGTGATCCTGGTCGACGCGGCCGCCTCCCTCGCCGCCCCCTCGGGCCACCACAGCCCCCTGAGGAAGTGGGTCGACGGCTGGGCCCAGCGCGCCGGGCTGACCGCCGCGGTCGACGAGCGCCGCGCCGCCCGCCCGGCGACCGGCTTCGACCCGGACATCCCCTGCTGTCTGATCGTCGCCGTGGAACCCGCCCGCGACGGCACCGGCGAGATCGTCGTACGGCCCTGGCTCAACACCGTCCCCGGCCACTGGAACCCCCAGCCCGGCGAACCGGCCACCACCACCCTGGACGGGCTCGGCGAGGCCGTCGACCGGGCGCTGCGGCAGGGCGCCCGCCTGTGGGCCGCGCCGCCCGAACCGGACCCGTCCGGCCGTGACCAGCCGACGTACGTGGAGTTCGTCCTGCCCTACGACCTGCTCAACCACGACGTCGCCGGGCTGACCTTCCGCGTCGGCCACGGCCGCGCGCTGCCGCTGGGCCTGCGCTACGGCGTGCATCTGCGCAGCCTGGAACGGATGCGCAGCGACGACGTGCTCATCCGGCGGCAGTGGCAGGAACGCTGGCGGCGGCTGCGCCGGCACGGCGTGACCGTGCACGGCTGGACCGCCGACGACGCCCAGCGGCTCGACGCCTGGCAGACGGCGCTCGCCGGGGAGAGCGGACACACCGCCGTGGTGCTCGACGCCCCCGCCGACACGCCCGCCCTCGAAGCGCTCAAGGCCGCCATCGCGGAAGGCATCGCGCTGGCCGTCTGGGACCGCCGGGGTGTGTTCGCCGAGGAGCGGCGCGAGGTCGTCACCGCGGTGTTCGCCTCCGTGCCGTTCGCCACGCAGATCCCCGTGGCCGTGCACCGTCTGCGCAAGAAGGCGGTCGACCCCGAACGCAGTCCGGATCTGCTGGGGCGTCACATTGCCCTGTTCTGGGATGATCCGACGCGGCTTGTTGACATCCACACCGACGACGGCGATCTCGCCAGCGAGGAGGCACCGGCATGACCGCGCAGGAGGAGCAGGCGTCCCCTTCCGGGTCCCCGTCCGGCGGCCCCTCCCCGGACGGCTGGCGGGTCTTCCACGCCACCGGTCAGGCCCCCCGCACCCCGCCCCGGCTGCCGCCCGCCCCGCCCTGGCGCCGGTTCCGCGGCGAGCCGGTC
>NZ_JAOCQE010000210.1 GCF_025290915.1 Streptomyces sp. 15-116A | reverse complement strand
CCACCTGGGGCCGGTCGGAGATGCGGCCCAGCACCGAGTTCAGCGTGAGGCCGGAGGCGAACAGCCGCTGGATGGCCAGGTCGTGCAAGTCGCGGGCGATGCGGTCGCGATCACTCAGAACCATGAGGTGCTCGGCCTCGCGCCGGTGCTCGGCGACCTCCAGGGCGAGCGCGGCCTGGTCGGCGAACCCGCTGATCATGGTCATGGTGGCGTCGGAAAACTCCGCGCCGCCGGCCAGATTGGCGATCTGCAAGACACCGCGCACGTTCTCGCCGCCTCCCAGGGGGAGCAGGAATCCGGGCCCCAGACCGATCTGTGCGGCGGAGCCGCCCCCGGCCTGCGGCTCTTCGGACAGGGCGCTGCTGGTGATCCGTTCATTGGATTGGTAGACCTTCGCGGCCAGAGTGGTGGCCGGCAGGACCAGCCCATGCACCTGCTCGGCGCCGTGGCCGTCGGCGGCATCGATCACCAGCTCGTCGCCGCCCGTGAGCGGTACCGCCAGCGTCACCAGGTCGGCGCCGGAGAGTGTCCTGACGGTGGCGGCGATCTTGTGCAGGACCTGGTTGGGGTCGGTGCCGGACAGCAGGCTGCGGGTCAGGTCGCTGCTCGCCGCCAGCCACTGCTCGCGGCGTAGCGAGTCCTCGTACAGGCGGGCGTTGTCGATCGCGACACCTGCCGCCGCTGCCAGTGTGCGCAGCACCGCCTCGTCATCGTCGTCGAACTCGGCCCCGCCGCGCTTGTCGGTCAGGTACAGGTTGCCGAAGACCTGGTCGCGCACCCGCACCGGTGCCCCCAGGAACGTCGTCATCGGCGGGTGCCCGGCGGGGAAGCCGACGGAGTCGGGATGGCGGCCCAGCTCGGCCAGGCGCAGCGGCTCCGGTTCGCGGATCAGCAGACCCAGGATGCCCTGGCCCTCGGGGTAGTGGCCGATCGCCTCGATGGTGTCCTCGTCCATGCCGACCGTGATGAACTGCCGGATCTTCCCTTCCTCGCCGACCACCCCCAGGGCCCCGTACTGGGCGTCCACCAGGGTGACGGCGGACTCGGTGATCCGGCGCAGCACCACGTCGAGATCCAGGTCGGTGCCGATGGACAGGACCGCGTCCAGCAGGGTATGCACCCGGTCCCGGGTCGCGCGGACCTGCTCCACCTGGGCCTGCAGACCCTCCAGCAGCTCATCCAGCCGCAGCTGGGGCGCCCCCGGGACACCCTTGCGCCCCTGTGCCGGGCTGTCCGCCATCCCTGCTCCCTCCCGAAAACGAATAAGTGCCGTTGGCACCTCCTCATCATGCCTGAACGGCCCTGTCGGCACCCGAACGCAACTGGTAACTGGCGCTGTTCAGCAGCGCGCTTCCCTGAGGGTGCCGGGCTCCCGGATGCCTGCCCCGTGGTCCTTCACCGGCGTCGGTTTACAGCAGCGGTGTCCTGTTCAGGACTCGGTCCGAGATCCCCGCGGAGTGACCGCGCTGAATCGCCGGAGACCGCCTCCTCACTCCCAGTCCCGCCAGGCGGATTCCAGAGCGGAGTGCAGGGTGATGCGCGTCGTCGGCGAGGTGGTCGTGGAACTCGGCGGGAGCGCCGATGAGATGGCAGCGCACGCCCGAGCCGTGCAAGGCGAACAACGAGCCGTTGGCGAAGCAAGCGGGAGCAGGGAAGCCGGCGGGCAGGTTCACGAATCGCCCGCCCAGCGTTCTTCGGGGACGCCGAGGGCCCGCATCAAGAACGGCAGGGTTCGCTGGACGGCGGCGTGGACCTTGTCGCCGGCCAGGAGTGCCGTGCGCTGGGTCTCCAGGCAGGCCATGATCAGCTGGCCGGTCGTCGCCGTGTCCGCCCGGACGAAGACGCCCTCGTTCATGCCGTCCTCCAGCAGGTCGCCGACGAGCGCGGCGAGCGGGGCGACGTGCTCGAAGAACGCCGCGCGGTCCTCGGGCGGCAGCATCGCCGCGACGGACGCGCCCGCGCCGCGCTGGAAGGAGAACTCGGTGAGCACCAGTTTGATCAGGATCTGCAGCCGGTCGACCGGATCCGTGCGCTCGGCCAGTTCCCGCTGCGCGAGTGTCATGAAGCGGCTCATCTCCCGCTCCGACCAGGCCAGCAGCAGCGCGGTCTTGTCGGGGAAGTAGTCGTAGACCGCCGTCCGTGCGACCCCGACCTGTCACCCTGCCAGGTGCTCAGCGGCACCAGCACCAGCCGGGAGGTCACCCGGCGCAGCACCGTCGCGACCTCCGCCCGTTCGGTCGGTGTCAGGCTCGTACGGTGTTCCAGCCGCTTCAGCTCCTCAGCGGCCAGCGGCGAAGCACGCTGCTGCACCGCGGCGAACACCCGGTGCCGGTCGTCGGCGCTCACCGGTACCTCGATGCCTGCGGGCACGCTCACCGCCCTGAGCGGGCGAAGAGAGCGGAGGACGCCTCGACCGCGGCGGCTTCACGCAGCTGTGCGGTAGTGATCCGTACGATCAGCCAGGCCAGCGCGATCATGACCAGGGCGTTGGCCGCGTGCAGTGCACCCAGGACCGGAACGCCGCCGCCGTGCTTCTGCAGCACCGGCTGCACCAGCATCGCCAGGAACAGCCCCAGCCCCGCGCCCACCGCGCGTCCCGTCGGACGGCCGACGATCAGCAGGACCACGAGGATCACGCCGACGACCTCCGAGGCGTAGCCGAGCATCCGGTGCGGGTCCAGGCTGGACTCCTCGCCGATCGGGAGCGTCTCCAGCGCGAACAGCCCGAACCCACCAACGGCTTGTGCAGCACGGCGAGGATACGGCTCTCCCCAATCCGCGCCCCCTGCCATTTCCTGACCGCCGCGTCCGCGCGCGCCGGGTGTCACAGCATGACGTGTTTGACCTGGGTGTAGTCGAGCAGGCCGGTGAGGGAGAGGTCGCTGCCGTAGCCGGAGTGGCGTACGCCGCCGTGGGGCATCTCCGAGACGGTCGTGCCGTGGGTGTTGACCCAGACGATGCCCGTGTGCAGTGCGCGGCTCGCGCGCATGGCGCGGTCGTGGTCGCGTGTCCACACGCTCGCGGCGAGCCCCTGGGGGACGTCGTCCGCCAGGCGGAGCGCCTCGGCCTCGTCGGTGAAGGGCTGGACGGTGACGACCGGCCCGAACACCTCACTGCGCACGATCTCGTCCTGCTGCCGCACCCCGGCGACCACCGTAGCCCGGTGGAAGTACCCCGGCCGGTCCGGTGCGCCGCCGCCCGTGATGACCTCGGCATGACCCGGCAGCCGCTCCAGCAGGCCACGTACACAGGCCAGTTGGGCGGCGTTGGCGAGCGGGCCGAAGTCGGTGCGGGCGTCGTCGGGGGCGCCTGGCACGAGCTGTGCGGCCCGGTCCGCGAAGGCTGCCAGGAACGCGTCATGGACCCGGCGATGGACGAGGATCCTGGTGGCCGCCGTGCAGTCCTGGCCGGCGTTGTAGAACGCGAGCGACGACAGCTGCGCCACCGCCTCGTCGAGATCGGCGTCGTCGTGGATCAGCACCGGTGCGTTGCCGCCCAGTTCGAGATGGAGCCGCTTGAGGTCGGCCGCCGCCGCCGCGGCGATCTCCTGCCCGGCGCGCACACTGCCCGTGACCGCGACCAGCCGGACGCCGGGGTGGGCGACCAGATGGCGTCCGGTGTCCCGGTCGCCGCACACGACGTTGAGCACACCGGGCGGAAGGTGCTCGGCGGCCAGCCGGGCGAGCAGCGTCGCCGAGGACGGCGTGGTGTCGGACGGCTTCAGTACGACCGTGTTGCCCGCGGCGAGCGCGGGCGCGATCTTCCACACGGCCATCATCAGCGGGTAGTTCCACGGCGTGATCTGCGCGCACACCCCGACCGGCTCCCGCCGCAGGATCGAGGTGCGCCCCGCGGTGTACTCGGCGGCGGCGGCGCCCGGCAGGTTGCGTGCGGCTCCGGCGAAGTACCGCAACACGTCCACGACCGCGGGCAGTTCGTCCGCGAGGAACCGGGCGCGCGGCTTGCCGGTGTCGGTCACCTCGGCGTCCGTCACGGCCGCCGCCCGCCCCTCCAGGGCGTCGGCGATGCGCAGCAGTGCCGTCTGGCGCTCCGCCGGCGTGGTCACCGACCAGCCGTCGAAGGCGTCCAGCGCCGCACGGCAGGCCGCGTCGACGTCCTCGGCACCGGACCGCGGGGCCGTGCCGTGTACGCCCCCGGTGGCCGGGTCGGTCAGCGGCAGGGTGGCCCCGGAGGCGGCCGGCAGATCCTTTCCGCCGATGTGGTTGAGCACGGAGGTGAGCTCGGCACGGTCAGCCACGGCGCAGCGCCTCCTCGGCGGCGGCGCGGCCCGTACGGACCGCACCCTCCATGTACCCGGCGACCCACTGATCGGAGCCGCAGACGTAGAACGGGGGTTCGTGCGTGCCGTGCAGCGGGCCGACGGCCATGACCTCGCCCGGCGGCCACTGGGTGACGTAGCCCTGGGTCCACGGGTCGCTGCCCCACAGCCGCAGATGGCAGGAGGTCGCCCGATGCGCCTCCTCGCCGAGCAGGGCGGCCACCTCGGTCAGCAGCTCCGGGGTGCGCAGATGCGGCGGGGTGCCCAGCAGGACGCCGTAGCGCTCCGGCGGGATCAGCGCGGAGAGGACACCCTCGTTCTGCGGCCAGGTGCTGCCCAGCACGCCCTCGGACTCGGACAGCCCGTTCAGGCCGGCCTCCCGCCAGAACGGCCGGTCGTAGACGGCGGCGAACTTGGCCGCCGTCGCCTGGCGTTGCCGGTGCAGTGAGGCCAGGCGCGCATCGCTCACGCCCGTGACGTGGACGGACCTCAGCGGCCCCACCGGCAGGGCGCTCACCACGGCCGCGGCGGTGAGGACCTCCCCGGTGACCAGGCGGACCGTGCAGTGACCGGGACGTATGTCCAGGGCGGCGACCGCGGAGCCCAGGCGGATGCGCGGTGCGAGTGCGTGGCCCATGACCTCGGCGAGCGTGGCCGATCCCTCGGCGAGCCGCAGCCCCTCCCAGTCGTCGTAGTCGTAGTCGCCCGACCCGGAGCCGGGGACCGCCGCGCTCTTGCGCAGCGCCGCCAGCAGCGAGATCCGCTCGTACGAGCCTCCCGCCAGGGCCAGTTGGCCGATGTCCCACAGCCGTACGACGGCGGGGGTGGCGTGCCGGGAGCGCAGCCAGTCCGCCACGGACAGCCGGTCCAGGGCGGTTGCGTCCGGGTGGGACCAGGGGGCGTCCGGGTCGACACCGGCGGCCAGGGCGCTGAACTCCGCGCCGAGCCGCTCGTGCAGGGCCGCGTCGCCGGGGCCGAACCAGTGCGGCGGATCACCGGCCGAGCGGCCCTCGGGGGTGAGCCGGGTGATCCGGCCGGGCTCCTCGACATAGCTGGGGATCAGCTTCAGGCCCAGCTCCTCGGCGAGTCGCCGGTAGGCGGTGTGGCCGTGGCCGACCACTTCGCCGCCCAGCTGGACGGTGCGGCCGTCGGGGGTGCGGGTCTGCTCGATCCGGCCGCCGACCCGGTCCCGGGCCTCCAGGACGAGGACGTCGGTGCCGGCGGCGGCCAGGTCCCGGGCGGCGGCGAGCCCGGCCAGCCCGGCGCCGAGCACGATCACGTCGTGATGCATCGGTTCGCTTTCGTCGGTGGGGGAGGGGGCGCGGCTCAGGCCAGGACCAGGCAGTGCTCGGGACGCCAGCCGAACTCGACCGTCTCCCCGCCGCTCCAGCGGTCCTCCATCCGGGCGCGGGCGGTGTTCTGCTCCAGGACCGACAGCGTGACGCCGGGAGCGAGTTCGATCAGGTAGGTCGTGGTGGGGCCGCTGTAGACGGTCTCGCGGATCACCCCGGACAGCATCGACATACCCGGCTCGAAGTCGGACAGCCAGATCTTCTCCGGGCGGACGGACACACTGACCGCGGTGCCGTCCGACAGCCCGGCCCGGTGCCCGACCGGCAGGGCAGGACCCCGCTCCAGGGCGACCTCGCCGGCGCGGTACGTGCCGTTCATCAGGTTGGAGGTGCCCATGAAGGAGGCGACGAAGCGGCTCGCCGGATGCTCGTAGACGTCCTCGGGGGTGCCGCACTGCTCGATGCGGCCGTTGTTCATCACGGCGATCCGGTCGGACATGGTCAGCGCCTCGTCCTGGTCGTGGGTGACGAACACGAACGTGATGCCGACCTCGCGCTGGATCTGCTTCAGCTCCACCTGCATCTGCCGGCGCAGTTTGAGGTCCAGGGCCGCAAGCGGCTCGTCCAGGAGCAGCACCGCCGGTCGGTTGACGAGGGCCCGGGCGAGGGCGACGCGCTGACGCTGGCCGCCGGAGAGCGTGCGGGGCTTGCGGTCGGCGAGACCTTCGAGCTGCACCAGCTCCAGCATCTCGCCGACGCGGCGGCGCACCTCCGCCTTGGCGACGCCCTTGCGCTTGAGGCCGAAGCCGACGTTGTCGGCGATGCTCAGATGGTCGAACAGGGCGTAGCTCTGGAAGACGGTGTTGACGTTGCGCTTGTTGGGCGGCAGCGCGGTGACGTCCTCGCCCGCGAGCAGCACCGAGCCCTCGGTGGGGTCGGTGAACCCGCCGATCATGCGCAGCGAGGTGGTCTTGCCGCAGCCGGAGGGGCCCAGCAGGGAGAAGAAGTGGCCGGCCTCGATGTCGAGGTCGAGGTCGCGGACCGCGTAGGAGTCCGCGAACCGCTTGGAGACACCGTCGAGCCGGACGGCGTAAGTCGCGTCCATGGAGTCACTTCCCTGAGAGGAGGTCGAGGCCGCCACGGCGGCCGAAGAGGCGCGGAATGAACAGGGCGAGGGCGATCAGGCAGACGGAGCCGGCGAGCATCAGCGTGCCGACGGCGTTGATGGTGGGCTGGACCCCGAAGCGGATCGCCGAGTAGATGCGTACCGACAGCGGCTGCGGGTCGACGCCGGTGGTGAAGTAGGCGAGGACGAAGTCGTCGAAGACCAGCGCGAAGATCAGTACGGCGGCGGCGAGCACCGCGGGCAGCAGGGCCGGCAGCGTGACCAGGCGGACCGCCTGCCGGCGGGTGGCACCGAGGTCCATCGCGGCCTCCTCCACCTCGGGGTTCAGCGCGGCGACCCGGGAGCGCAGGATGACGGTGACGTAGGAGATGGAGAAGGTGATCTCCGAGAGCATCACCGTGCCGGTGGACAGCGGTACGCCCAGGCCCTTGAACAGCAGCATCGAGGCGACGCCGGTGACGATCTCCGGGGTGATCAGGGGGACGAGCATGATCAGCCCGGCCAGCGAGCCGAGCCGGGTGCGGCAGCGGACCAGGCCGAGGGCGAGAGCGACCCCGAGGACGAGGGAACCGGCCATCGCGACCAGCGAGATCTGCAGGCTGGTGCTCAGCGAGGAGATCAGGACGTCGTCGCGGGCGAAGGCCCGGTACCAGCGCAGGCTGAACCCGTCGAACACGGTCAGCGACTTCTGCGCGTTGAACGAGAACAGCGTCACCACGGCGATCGGGAGATACAACAGCGCGAAGAACAGCGCGACGACGGCCACGAGGAGGCGGGGTCTGCGGTCGGCGCGTCCGCGCCGGGTGCGGGCACGCGCGCGGGGCGTCGCGGGTGCGGTGGCGGGGGAGGGCAGGCGCAGCAGGGTCATCGGCGGGCCTCCGCCTCGTCCTTGCGGGTGCGCCGCAGATAGCCGAGCATTCCGACGAGCAGCACGAGCATCAGCAGCATGGTGAGCGCCGAGCCGAGCGGCCAGTTCTGGCCCTGGAAGAACTTGTCCTGGATGAGGTTGCCGATCATGATCTGGTCCGGGCCTCCCATGAGCTGTGCGCTGACGAAGTCCCCCATGGCCGGCAGGAAGACCAGGACGAGCCCGGCCGCCGCGCCCTGGCGGGTGGCGGGCAGGGTGACGAAGAAGAAGGTGCGCACGGGGCCGCCGTACAGGTCGCGTCCGGCCTCGATGAGGGACACGTCCATGCGTTCCAGGGCCGCGTACAAGGGGATGATCATGAAGACGACGAAGCCGTAGACGAGCCCCGCGACCACGCCGAAGCCGGTGTTGAGGATCTTCGTGGCGTCGTCGGCCAGACCCACGGCGCGCAGGGCGCTCAGCACGGGACCGTCGTCGGAGAGGACCACCGACCAGCCGTACATACGGACCAGGTAGTTGGCGAAGAACGGCACCACGATCGCGGCGATCAGGGCGTGCTTGTACCGTCCGCCGTACAGGGCGATGGTGTACGCCACCGGGTAGGCGATCAGCAGGCAGATCACGCTGGTCAGCAGCGAGTAGCCCAGGGAGCGGGCCAGGACCTCGGTGTAGGCGGGGTCGGCCAGGGCGCGGACGGCGGAGAGGTCGAAACCGAAGCGCGGGTTGCCGAGGTCGTCGGTGGTGCCGACGGCGAGGACGGCGACCAGCGCGAGCGAGGCGATGAGGAACCCGGTCATCCACAGGGTGCCGGGCAGCATGAGCCAGGTCCACAGGCGGGCGCCGTTGGCGTCCGGGCGGCGGGTGGGGGAGCGGTGACGCAGCAGGGTCATGGTTCAGCCCGCCTTCACACGGGTCCAGGCGGTGTCGCGGGCGTCCTCCGCCGCGCGGCCGCCGTTGCGGAAGAACAGGTCCGCCTCGAGGTCGTCCTCGGTGACGAGGCACTCGGGGAAGGGCTCGACCAGCGCCGCGTACACCTTCTCGGAGCCGGCGACCGGCATCGGATAGCCGATGTACTCGATGTTCTTCCTCACGTTCTCCGGGCGGAGCATGTAGTCGATGAAGAGCATCGCGGTGCCGGGGTGGGGCGCGTTCCAGGGGATGGCGTAGCAGTCGGAGTTGATCGGCGTGCCCTCCTGAGGAGCATGGAAGCCGAACACGGAGGGGTCCTCGGCCTGGTTGAGCATGGCGGCCATGTCGCCGCTCCACGCCTGGGTGATCACGGCGTTGCCGTTGAGGAGGTTGTTGTAGCTGTCGCTGGAGAAGCCGCGGAGCCGGGGGCGCAGGGTGCCGAGGAGCGAGGTGATGCGTTTCAGCTCGCCCGGGTCGCCGGTGCTGACGTCGAGGCCGAGCTTCAGCGCGCCCATGCCGAGCACCTCGTCGCGGTCGTCCAGCAGGAACACCTTGCCCCTGGCCCGGTCGTTCCACAGGTCGTCCCAGGAGCCGGTCAGCTCGCCGATGCGGTCGCGGCGCCAGCCGATGCCGGTCTTGTAGGCGGTGAAGGGGACGGTGTGCGCCGAGTGCGGGTCGTACCAGGGATCGGCGAAGTAGCTGTACGCGCCGAACACCGCGTCGGCGTGGGTGAGGTGGGAGTGGTCGATACGGCGCAGCCGGCCGCCCCGGGCGAGGCGCTGGGCCCACTTGGCGCTGGGGAAGATGATGTCGTAGCGGTTGCCCGCGTTGAGCTTGGCGACCATGCCTTCCATCGAGTCGAAGTTCGACTGGACGACCTTGACGCCGTACTCCTTCTCGAAGCCCTCGAAGACGGACGGGTCGACGAAGTCGGCCCAGTTGAAGTAGACGAGATCGCCGTCGACGCGGGGCCGGACCGGGGCGAGGTCCTTCGCGTCGGGGGTCTGGGCGGGCATGAACCCGCAGCCTGCGACCGCGGCGCCCAGCAGTCCGCAGGCGCCCGCCCGCAGCACGGTGCGTCGGGTCGGTGGTGGTACCTCGGGGGACACGGAACGTCCTCTTTCGTCGAGGAACGGCACAACTCCAGGGCGGGACCGGAGGGTGTGGGATTCACGGAGGCCCTGACTCCGTGAGGGGAACCGGTCTGGGGGAGGGGGAGAGCGTGCGTCAGCGGGGGAGGGGTAAGCCGGCCCTGACGAGGACGACGTGCGGGTGCGGCGCGCCCGCCGTGCGGCGGGGTGTCACCGGCCGTCCCCGTCGAGATCGGCCCGGACTTTGCGGGCGAACCAGCCCACGGCGGCCTCGCGCTGCGACAGCGGACCCGGCTCGAAGCCGGGCGTGGTGAGGCCCGCCTGGACGCGTTCCACCAGCTCGGCGTCCTCGTCGTTGGTGACCCAGCCGATGTGGATGTTCAGCCGGCGGGCCAGCCGGGTGCGCATGCCCTCTCCGTGCCGGGTGTAGAAGGCGCCGGGGATCGCCGCCCGGTCCTGGGCGGTGGGAAGCGCGGTCCACGCGAGCACGTGGTCAGGGTAGAAGTCGATGAGCGTGTTCGGGTAGATCACGGCGTACCGCCATACGCGGCGGTCGGCCTCGGTCAGCCCGGGCATCGGGGTGGCCAGTCGCTGGTAGAGCCGCTCGGTCCAGTTCGAGGACGGCTTGTCGCGCAGCGGCGACTCGAAGAGGACGTAGTCCTCCTGGACGTCCACGGTGTACGCCTGGTAGTCCAGCAGCCGCATCAGCGAGGGATGCGCCACGGGGACGTGGTAGCCCTCCAGATAGTTGTCGACGATCACCTTCCAGTTGGCGTTCTGCTCCTCGCCGCCCGCCAGGTCGTGGATCCGGTGCTTGCCCACGGGAACCAGTCCCGGGCCCGCGTAGCGGCCGACGGCCTCGGCGAGACCGGCGCAGCTCTCGGCGAGCGGGACAGCGTCGAGGTCGAGGTTGACGAAGACGAAGCCGAGGAACGATTCCACCTTGACCGGGTGCAGCCCCAGCCGCGGCTTGTCCAGACAGGGGATGCGGCGGGCCTCGGGGGCGCCGACGAGCCGCCCGTCCAGCTTGTAGGTCCAGCCGTGGTACGGGCAGCGGATCGCCTTGCCCGAGGGCTCGGGTTCCGTGACCAGCCGGGTGCCGCGGTGGCGGCAGACGTTGAGGTGGGCGGCGAGCGTGCCGTCCTCGGTGCGCACGACCAGGACCTCCCGTCCGGCCGCGGTGGCGGCGAGCCGCGCCCCGGGGCCGGGAAGGTCGGACTCGTGGCAGACGAGCTGCCAGGACTTGGCGAAGATGCGCTCGGTCTCGGCCGTCGCGACGGCCGGGTCGGTGTAGTAGCGGGCGGGCAGTGCTTCCCCGGGATGGCCGGGGGAAGAGGCCGGCGAGGCCGGGGGGACGGCTGCCCGGGTGATCGGGGGGTGCATGGGGTCCTCCTCCGCGCCGCTGCGGCGGCGATGGGCGGTGAGGCTGCGTCCGGAACGGCGGTGGACACGGGTGACCTGGCGGATTCCGGCTGACTGATTGGTTAGTCAGAGTGGGGGGCGTGGATCGGCAAGTCAAGACTTGTGTCCTGACTAATTGGTTAGTTAGTGTCGTGGGGCAGTGGATGACCCGTCCCGTACGGCCGCCTCACGCATCCATCCGTCCGGTCCGCCGGGTCCGTGTCCCACGGACCCGCACGGCTCCCGCCCTTCCCCGCTCGGGCACCGGAGCATCCCCGCACCCGCATCTCGTTCGCCGCGCCACCCCGCTCCCCCGGTCCACCGGAGCGGTGCGACCCCGGAGGCACGCATGAGCGCTCGCCGAAGTCTGGTATGGCTCGGTCTCACACCCGAGCCCGAACAGGAACTGCCCGCCGCGGTGGCCGCCCTGCGCGCACCGGCGGCCGGCCACCCGCCCGCCGCCCTCGTCGCCGCCGAGCG
>NZ_JAOCQE010000021.1 GCF_025290915.1 Streptomyces sp. 15-116A | reverse complement strand
GACCGCGCGCCCACGGCCACCGCGTACGCCCGCTGCCCGCACGGCGCGGGCGGCAGCAGCGACAGCCGGGTGCCGTCCTCGGGGCACTCGACGGCGCCGAGCGGCAGCTCCCCGGTGCCCGGGCCGGTCGGATACAGCAGGGAGAAGGCGTGCCGTCCGTCCACCAGCCGGTGCACCAGGACCCGGCCGTCGCCCATCGGCTGCACCTCGGTGCCGGGCTCCTCGGGCTGGTTGCCGGGCAGCGGCACCGCGTACGGCTCCGGACCGTCCAGGGTCCAGCGCTCGGGGTAGAGGGAGTCACCGGCGAGGGCGAGGCGTGCCGCGTAGGCGCCGTCCGCGGTGATGGCGCAGCCGGGTGGGGCCGCCCCGTCCTCGTGTCCCGTCGAAGGCTCGATCGCACAGGCCGTCATCGTTCGGTCACCTCCGGCGACGACCGTAGTTTTCGCACGCACAGACGGGGGATTCGCCGACCCCCGCTTCACACATAAGGGTGTTCCAGGAACGATTCGCCTGAGGAAAGGGAGG
Source organism: Streptomyces sp. 15-116A (assembly GCF_025290915.1). Taxonomy (GTDB): domain Bacteria; phylum Actinomycetota; class Actinomycetes; order Streptomycetales; family Streptomycetaceae; genus Streptomyces. The sequence goes on along the minus strand of NZ_JAOCQE010000021.1, from coordinate 45,348 downwards.
TGGATGTGCTGGCCGCGGACGGGTGCCGTGCGATGGGCCCGCGCCGGTACTCCGGCGGCAAACAGGCAGGTAGCCTTGCTCCCGTGCCCCGTCTGTCAGAAGTCATCGCCGCGCTGGAGAACCTGTGGCCCGCCGAGCGGGCCGAGTCCTGGGACGCGGTCGGCACCGTCGTGGGCGACCCCGACCAGGAGGTCACCCGGGTCCTGTTCGCCGTCGACCCGGTCCAGGAGATCGTCGACGAGGCGGTCAAGCTGGACGCGGACCTGCTGGTGACCCACCACCCGCTCTATCTGCGCGGCACGACCACCGTCGCGGCGTCCCACTTCAAGGGCCGCGTGGTGCACACGCTGATCAAGAACGACATCGCGCTGCACGTCGCCCACACCAACGCCGACACCGCCGACCCCGGCGTCAGCGACGCGCTGGCCGGCGCGCTCGACCTGCGCGTCATGCGCCCCCTGGTGCCCGACCCGAGCGACCCCGACGGCCGCCGGGGCCTGGGCAGGATCTGTGAACTGGACCACCCCCTCACCGTCCGCGAACTCGCCGCCCGCGCCGCCGAGCGACTGCCCGCCACCGCGCAGGGCATCCGCGTCGCCGGTGACCCGGAGGCGGTCGTCCGGACGGTCGCGGTGAGCGGCGGCTCCGGCGACAGCCTCTTCGACGCCGTACGCGCCGCCGGTGTGGACGCCTTCCTCACCGCGGATCTGCGCCACCACCCGGCCTCCGAGGCCGTGGCCCACAGTCCCCTCGCGCTGCTCGACGCGGCGCACTGGGCCACCGAGTGGCCCTGGTGCGAGCTGGCCGCAGCCCAGCTCGACGAGATCTCCGACCGCCGGGGGTGGGACCTGAGGGTCCACGTATCCCGCACGGTCACCGACCCCTGGACCGCCCACGCGGCGTCCGCCACCACCACTGACACATCTGGAGCCCCCAACTGAACGCCGCGCCCGCCGACCAGATCCGACTTCTCGACGTCCAGGACCTCGACGTCCGCCTCCAGCAGCTCGCCCACAAGCGCAGGTCGCTGCCCGAGCACGCCGAGATCGAGTCGCTGAACCGGGACCTCACCCAGCTGCGCGACCTGCTCGTCGCCGCGCAGACCGAGGAGAGCGACTGCGCCCGCGAGCAGACCAAGGCCGAACAGGACGTGGACCAGGTGCGCCAGCGCGCCGCCCGCGACCAGAAGCGCCTCGACTCCGGTGCCGTCTCCTCGCCCAAGGACCTGGAGAACCTCCAGCACGAGATCGCCTCCCTCGCCAAGCGGCAGGGCGACCTGGAGGACATCGTCCTGGAGGTGATGGAGCGCCGCGAGTCCGCGCAGGAGCGGGTCGCGGAACTGACCGAGCGGGTCGCCTCCGTCCAGTCGAAGATCGACGACGCGACCGCACGCCGGGACGCGGCGCTGGAGGAGATCGACGGCGAGGCCGCCTCGGTCGGCAAGGAGCGCGAGGTCGTCGCCGGCTCCGTCCCCGCGGACCTGCTCAAGCTGTACGAGAAGCTGCGCGAGCAGCAGGGCGGCGTCGGTGCCGCCAAGCTGTACGCCCGTACCTGCCAGGGCTGCCGCCAGGAGCTCGCCATCACCGAGCTGAACGAGATCCGCCAGGCGGCGCCGGACACGGTGGTGCGCTGCGAGAACTGCCGCCGCATCCTGGTGCGTACGGCCGAGTCGGGGCTGTAGTCGGCCTGTAGGAGCGTTCACCGGTGCGGGAGTTCATCGTCGAGGCGGACGGCGGGTCGCGGGGCAACCCCGGGCCCGCGGGCTACGGGGCGGTCGTCGTCGACGCGGCGACGGGGGAGACGCTCGTGGAGACCGCCGAGTACCTCGGCGTCGCCACGAACAACGTCGCCGAGTACCGGGGCCTGCTGGCCGGTCTGCGCGCCGCGCGGGCGCTGGACCCCGAGGCGGTCGTCCATGTCCGTATGGACTCCAAGCTGGTCATCGAGCAGATGTCGGGCCGCTGGAAGATCAAGCACCCCGACATGAAGCCGCTGGCGGCTGAGGCGAGGGGTGTCTTCCCGCCGGACCGGGTGAGCTGGGAGTGGATCCCGCGCGAGCAGAACAAGCGGGCGGACCGCTTGGCCAACGAGGCGATGGACGGGGCGGAACTGGGGACGGTGATCCACCGGGAGGTTGGTCCGTCTGCAGGGCCTGCTGCCGCTCCCTCTTCCTCCGCCGAGCCTCTTGCCGCTCGCTTTTCTCCCGCCGAGCGTCCTGCCGCCTCCTCTTCTTCCGCCGAGCCTTCTGCCGCCTCCTCTTCTTCTTCCGCCGAGCCTTCTGCCGCCCCTTCGTCCTCCGCTTCCTCTTCCTCCGGCTCTTCTTCAGTCCGCCGCGGAGCGGCGGAGGGCCTGGGCGGCGGAGCCGGTAAAGCCGACGCCGACGTCCGTGCCGCGCAGGCCGTCGCCTCGCCGACGGTCGGGTGGGGGCCCGCCGACATGGGGCCGCCGGCCACCTTCGTCCTGCTGCGGCACGGGGAGACGCCGCTCACCCCGCAGAAGCGGTTCTCGGGCAGCGGCGGCAGTGATCCCTCCCTCTCCGACATCGGCCGGGAGCAGGCCGAGAAGGTCGCCGCCGCACTCGCCCGCCGCGGCACCGTCCAGGCGATCGTCGCCTCACCCCTCGCCCGTACCCGCGAGACCGCCGCCATCGTCGCCGCCCGCCTCGGCCTGGACGTCACCGTCGACGAGGGCCTGCGCGAGACCGACTTCGGCGCCTGGGAGGGCCTCACCTTCGCCGAGGTCCGCGAGCGCTACCCCGACGACCTGAACGCCTGGCTGTCCTCCCCGGACGCCGAACCCACCGGCGGCGGCGAGAGCTTCGCGGCCACCGCCACCCGGATCGCCGCCACCCGGGACAAGCTGGTCGCGGCGTACGCGGGCCGTACCGTCCTGCTCGTCAGCCACGTCACGCCGATCAAGACCTTCGTCCGCCTCGCCCTGGGCGCCCCGCCCGAGGCCCTGTTCCGGATGGAACTCTCGGCGGCGTCCCTCTCGGCGGTCGCGTACTACGCCGACGGCAACGCCAGCGTGCGGCTGTTCAACGACACCTCGCACCTGCGCTGAGCCCCGCCGCCTCGCGCGCCAGCCGCTCGATCCGCGCCCAGTCCCGGCCGGCCACGGCATCCGCGGGCAGCATCCAACTCCCGCCGACACAACCGACGTTGGGCAGCGCCAGATACTCCGGCGCGGAGTCCGGCCCGATCCCGCCGGTCGGGCAGAAGCGCGCCTGCGGCAGCGGCCCGGCCAGCGACTTCAGATACGCCGTGCCGCCCGCCGCCTGCGCCGGGAAGAACTTCATCTCCCGCACCCCGCGCTCGAGCAGCGCCACGACTTCGGAGGTGGTGGACACCCCGGGCAGGAAGGGAACCCCCGAAGCCCGCATCGCCTCCAGCAGCAACTCCGTCCAGCCCGGGCTCACCAGGAACCGCGCCCCGGCGTCCACCGCCTCGGTCACCTGCCCCGGCGTGATCACCGTCCCTGCCCCGACCACCGCGTCCGGCACCTCACCGGCGATCGCCCCCACCGCGTCGAGCGCGGCCGGCGTCCGCAGCGTCACCTCGATCGCGGGCAGCCCACCGGCCACCAGCGCCCGCGCCAGCGGCACGGCATCGGCGGCGTCCTCGATCACGACGACGGGCACGACGGGGGCGAGATCCAGCACGGAGGCAGGCAGGGGCGTCGAGGTCATGGCGTCATCCTGCCCCCGCCGACGCATTCTGCGCAAAGAGCGTTGCGCTGCATGCAACGCTCGGGCTCAGTGAACCTCGTCCACCAGCACATCCAGCGTCCAGGCCGCCCCGGCCCGCCCCGGAGCCTCCGCCTCCACCACGTACCCGAGGTCCCGCAGCGCCGTCACCAGCTCCGCCGGCCCCTTCGGCGCGGCCCCGGCCGTGAGCAGGCTCCGTACGATCCGCCCCTTGGTCGCCTTGTTGAAATGGCTGACCACCTTCCGGGTCGGCGCGTGCAGCACCCGTACGGTCGCCGTCCTGGCCGCCACCTCGCCCTTCGGCTTCCACGCCGCCGCGTACGCGGACGACCGCAGATCCAGCACCAGACCGTTCCCGGCCGCCTCGGGCAGCACGGAGGCCATCGGCGTACGCCAGTGCGCGCCCAGCGCCCCGAGCCCCGGCAGCTTGACGCCCATCGAGCAGCGGTAGGAGGGAATCCGGTCGGTGACCCGGACGGCACCCCACAACCCGGAGAACACCAGCAGTTGCCGGCCCGCCCGCCGCTTCGCGGCCGCGTCGAGCGTGGCCAGGTCGAGGGCGTCGTACAGCACCCCGGTGTAGATCTCCCCGGCGGGCCGGGCGCCGGCGGTACGCAGCCCGGCGTTCTTCGCGACCTCGGCCCGCAGCCCCTCACTCAGTCCCAGCACGTCCCGCGCCTTGTCCTCGTCACCGGCGCACAGGTCCACCAGCTCGGTGAGGACGGCCTCCCGGGCGTCGTTCAGCCCCGGCAGCGACAGCGACTCGAGCTTCAGCGGGGCACCGCGGCCGGAAGCGGCCTTGCCTTCGGACGGCGGCAGCAGGACAAGCACACGTACTCCTTCGGATAGAGCTCCGGGACAGGGTACGGCGCCGGTACGGGCCCCGGCTCAGGCGGCGGCGCCGCGCTCCTGCTCCCGCGCGAGGGCGCGTACGAGGCCGGTGGCGTCGTCGGCGTGGAAGCGCAGGACGCGCACGGGCTGGCGACGGCCGAGGAAGGTGACGTGGGTGACGGGCTCGGTGAGCTCGACCGTGACGGAGGTCTGGGCGCCGATCGGCAGGTTCAGCTCGCCGTCGGCCTTCTCGTGCGTGGTCCGCAGCTCTCGGCGCACCGACGCGACGAGCTCCAGCGGCACCCGCACATCCACATGACCGGCGTTACGGATCCGCAGCGAGCCGTCGTCGTACAGCACATGCGGCCGGACCACGGACGCGGCATGCATCCCGACGACGATGACGACGCCGTACACATCCAGCACGAGCACCGCCCGCTCCACGACCGGCCAGTCCCGCAGCAGGACGGACATCGCGACCGTCTCGATCACGCACACGAACGCGAAGCCGAACATCATCGGGCCCTGCCCGCGCGCGTACCCGAAGGCCGTCCCGCCCGCGGTGCCGTGGGTCCGCCGCGCGGCCCAGAGCACGAGGCTGTGCAGCAACCGCACCTCGTGCCGCACGAGCAGCCACCCCACCCGCAGGGCCCTCATCCCCGCCCCTCCCGTTCCTGAACGATCCGCATGGTCCGCCGGATCGCCTCCGCCTGGGCGGGCGCGAAGTCGGCGTAGAAGGCCCGCAGAAAACCGCCGTGGTCGCCCTCGTGGACGTCCGTGTCCTCCGGCACCATGTCCGCGGGCACGCACGCGGCCAGCGCCCGCGCCGCCTCCTCGACCCGCGGGTCGTCCGGGTCGGCGTCGGCGAGATCGTCGAGCAGCGCGTACGCGGACGCCGCCCGCTCCAGGGCCCCCGGCGCACCCAGGGCATCGGTCAGCATCCCCAGCAGCCGCTCCCGCTCCTCCTCGGGCGCCGTGGCCTCGATGAACGCGAGCATCTCCCGGTCCTTGACGGCCATGGGCGAGTCGGCGAGGTCACCCATGCGGTCACCCATGCCCCGGAACAGCGCGGCGAGCTCGGCCGAGACGGGCCCCTCCGCACTCACCCCGCCCTCCGACTCCAGCAGCGCCCGCAGCCGCGCCCGCCGCTCCCGGATCGCCGCCTCCTGCCGGGCCAGATCCTCGTCCAGCTCCGTCAGCACCTCGACGAGATCCTTCCCGGCGTCGTCCGCGAGCACGTCCCGCACCTCGGCGAGCCCCAGCCCCAACTCGGTCAGCCGCCGAATCCGCGCGAGCACGACGGCATGCCGCAGGGAGTAATCCCGATACCCGTTCCCCTGCCGCTCCGGCTCGGGCAACAGCCCCAGATGGTGGTAATGCCGCACAGCCCGCGTGGTCACGCCCACAACGGAGGCGATCTCTCCGATCCGCATGCCCCCAGTAGAAACGTTGCCGCTGCGGCAGGGTCAAGCGCACTCGATCGAGCGAACGGCACCTGCACGTCACGGCAAGCAGGACATTGGTGCTCCAGCCTGACGAGCGACGACGAGCGACAGCGAGCGACTGCGAGAAGGACGACTACCGCCAGCTCTGCACGCGTCCGCTCGGCAAGCCGCTCGCGCTCCCGGAGCCGTTCGGGTTCGAGCTGGACACCGCCGGCTTCCTCTGAGCGCGGGAGCCCAGCCGGGCCAGCAGAAAGCCCAGGGGGACGGTGATCAGGGCGGGGGAGTTCATCGGGAACCAGTGGAAGTCCACGTCGGGGAAGAGGGCGATGGGGCTGCCGGAGGTGGCGGGGGAGTACGCGAGGAGCAGGGTGACGACCGGCAGGGTGCCGTACACCGCCCACCGCACCCCGTTCGCGGTGATGCCGCGGCCGTACACGGCGCCCAGCAGGACCGGCGGCAGCACGGACGCCGCCGCCGTGAACGAGAAGATCATCAGGGCCTGCGGATTGCGCCCGTACGCCTGCGTGGCCACGATCACCGCGAGGACCCCGACCGCACCCACCGCCCACCGGGCGAACCGCACCTCCCGCTTGGCGGACCGGCGGCTGCCGTCGCGCCGCCGCTCGGTGAAGTCACGCGCCAGCGACGACGCGGCGGCCAGGGTGATGCCGGCGACCGTCGACAGCGTCGTCACGAACACCGCGATCGCCACCATCGCGAAGAGCATGCTGTGCCGGGGCCCGCCCGGCTGCGGATCCAGCGCCGAGGTGATCACCAGCAGCGACGAGTTCCCCAGCGGATCTGAGGCGCGCAGCGCCGCGCCGCCCACCAGCGCCGCCGCGCCGAGCCCGATCACGACCACACAGCCGCAGACGATCGCCACCGGGCTCACGGCCCACGCCGTGGCCCGCCGCGCGGAGTCAGGACCCATGGGATGCAGCCGCATGGTGATGTGGGGCATGAACGCGGGCCCCAGCACGAGCGTGATCAGAAAGCCCACCAGACTCAGCCGCCCGGCGAGATCGTCGCCGAACTGCAGTCCCGGCACGGCGTACGCACCACCCTGCCCGCTGCCGTCGCGCGCCGCGGAGAACAACGACAAGGGCGAGAAGCCGAACCGGCTGAGCACCACGCCGGCGACCACCACGACCACACCCACCAGGATGACCGTCTTCAGGATCTGGATGTACCCGGTGCCTCGCATCCCGCCCAGCGCCGAGTAGCAGATCATCATGGCCCCGCACCCGATCGTGCAGGCGCTCAGCAGCTCCTCGGGCAGCCCGAACATCGAGACCATGATCTGCCCGGCGGCGGTCAGCTGGACGACGAGGAGCGGAACGAGAACCACCAGCGTGGCGACACCGAGGGCCCGCCGGACGGAGGGATCGGCCAGGCGTACGGTGAGAAAGTCGCCCAGTGTGTACACCCCCTTGTGCCGCAGCGGCCGGGCCAGCACCACCATCACCAGGGCCAGCGAGGCGACACTGGCGCAGGCGAACAGAATGCCGTCGGCACCGTTGAGCGCGACCGCGCCGGTGGTACTGATCAGGGTCGCCGCCGACACGTAGTCCCCGGCGATGGCGAGCCCGCCGCCGACCGGCCCGAGCGCCGCGCCGCCCGCGTAGAAGTGCTCGGGGTCGTCCTCGTCGGCCGCGGCGAGCCCGCACAGCAGCAACGAGACGGCCACGAACGCGAGAAAGACGACGGCGGCCAGCGCCTCCCCGTCGAAGAAGTCGCTCATCGTGCCCCCTTGGCGGGGCGGTCCGGTCCAGGCATAGCCCGTACGCCATCACCCGCCGCCCCCGCCGTACAGCCGCGGACCGCTCTCGTATGCGCACGCACAGTCGCGCACGCCGCGGATTGTGCAGCGGGCACACCGGTCTCACGTACCATGGTCGGCACGGCAGACGAGCCGGGCGGACGGCCGCGTGGAGGTTCTTGTGGATCTCCCCGAGGAACGTCCGGGCTCCACAGGGCAGGGTGGTGGCTAACGGCCACCCGGGGTGACCCGCGGGACAGTGCCACAGAAAACAGACCGCCGGGGACCTCGGTCCTCGGTAAGGGTGAAACGGTGGTGTAAGAGACCACCAGTGCCCAGGGTGACCTGGGCAGCTAGGTAAACCCCACCCGGAGCAAGGTCAAAAGGAAACACCCCGGTGTTTCTGCGCGGACGCTCGAGGGCTGCCCGCCCGAGTCCGCGGGTAGACCGCACGAGACCGACGGCAACGTCGGTCCTAGATGGATGGCCGTCGCCGGCGGGCCCGCGAGGACCCACCGGAACAGAACCCGGCGTACAGCCCGACTCGTCTGCCCTTCGCTTTGAGCGGCGGGGGACCGAGATGGACGTCCTGGGAATCGATGCCTGGAAGCTGGGATGGGCAGGCATCAGACTCGCCGACGGTGAGTACGCGGGCAGCATCGTCGATGCCCGGCTCGACACGTTGATCGAGCGCGCCCCAAGCGTGCAGGCGATCGCGGTGGACATGCCGCTGGGCCTCGTCGAGAAGGGCTGGCGGGCCGCGGATCTCGAAGCGAAGCTGCTTCTGCGGGCGAGGCGCAGCAGTGTCTTCCTCGTGGCACCCCGGCCTGCATGGCTGGAGACGGACTATGTGGCGGCCGGTGACCGTTGCCAGGAGCTCACCGGTCAGCGTCTGAGCTGGCAGGCGTGGGCACTGGCACCGAAGCTCATCGAGGCCCGGGCGTGCTGGCTCGCCGACGAACGGATCCACGAGGTGCACCCGGAAGTGTCGTTCTGGGCACTCGCCGGTGGGGTGCCGCTGGACCACGCCAAGAAGACCTGGCGGGGTCAGCACACCCGCCGTTCCCTGCTCGCCGCGGCCGGGATCGTGCTTCCGGACGAACTCGGCGAGGCGGACCGCGTGCCTGTGGACGACGTTCTCGACGCGTGCGCCGCCGCGTGGTCGGCACACCGGATCGCGCTGGGCGTCGCGGACCGGATTCCCGAGGCTCCCGAGGTGGACGCGGAGGGGCGCGTCATCGAGATCCGGTACTGACGGCTCGGCGCAAGGCGTCCCCGCAGGAGTGTCAGTGACGGTCCGCACGCTCGGCGGTTTGGAGGGGGACGAACTGTAACCACCGCTGAGCGACGGGAACTTGAGCCAGTTGGGCCGTAGAGCTCCAACTTTCCGCCATTATCGGGGACATGCAAAAGCTCGAGGCGCATGAGATGCCCCTGCACAAGGTGTTCAGCAGCGACTACGACTTCCAGATCCCCGACTACCAGCGCCCCTACGCCTGGCAGGAGGAGCAGGCATCCCAGCTGCTGATGGACCTTCAGGAGGCCCTGGATCGCGGAACGGACGAACCGTACTTCCTTGGTTCCATCGTGCTCGTCAAGGACAGCGCAGCCCCGAAGGCGGAGGTCATCGACGGCCAGCAGCGCCTCACCACCCTGACCATCCTCCTCTCGGTCCTGCGCGACCTCACCGAGGACGCGGACCTGCGCGGCGACCTCGACCGGCTGGTGATGGAGCCGGGTGCCAAGATCCGTGGGCTCGCCCCGAGGCCGCGGCTCACCCTGCGGAGCCGCGACGCGGACTTCTTCGAGAAGTACGTGCAGACGAAGGGCGCGGTGGACACCCTGCTCGCGCTCAAGGAGGACACCCTGCGGACGGACGCGCAGAAGGCCGTTCTCCGCAACGCGACAGCGCTGCACGGCAGCCTCACTGCGCTGCCCGAGGAGCGCCGGCTGGAGCTGGCCCAGATGCTCGCCGAGCGGACGTTCTTGGTCGTCGTCAGCACTCCCGACCTCGACAGTGCCCACCGGATCTTCAGCGTCATGAACTCCCGGGGCCTCGACCTGTCGCCCACCGACATCTTCAAGTCCCGGATCATCGGTGATCTCGGCCCAGAGGCCTCCGAGGCGTGCGCCATCACATGGGAGGATGCCGAGGAGATGCTGGGGCGTGACGACTTCGCGGAACTCTTTCTCCACCTGCGGATGATCTTCGCCAAGAAGCGGGCGGAACAGGAACTGCTCAAGGAGTTCCCGGAGCAGGTGCTCAGCCACTACGTCCCCGGCAGGGCCGAGGCCTTCGTCCACGACGTGGTGCGGCCGTATGCCGAGGCCTACGCCCAGATCCGCGAGGCGCGCTACGAATCCGCTTCGGGAGCGGAAGCGGTCAACTCCTGGTTCAGGCGACTCCAGCAGATCGACAACTACGACTGGCGGCCCGCCGCCCTCTGGGCGCTGCGCCACCACGAAAACGATCCGGCGTGGCTCGACTCGTTCATGCGGGCCTTGGAGCGGTTGTCGGCCAGCATGTTCATCCGCCGCGTCTACACGACTCCTCGCGTCACCCGCTATGCCGAGCTGCTGCGGCAACTCGACGAAGGGCAGGGCCTCGACTCCCCGGCTCTCGAGCTGAAGGACGACGAGAAGGCGGAGACCCGGGCCAGGCTCGACGGTGACCTCTACCTCGTCGGCAGGATCCGCAAGTACGTACTTCTCCGGCTCGACGAGCTGCTGGCCCGCGGGCAGGGGGTGACGTACGACCACCCGCTCATCACCGTCGAACACGTCCTGCCGCAGAACCCGAAGGCCGGCTCGCGGTGGGTGGAGCTCTTCGACGAGGACCAGCGTGCCCAGTGGACGCACCGCCTGGGAAACCTGGTGCTGCTGAACCGCGCCAAGAACTCGGCGGCCCAGAACTACGACTTCGCCGCCAAGAAGGCCAAGTACTTCACCGGCCGTGGGGGAGTGGTTCCCTTCGCGCTGACCAGCCAGGTGCTCCAGCACACGGAGTGGACTCCCGAGGTGCTGAAGGCCAGGCAGGAGGAGCTGCTGGGCGTGCTCTTCGAGGAGTGGCGTCTGTGAGGGTCGGGGCCGGGGGCACGCCCCGACCTTGAGCCCAAGGACCTCCATGAAGTTCCAAGAAGTTCCATTATTGGGTCTGTGTGGGCTATGGTCGTCCACAACTTACGGCTCACGGCCCGCGTTACCACGCTTGCTCCCGTGTGCCCCTTGTCGTTCAGTCGCCACCGGCCTGTCCGACCCCTCGCTCGCCTCGCAGTTGTCGCCTCCACGGGAGTCCCGTCATGCCCGTATCCGCCGATCCCGCCCCGGACCCGTCTCTCGCAGGGCCGCCCGCCCAGGAGCCGACCGCCGGCACCCTCGCCCATCTCATCGCCGAGCGACTCGCCGGCTCGGACCTCGACGAGGACACCCGAGCCCTCCTGCTCACCGCACTCCAGGACGACGGCGGCGCGCGCGGCCGGATGCCGGGCGCCTACCTGCAGTCAGTCACGGTCAGCGGCTTCCGCGGCATCGGCCGCACCGCACGCCTCCCCCTCACCCCCGGTCCGGGACTCACTCTGGTCACCGGCCGCAACGGCTCCGGCAAGTCGAGCTTCGCGGAAGCCGTCGAGATCGCGCTGACCGGCGACAACGCCCGGTGGCGCGGCCGCAGCGACATCTGGCGCAAGAGCTGGCGCAACCTCCACCACGGCCAGGAACCGCAGGTCGCCGTGGAGTTGCGCATCGACGGAGATCCAGAGCCCGCCACCGTGCTGCGGACCTGGCACGGGGACGACGTCGCCGACTCCACCGCCGAACTCGACCGGCCCGGCCACGCCCCCGTTCCCCTCCCGGACCTCGGCTGGCAGGAGGACCTGGCGACGTATCGCCCCTTCCTGTCCTACTCCGAACTCGGCCAGGTCATCGGCGGCAAGCCCAGCGAGATGTACGACGCCGTAGCCTCCATCCTCGGCCTGGAGCAACTCGCCGCCGCCGACAAGCGGTTGCGTGAGCTGGCTCGCGAGTACGAGGCACCCGCCAAGGCGGCCAAGGCCGAACTCCCCGCCCTGTTCGCTCTGCTGGACACCACCGACGACCCCCGCGCCCGGGCCGCTCACACCGCACTCAGCGGGCGGCGCCCGGACCTCGCGCGGGCTGCTGAACTGGCCGTCGGCACTGGCACGGCGGACGAGTCACTCCTGTTCGACCTGCGTCGCCGCTCCACCCTGACCGGCCCCGACACCGAGGCGGTGGCCGCGGCCGTGCTCCGGCTGCGCGAAGCCATCGCCTCCGCCGAGGACCTGCGGGGCACGTCCGCCGAGGACGCGCTGAGCCGCGCCGAACTCCTCGCCCGCGCGCTTCGCCACCACCGGGCCCACCCCGCCCTCGACACCTGCCCGGTGTGCGGCGGCACGGCCCGCCTCGACGAGGAGTGGGCACGGGACGCCGCCGAGCAGGAACGCCGACTGCGCGCCGAGGCCGAACAGGCCCTCACCGTCCGCAGGGAACTCGACGCGGCCGCGCAGGCCGTCCGCGACCTGGCCGCCCCGCCCCCCGACTGGCTGCCGCCGACGATCGCCGCCGCATGGGACGACTGGTTGCGGTGCCGCACCTTCTCCGATCCGGCCGTGCTGGCATCCAATGCCGAGAACGCCGCACGCACCGCGGCCGACGCCGCACGTGTCACCCGCCAGGAGGCCGCCAAACGCCTCGCCGACCAGGACGACACCTGGCGCGAGGCCGCGCGGGCGCTCGCCGCCTGGCTCGACAAGGCCCACGCCGCCGAGCGGGCGGCCCCGCGCCTGGCCCGCGTCAAGGCAGCACAGAAGTGGCTCAAGGCCACCCACGACGAAATCCGCGCCGAGCGGATGCGGCCCATCGCCGAGGACGCCCAGCGCATCTGGTCCCACCTGCGCCAGCAGAGCAACGTCGCCCTCGGTCCGGTCCGCCTGAGCGGCTCCGCAACCCAGCGCAAGGTCGCCCTCGACGTGACCGTCGACGACATCGACGCCCCCGCGCTCGGCGTGATGAGCCAGGGAGAACTGCACTCCCTCGCCCTGTCCCTCTTCCTCCCGCGCACCTTCCTGCCGGAGAACCCCTTCCGGTTCCTCGTCATCGACGACCCGGTGCAGTCCATGGACCCCGCCAAGGTGGACGGCCTCGCCCGCGTCCTCGCCCTCCTCGCCGAACACCGCCAGGTCGTCGTCTTCACGCACGACACCCGACTGCCGCAGGCCCTGAAGTACCTGCGGTTGCCCGCGACCGTCCTCACCGTCGACCGCCGTGAGCGCTCCGCCGTACGCGTCCGCTCCGGCGACGACCCCGTCAAGCAGGCCCTGCACGACGCGAAGGCGCTCGCGAAGACCCGCGACCTGCCCGGAGATGTCGTCGCGCGCGTCCTGCCCGGCCTCTGCCGCACGGCACTGGAGGCCGCCCTCCTCGAACCGGCACGACGCAGACTCCTCGGCGCGGGTCTGCCACACGCCGAGATCGAGCAGCGCGTGGCCAAGGCCCACAAGCTCACCGAACTGGCTTCCCTCGCCCTCTACGGCGAAGCGGACCGAGTGGGCGAGGCCATGACCGCCCTCTCTCGGGCCTACGGTTCCCAGGCCACCGACCACATCCGGTGGTGCAACAAGGGCGCCCATGAACCCGTGCCCGTCGACGACGTGGAGGAGATCATCCGCCGTACAGCGGATCTGGCGAAGGCGGTGCGGGCCCTGTGACCACGATCCGTCCGGCGGCACCCGTTCCGTCCCCGCGCCCGCACCGAAACGCCACGGCTCTTCAACCGCCCACCTCGACCCCGGAGGAACTGCTCGTGGGCGCGGACCGGTTGCTCGGCACGGCCACCGCCTCCACCACCGGCGTCTGGCCGCGCGCGGTGGCACTCCTGCTGCCCCACGCCCTCGAAGAGGCCCTGCGCCGCTACTGGCAGGCCCGCAAGCCGCAGCTGGCGCACTGCGCGCCGCACGCCCAGGCCCTGTGCCTGGAGTACTACGCCGACCCCGACACGGCCCGCCGCTGGTCGGTGACTTGGGCCGGTCTCAGCCGGGCCTGCCACTATCACGGATACGAACTGGCCCCGACGCAGGTGGAGTTGCGCGCGTGGCGGGACGACGTGGAGCGGGTGATCGGAGCATTGGTGGTGGCCCGGACGCAGTGACGGATCGCCGTCACACCTCAGGACTGCTGTGCGGGGCGGACGGCCGGCACTGATGGACGGGGGCGGAACGCCCTGCACTCGCTCTGCCGTCATACGCGTATTACGATGCCCTTGTGGCAAAGGCACGCATCACCATCAGCTTGGAGCAGGACCAGGCCGAACGCATCAGGCAGCATGCGGAACGGGCGGGCATGGACGTCTCGGCGTACCTGGTGCACGCCGCCACGCGCCAGATGGCCGAGAGCGATGCCATAGAGGACCAGTTCGCCGAGGTGGACGCGCTCATCGCCCGGGCGGAGCAGGCGGCGGACGCGCTGCCCGCCGAACCCGCCCCGGAACCTGCCGAGGCACTGACGGAGCAGGAACGCCGCGAGGTCGAGGAGGCTCTGGGTCTCGTCCACGGCCGGGACCGGCAAGGCCGACGTCCGGGACACGCCGCGTGAGCGCACGGGTGCCGGTCTACGACACGGGCATGCTCATCGCACTCGCCGACCGCAAGGCGAAGGCGGTGGCTCTCCACGAGGGACTGCGCACGGTCCCCCATCGCGCACTGGTCCTCGGCCCGGTTCTCGCCCAGGTGTGGCGCCCTCAACCGTCACTGGTGCATGCCCTGTCCGGTGTGCTGAGGGACTGCACGGTCCCACAGGCCCGTACGTCCGAGCCGCCCATGCGGGAGACGAGGGCGGGCCGTCCAGAGTGCCTGGCCTGCACGACGGGCCCGGACCTCGCCGACTGGCGGCGCATCGGCACCGCTCTGGGCCGGGCGGCCCTGCCGGCGAAGAAGAGGCCGGACGCGGTGGACGCCTGGGTGGCCCTGGCAGCGGCCCGGCACGGCAGCGCGGTGATCTTCACCTCCGACCCTGGGGACATCCATGCCTACCTGGCGGTCCTCGCGCCGACGGACGTGCACGTGGTCGCTGTCTGACGACCTGGAGTCACGTTCCGCCGCGTCCAGATGGCCGCGCAGGCGGTGACGAGCTGTCGGCAGGAGCGGGGCGCGGGCTCGGCCCTTCGCAGGCTTTTCCGCGAGAGAGCGCCGGGGCGATCAGCCGGCGACGGTCACGGCCATCCAGTGCCACGGCCTCCCTGCGCGTCGACCGCTGAACTGGCCGAGAGTCCTCCACCCGCTTCGCCATTTGCCACGGCCGTGGTTCTTGGCACGGCACGAGCAGGTGCACAGAAAGCCCTGCGCGTTCTGGCAGGACGAGTTGCACCTTTCGTGCGGATTGTACTCACGGCCGATGAGGACACTCGGGTGCCTGCGGAGCAGTTCCCGGCTTACGCGGGGAAAGTGGGCGCTGGCGATCGTCCAGCACTGCTCGCGGCCGTCCCATCGGAACGATCGATCGCTTCCGACCCAGCCGGAGAGCTTCCGCTCGTGCTCCCACATCGTGTGAGCCGGGAGCCACACACTGAACCACCCATGGGCGGGCAAGCCGATCGTCGGCAGGTGCTCACCCCGATAACTCGGTATCCACTGAGGCGGCTTGAGGTATTCGGCCTCCCTCCGCCGCTTACGCCTGTGTCCTTTGCCGCCCCCCGAAATCCGCCCGCTGTGTTGAGGTCCGGGCCCCCACTCGACCGACACGAGTGTGGCCAGCTGACCGGAGGCATGGCAGGGTAAACGACTCAGCGGCCTGTCATGGGCGACCACGCGGCCGTCCTGGTCGACCGTGATGAAGCGGCGGCACCTCAAGCACGTGCGGCTGAATCTTCCGTCGCCCACATACGCCCCCTTGGTTGTGCAGATGTCTCCCGTATCCCCTGCTGTGTCCTGCCGGTCTCGACCAGCAGCTCGTCGGCTACTCGAACGGGACGTTCTGTGGTGACTCGTCGTAGCTGCCGTAGCCGACTTCGGTGGCTGCGACGAGTTCCTCGACGCTCTTCAGTGCGCCCAAGGACAGCCACGCGAGGTCCCAGACGTCGGCAGCGTGCTGCGCGTCAGCCATGCCACGACGCCGGGGGTGGGCCAAACGCACGACGACCGGCCCTCACAGCCAGAGTGGCCATGGCAGCGTTGGCGCCACCACCGATCACAGCGCCGATACCGAACGGTGCCACTCGCCCGAAGACGATGATCCCCTGCTTGGTCCCGTACTTCGTGACGAAGTTCTTCCCCAAGATCTTGTTGATCTGACGCAACGTCTCGACCGGTACCTTGGCGACAACCTGACGTCCCCAGTGCTGCCCCGTCCGCTCGGCGACCTTGGTGATGGTGGTGGAGCCGGTCCCGCCGAGCATGATTCCCATCACGATCGTTCGGCGGCGCTCGATCTCGTCGATGGGGACACCGTGGACTTCGGCGAGCGAAAGCGCGAAGAGGGCACTCAGCTCAAGAGACGACAGAGCCTCGCCTGCCGACAGCGCCAGTGCGACTCCCGTACCGACGCCGGGCGCCGCTGCAGCTCCTCCCACCGCAGCACCCGTCCCGGTCAAGGCGCTGACGTACATCCGCTCCAGATTGCGGATCACCTCTGCGGGTGTCGCCTCCGGGTTCCGCTGGCGGGCCCGGGCGATGTTCTTGCGCACCAGCAGGCTCTGGCTGTCGATTGCCTTGTCCAGGAGGTCGAGGACTCGCTGCCCACGTACCTCTGCTTCCGGAACCGGTCCGTCATGGGCACCTATTGCCATGCCTTGAGCTCCTTAGGCCGTTAGGCCCCAAGTCTCCCACTCAGGCTGCCGGTTCTGGGATGTTTTCCCGGCAGTTCCTACCTGTCCAGGCTGGGAGCCGTTGCCACGACGTCGGCGGCTCACCCGGGCAGGGGCCTGAACACATCGGCGTTGGGGGAGGGTGGTGCTCAGCTGCCTGCCGCGCACCGGGTGAAGCGCGCGCCAGCCGTCGAGGTCAGATCCGCTCGCTGCACGTGTTCGGGTCGGGGGTCTCACAGGGCGCACTCGGCCCAGACCGTCTTGCCGCCGGGTGAATACGGCTCGACGCCCCAGCGGTCGGCCAGGGCGGCCACCAGGAGGAGGCCGCGGCCGGACTCGGCGTCCAGAGACGTTCCGCATTCCGCGGGCGGCGACGGGATGCGCTCGCCCCGGGCGTCGGTGACGGCGATACGGAGCAGGCCGGCCGTGGAGTCGAGGGTGAGGGTGAGCCGGAAGTCGCGGCTGTTGACGCGGCCGTGCAGGGCGGAGTTGGCGGCGAGTTCGGCCACGATCTGCTCGGCGTGCTCGGTGACGCCGCGTGACACCTGCCACGCGCGGAGCTGCTCGGCGGCGAGGAGGCGGCCGAGCCGAGCTCCGCGGCGGGTAGACGACAGGAGCTGGGTGAACGTATGTACGGCGGCGGGGAGTTGGGGTGCGGTTGCGCTCATGGGTCCACGGTGACGGGTCCGCGTGGGCGCGTTCCAGGGGCGCAGTCCGTACGCTGAGTCAGCGTACGAGCACATTCCGTGGACGGTACGACGGTTCATGCGTCACGCTGGGTGTCGTCGGATGCGGTACGGCGAACAGCGCGGGTAGGAACCGGAGGTGGCTGCGGATGACCGACGGCGTCGTGGTGGACGACGAGGATGTGCCGGGAGGCGAGGCGGACCGGGAGCCCGATCCCTCGGACAGTCTGCGGACCTTCGGGGCGGTCCTGCAGGCGCTGCGCGAGCACGCGGGGTACAGCAGAACCGAGTTCGCAGACCTGGTGCGCTTCTCCAAGCACACGGTGGAGTCCGTGGAGTTGGGGCGTCGTATGCCCGACCTGGCGCTGGTGGAGCGCTCCGAAGAGGCACTGGGCAACACGGGCGCACTGCGGAAGTCGTCCAAGTACGTGACACGGGGACGTGGGGATGTCGGACTCGCGGCGTGGTTCCGGCAGTGGGCTCGGCTGGAGCGGGTGGCGGTGAGCCTGTGCACGTACGAGTGCCGGCTGGTGCCGGGGTTGTTGCAGTCGGAGGGGTATGCGCGGGCGGTGTTCGAGGGAACCGTTCCAGTGGCGCCGGACAGCCTGCTGGAGGACTTCATGGCCCGGCGGATGGAGCGGCAGCGGATGCTGTTCGAGCGCCCGACGACGCCGTTCAGTTTCATCGTCGAAGAGCACGTCTTCCGACGCCGGTTCGGGGAGCCGGACCAGATGCGCGAGATGCTCGACCGTGTGCTGGAGCTGAGTGCACCGCGGAACGTGACGCTGCAAGTCGTGCCGTTGGAAGCCGGATTGCACGCCTGCCTGGATGGTCCCGTGCGGCTTCTGGAAACTCCCAGGGGACAGCGATACGCGTACTCCGAGGGACAGCAGAACGGTC
The DNA here is from genome assembly GCF_025290915.1 of Streptomyces sp. 15-116A. Classification (GTDB taxonomy): domain Bacteria; phylum Actinomycetota; class Actinomycetes; order Streptomycetales; family Streptomycetaceae; genus Streptomyces. Next base: position 27,209 of record NZ_JAOCQE010000021.1, on the reverse strand, counting down.
GTCTGATCTCCGACGTGAAAGAGGTAAGCCTCCTCTGCCAGCGCTATGACACACTGCGCTCGCAGGCCCTGAACGCCAAGGACTCGCGGGGCCTGCTGAAGCGACTCCGAGGAGAGCTATGAGCACGAGGCCGGAACTGGCGTGGTTCAAGTCCAGCTACAGCGGCAGTCAGGGTGACGACTGCATTGAGGTCGCCGTGACCGAACAGGCCGTGTGCGTACGGGACTCCAAGGATGTGATGCGCCCCCACTTGGCCGTCGGGCGTGGGGAGTGGTCGCGATTCGTGGAGTTCGCGACCGAAGCGTGAGAGGTACGCGGTGATGACGTCGCCCCCGCACTTCACTCATTGAGGGGAAGCCCTGAGCCTCCCCTCAATGATGCATACGCCGATCGTCGGACTGACTCAGCTCTCTTCGAAACCCGTGTCCTCGAACTTCAGCTGGGCGGCGTTCTCGCGGACGGTACGCACCTGCTGTTCGGTGAACCCGTCGGGAGTGCTTGCGGTGATCTCGATACGGACTTCGAGCGTGACGCCATCGGCGGCTTCGAGGTGCGCCAGGACCTCCTGCTGGATATTGGCGAAGTCGGCAGCGGGGCGGTTGGGATTGAGGGTCTTGACACCCCAGAACCTGCGCGTGACCTTCTTTGCGGGCGGAGGCGAAGGCTGAGAGCCGGCGCCCGGGGTAGGCGTGACAGCACCGGGAGTGGGCGTTGGGCTGCCGCCTTCATCGCTCTTGCTGCCGTCCTCAGGGCTGACCGGTTCGATCGGCGGGGTGGCCACAACCCGTGCGCGCTGGGCGACGGCTCGGGCTGGCTGGACGAGGAGCGTGTCGTCGGTGACGAAGCTGGGATCAGGCTTGTCGCCGTGGATCCAGAGGTTCTGGTACTCGTCGGTGGTCGCGTCGTAGCCGTCGGCGAGGGCGAAGGCGTCCTGCTGCCAGAGCAGGACGTCGGCAGCACCGAGTACTGCCTGCTCGAGCACATGCCGGTTGGGCAGGCGCTTGAGGTAGGGGTATTGCGTGTACCAGGACCACAGGTCGCCGAACCTCACATGCCCCTTGGCCCAGGCGTTTGCCAGCGGGCCTTCCAGAGCCATGCGCACGAGCGTGGCCCCGAGCACCGGGGTGATCCAGCCCTTGGCCTTGAGCGCCGCGGTGACACGATCGGCGAGGGAACCACCGTCCTTGGCGACACGAGTGAAGGAGATGGTCGGCTTGTGGCCGGGCAACTCGGTCGGGATCAGCGCTGCGGTGAAGGCCGCGCGGACACGGTCGTCGACGGCAGCGTCCAACTGGCGTGCGCGGGTGACGGACTGCTTGCGCTGCTGGGCGCTCAGTTCGAGCTCTTCGGCCTCGTCCGCGATGGACTTCCAGGCCCGGTACTCCCGCACCACTCCGTCGAGTTCTGGGTAGGTGTCGCGATCGGCGGCGACCATGACCAGCATGTTGCGGCGCTGCCGCTGCCCAGCGCCTGCCTCCCGCAGGAGACGCTCGGCGAAAACCGTGGCGGCGGAGGCGTCCTTGCCCCAGGTGAACTTCGGGTGCAGGACGACGAGCTTGAGCACCTCGGAATCGGGGATGTCCCCGGTGTCCAGAGGCGCGGCATACACGTCACCGAAGGAAGCCTTGGATGCCTTCGCCGTGGCCTTGAGGCGCTCGACGATCGTGGCGTGCACGTCGGCCTCGCTGTAGCCGGCCGCACGGTCGGCGGCCACACGGGACACCGAAGCAGCCAGGTCGTACCAGGAGCGGTCGCCGTCCTCGTAGAAGTACGTGGCACGCTGACCCAGCAGGGCACGCGCGTCACCGATGTGGTTGATGACGTCGCCGGGAACCGCGGTGCCCAGGCGGAGTTGCTGGATGTCCACGCCCTTGTGTGCCGAGCGCAGTGTCGGGACGGTCGCGATGAACACCGACCGGGCGACACGCCTGGTAAGGGCTCGCTGCCCGAACGACGGGCGCTCGCGGTCAATCTGAATGGGGGTGGATCCCTCACCGTCGACGTCCTTGTCCACCACCGGCTTCCAGTTGTCATCCAGATACTTGGTGATCTCGCTGAATACCTGAGTGTCGTGGACGGGCACAGCGCCAGGGGTAATGAGCGGTGCGGTGTCATTGGCGGCCCACAGTGAGTTGATGACCACGCTCATCAGACGCAGCACGCCGCGCGTGCGCTGGAACTTCGGCAGCGTCGACCAGTCCTCGTAGAGTCGGTCGAACAGCTCGGGGTGGATCGGGTAGGCCGCTCGGATGCGCTGCTCGTACGCGCCGGTGGTCGTCTCGCGAGGGAAGAACCCAGTGTTCTCCTGGTAGTACTTCACGTACTGCTTGGCCACCGCGGCGATGTCTGCCAGGGCCACGGCGTCGGGTTCTTCGAACAGGCGCCGCCGCACGATCTCGAAGGACTCGATGTTGTTGGCCGGCCGCCAGTCATCGGCGTTCCGGCCGATGGTGTGTTGGAGGGTCTCAAGAGCGACGTGCCCGTTGGGACCGCCCACCTCCAGCGCCGAGCCGCCGCCTCCGTTGTCCAGGGAGTCGGAGGCGGGAATGGAGACCACGAGCATGACGCCGGGGATGGACTTGGCCATCTCGGTCAGGTGCTGAGCGAAGGTGTGCTGCGTTGCGAACGTTCCGCCAGGCAGGTCGTCGCGGCCAACGAGCTGGCGGGCGTAGGCCACCCACTCGTCGATCAGGATCAGCACGCTCTTGCCCCCGGCGACGACGTCGCGTACGACAGCGTCCAGCGCATCGCCTGGATCGGTGCCGGTCGCATCAGCCATCGCGACGCGGTCGAACGCCTCGCGATCTCCGAGCTGCCAGGCCAGCTCCCCCCAGAGGGTGCGCACCTGCGTGCCGTCGTCCTTGACGATCGGCTGGCTCGGGGAGAGCTTCGTGCCCACCAAGGTGACCCGCTTCACGTCCAGAGACTTCAGCGGATCGCCTTCGGCCGTGGGCAGGGAGGCATGTACGACGTCCTGGACAGCCTGAGGCAGCGCGTTTGTGGTCAGGCCGTTGGAGAACAGGTGGTACAGCGCCAGCATCGAGTGCGTCTTGCCGCCACCGAACTGGGTCTGGAGGTTTATCACCGGGCTTGCACCGGCGTCGCCGGAGAGGCGCTTGAGCGCACGAGTCAGCAGATCGGACAGGCCGCTGGTGAGGTAGGTACGGGAGAAGAACTCAGCCGGGTTCAGGTACTCCGGCGCCGCAGTGTGGCCATGGGCCACCGCGTACAGGTCAGCGGCGAACTCTGCGGCGGAGAACTGCCCGCGGATCACGTCGGCGTGCGGCCGGATGACCTCACGCCACGGCTTGATCGCAGTACCAGCCTGCATACCGGCCACCTTGACCGCCTGCGCTTCACGTGTCAGCCGGTTGCGAGTCTGCTTCTCGAACACCTCCCGCTGGTGCTCCATGCGCATCTTCGCCACCGCATCGGCTTCGTCGGCGGCACCGATCACCGTCAGCAGACGCTCGATCGTGTCCAGCGCGCGGTAGGTGTCGTCCGAGGAGAACTTCTGTCCGTGGTGCGCTGCGTTCGCCGTCTCCCGCAGCTCGGAGGCCAACGCGGACTGCGGGCGCGAGAGGTCCTTCTCGAAGACCTTCCACCTCTCGGTGACCACGCGCAGGAGGAACCGCACGTCGTCCCGCGAGTAGGTCTTCGCTGTACCGAACTTCGCCTCATCCTCTGCGGCGATCAGCTCGACCCAGTCCTTGCCGGATGGCGCCTGCGCGGACATACGCATGTCGACCCAGGGACGCATCCCCTCGAGTAGCTGGTCGAGTCCGCGCAGTACCTTCTCGTTGTTTGTCAGCGCCATCAGATCTCCTCCCCGAAGAGCGTCTCGGCCACAGCGGCCGGGCGGATCGTGGTCGATGTAGCGGAAACATCGGCCCACGCCCCTCCGAGCCCATTGAACAGGCCTGCTGTGGAGGCGTCCTGAGACTCCATCAACTCATACAGGCGGGTGGCCAGGCGGTTGACCTCGTCCAGGTCCACCTTCCCCTTCACTCCGGCCATGAGCCTGGCGGCCTCCTCGCGTCCCTGGGTAGCGTACGCGCGCGCCAAATGGCAGGTGACCTCCCAGAGGGACAGCCGGTCAACGTGGGCCGGGTCCCACCGGGGGGCCAAATCCAGCGGCTTGATGAGGGCGACCTTCCCGCCGCCCGAGGTCAGGATTCCGCCGCGGGCGATGCCGTCCACAGAGAGGCCCAGAGGCACAGCCAGCGACTCGGCGTCACCGTAGGGGCGGGTGTCCCAGCCGTAGGAACGGAACCAGTCCAGGCAGAAACGGGTGTCGGCGTCCAGTTCGGCGTCGTGCTCGTTCTGCAACGCGTCGAACGTCTGGTTGATCAGCGCCAGCGCGGTCTTCACGGACATCGTGGAACCGTCGTCCTCCAGCACGCGCGAGAAGCGAGAGAACACTGCCATTCCCGGGCCCAGGATTGTCTGGCGCAGGTCCGCCGGGGCGATCGCGCCCTCACGGATACGCGGCAGAGCCTCCTCCAGCTCGGTATGCAGCGTAGCCAGGAACCCAGTGCGGTCTGTCGCAGGGGCGCTTGCCTCGCGGGGGCGGAGAGCCAACACGATGGAAGAGGCGAGAGCGTTTGTACCCACAGAGATCATTCGGCCGCCACGCTCCGAGCGAACGGGCCATGTCGCAGTAATGGTCCAGCCATTGCGGACCATTCCCTCCAGGAAGGTGGACCAGCCTGTAGAAGCGATTCCTTCCTTCTCTAGCTCGGCCTGCTTGAAGGCGTAGAATACCGTGATTGGGTAAATTGATGAAGCCGTCTTCCGTGCGCGCGCAAAGACGTTTTCGAATCCATCTTCGAAAAACTTCTCCGCCTTTGTCTTGCTGCCGTGTCGGTATGGGTTTGCGACGAGCTCCTCCGATTTAGGGACGAGCATCGTGCTGAAGATCTCCGGGTAGATATCGCGCAGGGAACGGCGCAGCCACACGTAGAAGTAGTCGGAGAGATCCGAGTATCCAATATTGTCGTAGTATGGCGGGTCTGTCGCAATTAGAAGATTCGAATAATCGCGACTGGCGGCGTCGGCTTGATTCACATACCCTGCGCCGCGTGCGGGGAGTTCGTCAAGCACGCGAGCAATGCCGCGGAGCATGAATCCAAGATTGCCTGAAGACTCGCTAAACGGGTTCACCTCGGCAAAGTCCCACGTCATTGGGATAGCTTGGCGGGCGAAAGTGTTTCGGATTCCTTCGTTCTTCGGATCAGGCATCCAGGTGGCGGTCGTTCCGCTGTAGTCCGACAAGCGGCTCGCAGCCATTCCGAGGTATGTCGCTACGGCGTCTGCGTATGCCTCGGCATCCTTTCCGTGAGTAGCCAAGGTATCACCGTGAGTGAGGTTGCCCCTCGCGATGGCGTCATGGAGTACCTTTTCGCGCGCTTCGGAGATTAGGTCGCTGAGCGTCGTGAGCGCGACTAGTTGACGGTCTGTGAAGTAGTCGGAGAAGGTGAAAAATCCCCACCGGCGGCCTTGGGCGTTACCGCCGAAGGTGCCTCGCGATTGCGCATTGAGTCCCGTATCACTCTGCCGGATAGCGGTGGCATTTGCTTGTGCTTCCCTTGTAGCGGCGGTGTGGATCTTCGATGGCGGCAGATAGATGCGTCGATTATTTGCCGCAGTAGCGACGGCGATGAGGACGGGTGCAGGCTTCTGAACATTTGGCACATCATGCTGGCGATGCGCCTCACCAGCGCTGATGTACGTCTGGCAGGCAATGCACGTTCCACCCTTTTGGCCGGACATCGTGCCATCGTTTGCCTTCGTCGGGGCCCGGTTCGGGTCATGACCGATCGAGAATTCGACGCGCCGACCACCGGCCGCTGCCGCATCGGCTACTACCGTTGGGACAACGTACGCTTCCTTGCCCTTCTTCTTACCCAGCCACCAAGAACGCACCAGGGGCATTTGGATACCGCACGCTGGGTTCGGGCAGATCACCGTTCGGGCCCAGATCCAAGCGATGACGGTGGCTTCAGTGGTCCGCCCCGTGGGCTCGCCATCAGGTCCCAGCACAGGCACCTGCGCCTTGGGATAAAGGTGCCCGATTCGCTCCTGCGCCCGTTCGCGCATCCACGCGCCGTAGCGGCGCACGTCCTCCGCCAGACCTGTGGCACGCGGCCAAGGCCCCAAACGACTCTCCGCAGCTCCCGGGAAGACGGGCGGCTGTCCCGCGAACTTCGGCGGGATCTCGATTAGGGCCTTGTTGATCAGCACGGGCACCGGGTTGAGGTCGCTGGCGTGGGCTTCCAGGCCCAGGCGCTGTGCTTCCAACGGGATCGTTCCTCCGCCAGCGAACGGGTCAAGGATTGCTGGCGGGTTCCCTTCTGTGCTTTTGAGGATCTCCTCGCGGGCTTCCCGGTACAGACCCTCGTCGTTGACGTTCTCCCAGACCACCAGCCGCCGGATGATCCCGTGCAGGCGTTCGCGCTCCGCCTTCTGTTCCTCCTCCGTGGGGAACAACTCGGGATGCGAAGAAGGGTCATCAACGAGCTGGGCGAACAGCACCGCCCGTGCCGCCGCCAGCGGCCGGCGAGCCCACCATAGGTGCAGCGTGGAGGGGTGCCCATAGCGGATCGACTTCTCGCGAGCGGACTCGGCGTTGATGTCCTCCAGCGGGAGGGAGACCTCGATGAGTTTGCGTCGGGGGACAGAGCCTGACGGTGTTCCGGGCTGCACTGCGATGTTCACCTGCTCAATCTAGATACCGCAGCGCTCGAACCGTGCCTCGGGTGGCGTTCGAGCGGATGAAAGCGTGTGGATCTTTGTGCGTCAGAGTGGCTCTACACCGCGGCCCCACTCGGCCTTCCACTTGCGGCGAAGGTCGTCGACGTATTTGTCCAGGACTAAGTCGGCGAAGGGATTGAGCACATAGCGGACCTGGTCGTTCGACCCGTCGGGGGTGTCGGGGTCGACCGCGACGAGGGCGAGCCGATAGTCGGGCTCGGCGTTCTTGGCGTAGCCGACCTCGCTGGTGGTGACGGTGAAGTTGTCAGCGCCCAACACGCGCCCCTTGACCTCGATGAAGATCAGGTGACCGTCGGGCTTGTGGGAACGAATGTCGAAACCCTTGTTGGAGTGAGCCATCTCCTCAGGCACCCTGCCGAGCCGACGCTCGGCGGCCAGTACGGCATCTACGGCACGACGTTCGGTGACGGTGGTGTCCAGGGCGAAGCTGCCACGCGTCGGCTGTTCGCCGGCGACGCCGGGGACCACCGCGGCGGGCAAGACGAGCGCAGCACTGATGACCTTCGGCGGGCGTACGGTGATTTGGGTCTCGAGGTCGAGCTCGCTTTGGCGGCGCGCGAGTCGGGCCTCCAAGGAACGGGCGCGATCACGTGCGGTGGCCGGTGAGAGACGGATCTTCTTGCCTGCTGCCTGTGCTTCGGCCAGCTTGATCGACTCACCGTCCCAGTAGTTCATCTGAGCCAGCAGCCGCTGACGTACCAGCCTGCGCGTCCGCTCGACAGCAGGGACGACGCGAGCGACGACGTCGGCCCGGAGCTCGGGCAGACCATGCTGGATTGCCCAATTCTGAGCAATCTTTTCAACCCCGTCGGCAAGCCAGGGTGAGGACAGCTCGGAGTTGACGGCAAGGGTCAGTGCGGTGTGCTGTTCCAGGTTCAGGTCTGCGGGCAGGGACAGGTCGAGGTACGGGGCGGCGCCTGCAGGCTGTGCGGTTCCGTCCGGCAGCACGGAGACGTACTCGAACCTCTTGCTGATTGCGGTGCCGCGCCCGTCCGAGAGCTCTTCCAGCAGGGCGAACACAAGACGGGGAGTGGTGGCGTTTTGGTCCAGGAACGTTGATCCCCGGGTAAGGGTGTCACCGTACCTGTTCAGGATCTCGGTGATGATCGCGTCCATCAGCGGATGACCGGGTGCTATGAGCTCGGCATCCGGGCGTCCGGGGATCACCACGGCTGAGGGCTCGAAGGTGATGCGCCCATAGCGCGGGCTGATGGTACGCCGACCTTCGCGCAGGACGGCCGGGACCTGGTTCAGCTCGAACCGGTCTTTCTCCCGCTTGGAGGCCCGGCCACCCAAGGCACGCAGGGACTCCATGACGAAGGCCTGCACGAAATGGGGCTGCATGCGCCGGGCGCGGGCCTCGTCCATCTGCCGACGCAGCTCGGCCAGCTCCTGCAGCCCGATCTCCGGGGTAGCCAGGGCGCGTTCCTTGATCAGCTCTTGGAGGCCGTCGGATACGGACTTGTCGATGACCTGATCCAGGTAAGCGCGGACCTCCGGCTGTTCGCCGTAGCGGATGGCTCGCACGAGCAGGTCACGGAGCGGCTCGTCTGCGAAGGCGTTCTCGCCCAGGACGTCAAAAACCTTGCCGCCGTAGGCGCGGCGCTGCTGCTCGATCTTGGTCAGCAGTCGCTGAAAGACCTGGCCCTCCCTGGTCTCGGAGGCCACGAGGTTCCACAGGCGGCAGACCTCGCGCTGGCCGATGCGGTGGATGCGTCCGAAGCGCTGCTCGATTCGGTTGGGGTTCCAGGGGAGGTCATAGTTGACCATCAGGTGCGCGGCCTGAAGGTTCAGTCCTTCGCCAGCGGCGTCGGTGGCGATCAGTACGTGGCAGCGAGGGTCGTTGGTGAACTTGGTGCGGATCTCCCGACGAGCCTGTCGCGCTGTGCCACCGTGAATGGTGCACACGGCATCCTCATCGCCGCCCAGCAGGGTGGTGATCCGGCCTGCGAGGTAGTCGAGGGTGTCGCGGTGCTCGGTGAAGATGATGATCTTGTGCGGGGCTTGGCGATCACTGCTCAGACCCTCTTCGCGAGCCTTGAGGACAAGGGAACGCAACTCCTGCCACTTGCGATCCTCACCCGAGGTACGGACCTGCTGGGCGATCTCTTCAAGACGTGCAAGGACCGCGAGCTCGGCGTCCAGCTCGGCTGCCGTGCGCGCGGCGGTGGCGGCGTCCAGGATTTCGCTCTCCAGCTGCTCCAGCTCGTCAGCACCCAGCTCGTCGGAGTCGAAGTCGTCCGGGTCGAACGACAGCGCCTCTGGTGGGGGAACGGACGGGCCAGCCAGGATCTGCTCACGGTGGGTGCGCAGGCGGGCGGCACGGCGGCGGATCGACTGGTAGATCGCCTCGGGACTCGACGCAAGGCGCCGTTGCAAGACCGTGAGCGCGAAACCGACGGTACGCCGCTTGCCGTCGGCTTGCTCGGCCCGGTTCATCTCCGTACGTACGTACTCGGTCACCTCTTCGTACAGGTGCATCTCCAGTGGGGAGAGCCGGTACTCGACGGTCTCGGCTACCCGCTCGGGGAATAGCGGCTTGCCGTCGAAGGTAAGCAGGTCCTCCTTGATCATCCGGCGCATCAGCCCGGTGGTGTCGGTGGAGTGCACGCCCTGGCGGTACTGCCCGGCGAACCTGTCAGGGTCCAGTAGCGCGAGGAACGTCTGGAAGTTGGCTTCCGACCCCGAGTGTGGAGTCGCGGTCATCAGCAGGAAGTGCCGGGTGATCCTGCCGAGCAGCTGGCCGAGCTCGTAGCGGCGAGTCCGCTTGAGTTCGTTGCCGAACCAGGAGGCGCTCATGCGGTGGGCCTCGTCCACGACGATGAGGTCCCATTCCGACTCCGCGAGGATGGTCTGCCACTCTTCGTTGCGGGCCAGCTGGTCCATGCGTGCGATCAGCATCGGGTTCCGTCGGAACGGGTCGCCGTCGCGGTCGGCCTCCGCCAGGTCGCGTGTCAAGATCGCCATCTCGATCCCGAACTTTTCCGCGAGTTCGGTCTGCCACTGCTCGACCAGCCCACCGGGTGCGACGATCAGGCAACGCTGCACGTCTCCGCGCAGCAGCAACTCTTTGAGATAAAGACCCGCCATGATCGTCTTTCCTGCGCCAGGATCATCTGCCAGCAGGAAGCGCAGGGAGCCGGCCTGAGCCAGCAAGGTGCCGTAGACGGCGCGGATCTGGTGGGGCAGCGGGTCGATGTCGCTGGTCTCCACTGCCAGCATCGGATCCGACAGACCCGCGTGCCGCATGCGCAGCGCCTCAGCCGCAAGACGGAACTGTTCAGGGGCAGCGTCGAACGACCACCGTGACCTTGGTGCTTCACGCCGCAGTCCAGGGAGGTCTTCCGGGAAGAGCACCTGGTCGAACAAGTGACCGGAATCGTCGCGGACCGTAATCTGAAGTGCGTCACCAACCGGAGTGGCGGCCACGACGGTGACTGCCCCCGAGGCCAATCCGGTGAGGCGAACCCCAGGCTCGACATCATTGGCGTGCATAAGACCCTTCCCCCCCCCACAACCAGGCGCCGAGAAACTGGGCGCCGACCGCCTTGGACGTCACTGCTTCATCGAGCGTAGTTACGCGTACCCGACGTCGCTGACGATGCCAAGGCGCAGCACATGTAGCATTCAACCACTTTCTCCACGAATGTTTCACATCTTGGTGATGATTGGATTTCAGGGGTTCTCAAGCCGCCCGCACCCGATACTCCCCCCGCTCCAGATGCCCCATAACCACCTGATGCGCCCGCCACCCATCAGGAAACTTGGGCGGCACATCCAGATACACCGGACTGCTCCGCGGATGCCGGTCCAGCAGATCCCGGATGCCGGCCCGAGCCACCACGATGCACGCGAAGCGGTGCCGGGAGAGCAGGACGCACAGGCGGCCCGTCTCCAGGTGGAAGGCGGAGGCGTCGTGGCGGCCGGAGAGCGGGTGCCAGACCAGGGTGACGTCGAACTCCCGGCCCTGGAGGCGGTTGGCGGTGTCCACGGTGATGTCGGTCAGGCCGCGGTCGGCGAGGCGGGAGCGGACCGCGTCCGCCTGTACGGTGCGTGCCGCGCCGATGGCGATGCGCGCCTCGGTCAGTGGCTCCCCGTTGACCAACGCGCCACGCTCCAGCAGCCGGGCCGCCGTCGCCGCGAGGGCGTCCGCCACCTCCGGGTCCTGGTCGAGGGTGTGGCGGGCGGGGAGTTCCAGGTAGCCCCAGCCCGTGTCGGCGGCCCGGGTGAGGACGTCGTCCAGCGGGCCGGGGCCGTGCGGCAGGCTGGCGTACGAGAGGACGCGCTCCGGTGCAGTCGTACCGGGGACGAACCGGTAGAAGGGGTAGAAGGCCTCCTCGACCAGGGGCGCTGCCGTCTCCGGGAGTCGCCAGGAGACGGGGAGCTGGTGGCGGACGAGGTCCGGGTTGTGGGCGAGCGTGACGTCGACCGCGTTGCGCAGCGGGTCCCACGTCAGACCGTGCCAGCGGTCGGTCTCCACGGTGGCGAAGGGGTCGAGCTGGCCGGGGTCGCCGACGAAGAGGACCTGTGAGTCGTCCCGGGCGAACAGCGGGGCAGTCGCCAGAAGCCCGTCCGAGCGCATCTGGTACGCCTCGTCGACGATGGCCCACCGCCACGGCGCGCACTTGTCCGGGGTGACGAACGACCACTTCTTCGCGGTGGACACCACGACCGGCAGGTCGCGCAGGTCCGTCACCTCGCTGCTCCCGGTGACACTGGGGTGCCGGGTGACGCGGGGCGGGAGGGTGTGGCCACGGGCGTGGAGGCGGCCGAGCGCCAGGCCGGGGTGTTCTCGGGCGATGCGGTCCACCAGGTCGTCGACCTGCTCGTTGGTCTGCGCGACGATCATGAGCTGGTGGCCCGCGGACGTCAGGTGTCCGGTGGCCCGCACCACCAGCGTGGACTTTCCAGCCCCGGGAGGTGAGTCGACGACGACGCCCCGGCCGGACGCGGTGTCGAGGCTGGTCAGGATCCCCGCGACCGCCCGGTCCGCACGTTCGCCGGGGGTGAGGGCTTCGGGCTCCCCGGTGTCGGGAAGGAGGGCGGTCACTCCCAGGTCTCCTCTGCGTCCTCGTCGGTGGGCTCGTACGGCTGCGGCGGACCGCCGTGGGTCCAGGGGGTGTTCTCCTCGTCTGGCAGGGCGGACGGCATGGCGGTGGGGTTGAGCGTGGTGTACGTCAGCTCCTCGCCGGTCTCCGCGAGGGTGCCGGCCGGTGCCGGGGGCTTGCGCTTGTTCGCGAAGCCGCCCTTGAGCTGGAGCATCACGGTGTGGCCGCCGTCGTCCTCCTGCCGGACATCGAGGATCCGGGCTCCTTGGCCGGGCCGGGCGGGGGACTTCACCTCCGTGCCGACCGCGAGGCTGACGCGGGTGTCGGTGCGGAGCGTGATCGTCGGGCGCCACACCTGGGAACCGGGGCGGTCGCCGGGGACGAAGCGGTCCTCGTCCCTGGCCGTCACCGTTCCCGTGAACGCCTCGCCGGTCAGCTCGTACTCCGCCATCACCAGCGGATCGTCGTACGCGCGCTCCGCCTCGTAGCGGGCGACCGCGTCCTCCAGCCGCGCCAGACGGCGGGCGGCTCTGACGGCCTGATCACGGCGGGCCTGCGGGCGGCCGTCGGCGTCCAGGTACTCGGCGTACTCGGAGAACCAACGCCGGTCGAGGGCCCAGCGGCCGGGGACGTGGGCGCCCTCCGGCAGCTCGCGGAGCAGCTCCACGCCCCGCCACATCAGGCGCCACGTCGGCAGCATCTGGCCGCTCAGCTCATGGTCGATCTGGCGTCCGATCGCCTCGCGTCCACGGTCGTCGGAGGCCTCGTCGTAGCGCGTCATCAGCTCGTGGAGCGTCCGGTCGAAGACCGGGTCCGTGGACGGACCGGCCGGCGGCCACACGGCGGGGTCCTCCGCCTCACGCGCCGCCCGCGCGCCGTCGCTGCCCTCCGGCGGATCGATCCAGGCGAGCAGGGACGCGAGGTGGGAGTCCTCGGAAGGGCTCTGGCCCGTGGCCCAGTGCGCGGCGAGCTGCCGGGTCATCGCGAGGAGCACGCTGGAGCCGGGGAACTCGGCCAGGTCCGCGAACCAGGTCAGCCATTTGCCGAGGGCCGGCACGGACGGGTCGACCGCGTACGGCCCCTCGGTGGCGCGGAGTCTGGTCAGGCGGCCGAGCAGACGGACGTACGCGATGCCTTCGCCGTTCGGCACGAGGAGCTGTGGGGCGCGCAGGAAGCGGCTGCGTTCCTCCTTCTCCCTGCCGCGGCCGACGGTGTACGGCTCCGTCTCCGTCCGGCACCCGTCGATGTATTCGAGCAGGAGGGCGGCGAGGCGCTCGGCGAACCTGAAGCGCTCGGCGCGATTCCTGGGCTGACGGACCGTCAGCAGCGTTGGTCGGCCCGGGTCTGTACCCGCGAGCGCGGCCAGGGGCGCACACGCCTCCCCGGCGAGCGTGAGCGGCACCAGGACGAACGGCTTCTCGTCCACGTGCTGGTGGCGGACGGTCGTCAGCGGCTCGGCGCGCCCGGTCCGGGACGCCGTGAGCGCGGCGACGGTGGACAGGACGCTCATGCGACCCCCCGGCGGAGTCGGCGCAGCCGGGCGGCGGCGCGCAGCAGGTCGGCGGCTTCCGCCTCGGCCTCTCCCGGGGCGGCGATGCCGTCCAGGTAGTCGAGCGCGGTGCGGGTGGAGTCGATGCCGGGCAGGTCGTTGCGCACACCGCTGCCCAGCCGTGCCGGTGCGGCACACTCGTCGGCTTCGTCGCGGCAGTAGCGTGCCATCTCGCAGAAGGAGAGGCAGGCGGGCGTGTACGAGGCGTCCAACGCCTCTATGGACGAGGAGAGTTCGTCTCCATCCCGATCGGTGTCAAGGGTGGCCGTGGCCGGGAGCTGCGCCGCGAGGTCCTCGGCGCGGCGCAGCCGGGACAACTGGAACTGGAGGGCGTCGAGTTCCTGACGGAGGTCGATCAGGCGGCCGTAGGGCCGGTTGGAGAAGTCCTTGGGGCAGACAAGCAGGAACTCGTGGGCGATCTGCTCGGTGGGCAGGCCGGCGCTTTCGAAAGCGCGGCGCAGCGCGAGGACGTACACGGCGGCCTGCTTGGCCGCCTCGGCGACGGCCGTCGGGTTGGCCTGGCCGTCGATGGCGGCGAACGAGCGGATCACGACGACGTAGAACTTTCCGCCGATGCGATGGGTGAGTGCGTCCGGCTCCAAATACGCTGTCCGGCCCGCGACTTCGAGGGTGAGCACGGGGCGGTCGAGGATCAGCCGTACGTCCTTGCCGGAGGCCACGTGTGCGATCAGGCCTCGGGTCTCCCGCTCTCGTACCTGCAGGGAGGTGTTGCCCCCTACCTCGTTGAGATCGGCTACATGGGCCTCCGCCACGGGGACGGACAGCTGTTCGCGCAGCAGCCGGATGAGCTCGGCGTACCCGCCCCACTTCACGAGGCTGTGGAACGCCTGCTCGCGCGCGAGGGCGAAGGGGGACTGACCGAACCGCGGCTCGTACCCGACTCGCTGCGCGAGCAGCGCCTTGTCCACCCCGGCCGCGTCGAGGACGGCGCGGCGGGAGCAGGCGGGGTTGGCGGTCAGGGCAGTGATCTTGCGGGCGGTGTACGGCTGAGGGGGCCGCGGTCCGCGCAGCCGCGCGAGGCGGTCGTCGGGAGGGTCGGACTGCTGCGAGGGCATCGTCTCTGCTTCAGGTACGTCTGGTGCGTCTTGGGGTAGGTGGCGGCGCTCCGGGCGGCCGCCGCCATTGCGCCGGGAAAGGTCAGGGCATAGCTCCGCCCGCGTCGCGCAGGGCATCGCGCAGCGGAGGGGCACCGAACAGTTGCTGGAGGTCGGTGAGTTGGGAACGGGCACGCTGCGCGGCGGCTCGCCGCTGCTGGTCGTCCTCCTGCTGGTGGACGGCCGCTTCGGCGTGAGCGGCGGCGATCACGCGGGCGGGGTCGGGTTCCGAGGTCGAGTCGTCGTAGGCGCCCGGGATCGTGAGGGCGAAGCGGCGCAGCAGGCGCCAGGCCGCGTCCGGTGCTGGATGTCCCGCGGTGGTGAGTCGTTGGATCTGCTGGGCGGTTCCGACGGCGTGGTTGAGGAAGTCGGCGCGGGGGCTGAGCGGGCCGATGATCCGTCGTTCTACGGGCCACGTGGAAAGGGCCAGGAGCCCACGTGCCGGCACCAAACGGTCGTGGGTGAGCGCCGCGCAGATGTAGTACGGGCGTGCGTACCCCTGCGCCGTGAAGGAGCGCTCCTCGTCCCGGCGGAGTGACGCGAGCTTGGTGGCGACCAGCGGCTCGGTGAAGAACGCCTCGTAGGTGGACGAGATGAGTTTCGGGGAGGCGGGGGCACCGAGCAGCGTGAGCGCCTGGTGGACCTGTTCGCGGATCGGGATGGAGCCGTGCGCCGGCCGCTCCTTGCGGCGTGGCTCGCTCTTGTTCGTCGACGGCGGCGGGGTCAGGGATCCGGCCAGGAGTTCCTCGCCGTCCGGCCCCGCCTCGGACTCAAGGGCGTGCTCCCACGCCGCCTCCGCCTCGCGCAGGGCGCGACGGATGCGCGTGGTCTCGGCCTTGTCCCGGGCGCGTACCGCGCCGCGCAGCTCGGTGCGCAGGTGGGACAGGCGCTGCTCCAGCTCCTCCAGTGTTGCCGCCATGCGGGGCAGCTTAGCGCAGCAACCAACCTATGCCAAGAACTTCCAAAGAGTTCCAAGATTGTGTGCTACGGTCGAATGCGGCGGCACACCCGGCTCGCCTCAGGGGTGCCGTCTGCCACGAGTAGGGGGAGGGAATTGAGTCACGACATGGCATGGCGCAGGCCGCACTGGCTGACCGGAGACGACGGCCTCATTCGCGTCGGTCCCGGTACGGGCGGTGACGAGGAGCACACCTGTCCCTCGCACGCTGCCGCCAAGGCCCGGCCCGCGCTGTCGCCCGCCCAGCGCTTACGGCTGCCGAAGCCGGAGATCGAAACCTTCACTCTCGGGCCGGTCATGGACGCCATCGACCGGGTCGAGTTCCACGAGGAGACGCCCGACCAGGCCCTGGAGACGCTGCGCTCCAGGACACCTGCCCTGCACCCCGGCCATCTCACCTACGCCGAGCACGCCCTGCGGTCGTACAGCCAGGCGTTCGCCGGGGGCGGAGACAAAGAACTGCGTCCCGTCCGTCCCTACTGGGTGGTGCAGCGGGAGAACGGCAAGTTCTGGGAGATGTACGCCTGGTGGCGCAGGTACGAGTCCGCCGACGGACGGCTGCGCGAGTACCGGAGGCTGCGGCACGGCCAGGCCAAGGGTTCCGAGCCCGGCGAGATCGCGATCGCCGTGTACGTGGCGGTCCACGGGCGGCCGGCGGCCTGGCCCCGCAAGTGGTCTCGGGCCTTCCAGCCGCACGGGCCCGCCGTCCGGCCCGAGCGCGTGCGCGTCGTCGAGGTGGGACTGGCCGACGGCCGGCCGCGCGTGCAGTTCGACGGCACGGCCGAGGACGCCGAGGCGTACTACGCCGAACACGGGCACGCGCACGTCGCCCGGGTCGTGGCGGGCGGGGCGCCGACGCCCGGCTCCTCCTGCATCGACTGCAAGCAGTTCACGGGGTGCGAGGCCGTGTCGCGCAGGCCCGGCGTCCTCGGGATTTCCTCGCGCGTCGCACCGCTGCGGAAGGTGTCCGTCAGTGATCTCCGCTACCACGCGGCCTGCCCCGCGCAGGGTTTCCTGCGCGCGCTACACCTGCCCAAGTCCGACGAGTACGGCAGCGCCGCGAAGCTCGGCCAGGCGGTGCACGGCTGGATCGAGACCCTGCACCGGCGCGACGGGTGGCCGCCCTGCACGGTCGCGGACATGCCCGCAGAGGGTGAGAACTGGACGGAAGGCCGGTGGCGAGTCTCGGACGAGGACGCCGCGACCGGCCGGGACATGCTGCTGCACCATGTCGAGGCCTGCCCCTTCCAAGACTCGGGACTCATCCAGCGGGTCGAGCCCGAAGCGCTCCGAGTCGTCCACGACACCGCCGCGCAGGCCGTGGTCATCGCCAAGCCCGACCTGCTCTACCAGGAGGACGGCTCCTGGGTGTGGCGAGAGCTCAAGACGACGAGGAAACGGCGCCGGAATCAGGAGGATCTCTTTCAGACTTATCCCCAACTCGCGCTGGCCGTCACGCTGCTGGCCCAGGGAGCGCTGGGCGGCGACCCGACCGGATCGCGCGTCGAGGTGGAAATCCTCCGGCCCGACGGCTCCGATCCGCATGTGATCGATCCGACGGATCCCGGACAGCAGGCCAGGGCGCGATCCGTGCTCCAGCGGTACGCCGGTCCCTGGCGGGAGGACGAGGTCTGGGAAGCCCGGCCCGGACCGCATTGTCAGTCCTGTCCGGTATCCCAGTGGTGTCCGAGTGCCGCGCCCGGCTTGGCCGTGGCGGGGGAGGGAGAGGTATGACGACCACGGACCAGCTGCTCGCGGTTCCCGAAGGTGCCGGGGCCGCGGACGAGACGCTGCTGCGCCTGATCGCCAGCGCCCTCGCCTGCCTGTCCCGGCAACGGACCGTTCCCAACCCGGTCTACCCGGCCAAGGTGCAGAACGCCTACAACTGCCTCGTGCTGCACTGCCTGCGGCGCGGTGAGGAACCGCCGGGCAGCGTGCCGGAGATGGTGCGCTGGGCATGCGAACGACCGCTGGGGGAGTGGCCGTTGTCGCTGCCCGACGAGGCCCGTTCGGGTGCGGCCCTGCTCGTCGACCCCGAGACCAGGCTGCCGCACCAGCTGTGCCTGGAGTGGGAGGTGAGCGCGGCTGACCCCGCCGCCGAACTGTTCGAGAACGACCGCATTCTGGAAGCTCTCGCAGTCTGCCGCGCGGCCAAGTCGCCCAGGGCCTACACCGCGTTCCGCGCCCTTCTCACCTCCCGGCCCGTGCTCACGGGTGCCGAACTGGCGCTGCTCGGCGGCGATCCGGAGTGCGGGATGCTGCTGCACAGCGTCATCAAGCGGTGCTACGAGCCCGTTCCCGCGTCCTACCTGCGTGAGGGTGCCTATCGTCAGTGCGGGCGGTGCCGCTGCCTCATGGTGCCGCTGCTCGGCGGCGGTCACCGCTGCGAACTTGACCGGTGCCGTCGTGACGGGACGCAGGACGCAGGCACCGCGCTGCGCCCCGACAAGGGTGGCGTCTTCCAACTCGGCCGCCCCTTGCGGATGTTCGTGACCAGCCCCGGACTCGCCGAGACGGATCTGCAAGCCGCCCTGAAGAAGAAGTTCGGCATCACGGCCGAGATGTGGCCGAACTACGACGCGTATGACCTCCGAGTCCCTCTGCCCGGACGGAAGTACTGGGCCGTGGACGTCAAGGACCGCGTGAACCCCGCCCTCCTGGCCCGCACGGTCACCCCCTTCCGGGGTGACCCGCCGTACGACCGGGCCTTCCTCGTCGTACCCCGCTACCGCTTCCGCGAGAACGAGGCGTACGGGCGGCAGTTCCGCCGCAACCTGCCCGACGACATGGCCGGGCGGGTCACCCTCCTGGACGACCAGGCCTTTCTACGGCTCGTGGGCCATGAACTCCCCGCCCGGGCCGAGCAGGACACAGAACCGCCGCACACGGAAGGAGACCGCCATGCGTGACCGCAGCGGCTGGCACCGGCGCTGCTCGCCCCAGCAGCTCACCGAAGTGTGGCCGACGAACCTCGGCAGCTTCCGTTCCGGCGACCTTCTCGACGTCGAACTGGGCTTGTATCTGCTTCAGGACGTCACGCCGACCCGCACCGCCGCCGACGTCTGGCCGCTGCTGGGTGGCTACCCGTACAGCGAAGCCTTCGGGGACGTCCGTACGGACGAACAGCGACTGCGCGTCCTACGGGCCCGCCACTATCTGTGGGACCTGCGCCGGCGCCACGCGTGGCGTGAGGCACTGTCCGACTATCTGGCAGTCCCCCAGCAGCTACGGGGCTACGACCTGGACGGACCCGACGACGTGCCGCGCCGCCGCGAGCCCTCGCGAGCCGCGCAGCGCTTCAAGGTGTTCGAGGATCTGCTCAGCACCGCGCCCGCATTCTCGACACGCTCCATTCCGCTCGCCGAGGCAGGAGAGCACACCTTCCGTGTGCAGGACCGCACCCACTCTGTTGTCTTCGAGGAGGAACTGCTCTCGGACCTCCTGCCCCGCGCTCACGCGCTCGACGCGCCGCCAGCAGGACGTGGGGAGCCTGTCGACGTCACCTGGGAGGAACTCGAAAAGGCCGCCGACGCCATGGACGCCGTGGAAGCGGCGGCACCGGATGGTCCCCGCAACGCCTGGGCCGGGCGTCTTCAGCGCGTCAAACTGCTCGTGCGCGACGAGTCGTCCGCAAGGTTCGCGCAGAAGGGGCGGCTGACGGTCGACCGGCTGCTGCACCTGGTCGGCATGGTCGGCGCCGGCAAGTCCACGATCCGCGACATCCTGACGTACCACGCCGTGACGCAGACGTCCCGTCGGGTGACCATCGTCGTCGGGGATGTGGCGGAAACGCTCGCCGTCGTGGAGCAGTTCGGCCGGCTGGGCGTGCGGGCCGCGCCGATCCTCGGGCACTCCACACGCGAACGCAACATCAACCGGCTGCACCGCCGCACCGCCACGGCCGGTACCGTCACCATGCTGGGGCACGATCACGCGGGCTTCGCCTACCTGAGCAGCGCCTGCCCGGTCGACGTCCTGCGCGGCCTGGAGGCCCGGCGCCCGCTCGGCATCCGTGAGGCCCCGTGCCTGACTCTCTTCACCGTCCCCGAGGCCGAGGCGGCCGAGGGTGATCCGCTGCTCGATGACGAGAGCCCGGCGGTGCGCGACTCCCGGCGGCCGAAGCCACAGCGACGGCTGTGTCCGCTGTGGAACCGCTGTCCCCGGCACCGCGGGGCCCGCGACCTGGTCGATGCCCAGGTGTGGGTCGCCACCCCGGCCGGCCTGGTGCACAGCTCCGTGCCGCAGCACCAGCACGACGAACAGCTGCGGTACCTCGAACTCGCGTGCCGGGTAAGCGATCTGATCATCGTGGACGAGGCGGACCGGGTGCAGATGCAGCTCGACACGGCCTTCGCGCCCGCCAGCACCCTCGTGGGCAAGGCCCCGAACTCATGGTTCGACGAGGTCGCCGTGCACAAGTTCCAGCAGATGGCCCGCGACGGACGGCTCCAGCTGTCCGCCCGTGACGTCGACGACTGGACCAACGCCGTCAACACGGTCAGCGCCGCCACCGACCGCCTCTACGCGCTCCTTGTCAAGGACGACGGGCTCAGGCGGTGGATCAGCGTGGACTACTTCAGCGCCTTCACCCTCCACAACCTGCTGCTCGACAGCTGGTTCCCCGGGCGCAAGGAAGGCGAGCGTCCGCCCGCGGCGGCCGGGACCCTGGACGCCGCGCTCGGACGGTTCAGGGACGATCCCCTGCACGAGCAGCACAGCGACGCGGATGACGACGAGGTGACACGCCTGGTGAACACCTTCGTCCACCTCACACTGGAGCTTCTGCATGCGCCCCAGGGCGCCCGGACCCGCGGACGGCTGCGCGAGACCCTCACCACCATCGTCTCGGGCGACACCGGCGTACTCGCCGACATGGAACTACAGGCCAGGCGCTTCGAGTTCACCCTCATCCTGTCCGCCCTGCACAGCCGCCTCGACTTCATGACCACGCTGTGGCCGCGCGTCGAGGCCGCCCTCAACCTGGAGAGCGCCTCCAATGTGCTCTCCCGCAGGCCCCCGAAGGACTACGAGGCGGTCATCCCCGAGTCGCCCATGGGCAATGTCCTGGGCTTCCAGTTCCGCCACGACGACCAGGAGCGCGACGGCGACCGCAGCGGTGAGCTCCGCTTCTTCCACTGCAACGGTGTCGGCCGCGAACTGCTCATGCGCCTAGGCGACCTGTGTGCCGTGGACGGCCGCCCCGGCCCCCACGTCCTGCTGATGTCCGCCACGAGCTGGGCGGGCACGTCCAGCAGGTATCACGTGCACGCCGAGGTGGGCGCCGTACTGCGGCCCCGCGACGAGGAGGTCGAGGCCGTACTCGGCACGGAGTTCCGCAAGGAGTTCCTGTACTGGCCTGGGGGCGACCAGCCCAAACCCCTGCGTCTGTCGGGCTGCGACCCCGAGGAGCGGCCGCAGGCCCTGCTGCACATGCTGCACCAGCTCGCTGTGCCCGACCGCAGCCTGCCCGGCTCGATGAGCATGCTGGACGCCGAGCTGGACGAGATCGACGACCCGGAGCGACGCCGCATCCTGCTCCTCGTCGGCAGCTACGACGAGGCACGCAGGGCCGCCGAGTACCTCAACCAGATCCCCGAGTGGAACGGGCGGGTCACCCAGCTCGTGTCCGACGACGCGGACGCCGACACCGCCTGGACCCGGCTGCCGGAGGACACCGCCGCACGCACCCTGCCCCGCGGGGATGTAAAGACGTTCCCTTCCGTCGGCGGTGACCTCCTCGTCGCCCCGCTGCTCGCGGTAGAGCGCGGGCACAACATCGTGCTGCGCGGAGGGAAAGCCGCCATCGGCACCGTGTACTTCCTGGCCCGTCCCCACCCGCGGCCCGACGACATCTCGCTCGCCATCCAGTCCATCAACGACTGGGCCGTACGCCAACTCCGCGACACCGACGGCTCGTTCGCGCAGGGAGCACTCGCGGCGGCCACACCCGACCGGGCCGCTGTGGCGTTCCGCAGCCGCGCCCGCGGCCAGTGGAACCGTTTCCTGACCCGCAAGCTTGCCTGGTCGAGCCTGCGCGACGACGAGAAGGTGGCGTTCACCTGGGACCAACTCGTCGTCATGTGGCAGGTCATCGGCCGCCTCGTGCGCGGCGGTGTGCCGGCCAGGGTCGTCTTCGTCGACGCGGCCTTCTCACCCCGGGAAGCCGGCTTCCAGGCCGCGGACACACCCGACACCAGTCTCCTGGCGAGCATGCGCGAGGTGCTCGCCCCCTACTTCGAGGACGACGGCACGCCCGGCCGGGAGCCTGCCCCCATCGACAAGTCGCTCGTCCGCGAGCTGTACGAACCGCTCTACCGCGCTCTGGCGGACATGGGCTGACGGCACGCCGGCACATCTCACGTTCGCACGCCCTCTTCACCTCCAAAGGAGAACCAGCCCGTGGAATACCAGTACCTCCGGGCCGCCGCCTACGTACCCGCCCCGGCCCAGGGGCCGTTCGCCGTCCCGATGTACACGCTCGCCCTCCCCGCCCACTGGGAGGAACCCGTCCTGCGCCTGTATCACGACGGGCTGAGCCAGCGGCAGGCCGAGCGGCGTCACCGCGTCCCGACGAAGCACATCAACCAACTGCTGCGCGCCACCGCCCCGGACATCGTCACGGTCGACTCCACGGCACGATTCGGCACGGCGAACCCCTGGCTGTACTGCACGGACCCGTATCCGATGCCGGTGACCAACCTCTATGTCGCCACCTGGCTCAAGAGCCTCCAGCGGAACCCGGACGACCCTGAAACCGTCGGCCTGCTGATGGACTGCTTCCGGGATCTGGACACGTCTGCCCTCAGCTGGCAGCCGGGCACAGTCGATCTCCTCGCACTGCAGGACACGCCACGAAAGACCGCGGTCCCGGCTCCGCACGTCTACCGCCTTCTCCCCGACGTCCTCGCAGCCAGGATCACGCGCCTGGCGCCGTACGAGCACAAGGGGAAGCGGCTGGCCTTCCGCCAGGTGGCGGGCCTCGGCGGCTCCCGCGGCGCGGGCAGTGGAGGCGCCGAGCTGATGTCCGACCTCATCGAGTACGTGCCCACACGCCGTGGCGGGGGAGAGGGCAAACCGGCGTACTACGCCGCGACCCTCCGGGTCACCGTGCGCACCGTGCCGTTCTCGCCCGTTCCGCGGGTACACCTGAGCGCCGGTGTCCGCCGGTTCGTGAGCGGCAAGGTGTTCATGCCGTACGGCAAAGGTGTCTCCGCCTACCTGCTGCCGGACGCCGCACTCGTGCACGACGGGCCGGTCCCGCAGCGCTTCGCCGTCGCCATGCTGGACTGGAAGAACGGCACCACCGACTGGCGACAGGGCGGGCCGGAGGGAATGCTCACCCAGGTCACCGCCCTCGACGCGCTGCCGTCCCCGGACCGGCTGGTCAAGGAGGCCGACCACTGGATCCACGGCCGTGACGGCATCCAGATCGCCGTCGGGCACCACGCCGCCATGGGCAAGCACACCATCGGCACGGGACTGATGCCCAGCGAGCGACGGCGGCTGATCGAATGGGCGGAACAGGCGCTGGCCCCGGAATTCGCGCCCATCCCGAAACTCACGCGTAGCTCGTACGCGCGACCGCCCAGGAAGCAGTTGAAGAAGCTGCCGTCCATCCCCACCAAGAAGGAGAAGACGCCGGAGGAGCTCGCGGCGATCCATGACAAGCGGGACCGGTACTCGGCGTACAACGCCCAGGTGCTGCGCGAACGCCTGGCAGAGGCGCTGGAGGGAGAGGACCTGACGGCGCTTGTTCTCTACCAGTCGGACATCATGCGCGATCGGATCATCGCCGCCGCAGAGGCCCAACTGGGCCTTGCCGGGCTCCGACGGGAGGAGGCGCCCGACACGTGGATCTGGGAATCGGAGGAACTGACGCTTCGGCTCCATGCCCGGCGTCTTGGCGCTCTGGGCGGTCCGCTCGGCGGTGATCGGGTGCCTCGCAGGGGCAAGGAGCACGACGAGGCCATCGCGGACCGTCGTACTCAGGTGGCGAACGCCATGACCGGTCTGCGTGCTGCTGTCCCCGGCATCCGGCTGGCCCTCGTGGAACTCGACGGCCAGGAGGCCTTCCGCCAGGGCAAGCGGCGCAGCGACCCCAAGTACGCGATCCGTCTGGGCTGCGCCGACGCGGGTCTGGTGACCCAGTTCATCCGTCCGCTGGATGCGACCATCGAGAAGCCGGAGAAGGCCATGGAGGACGCGCGGATGCGCGCCACCTCGGCCTGGTCGGACGCCGTGCGCCAGACCGGCGTGCGCCTGCTGCCGCAGCACACGCTCGGCGACCTCATCCCCGCCGGCCTGAGCCAGGTCGCCTTCCATCTCGTGGAGCGCCGCCACGACGGGCCCACGGGCAAGCAGCAGTTCACGCCCATTGCGATCCTCATCCGGCCTGGGGCGAAGTGCGTCCTCGGCAGGTCCGCGGACATGCACGAATGGGTTCCCTACCCCGAACTCCTCAAGGCGCTGACCGGACGCGTCGAGGCGAAGCGGACCAGCGCCGACCAGGCGGCGCTCATGGCGGCCTTCATCAAGCAGACGCTGTCGAGCTTGCGCAGCACCCCGACACTCGTCCTGGCACACGCCCAGGACGTGCGGAAACGGTGGACGTGGCTGAAGAACGACGGATTGGAGCAGGACAGGCTCGGCCTCGACGGGGGCCCGGCACAGCGGATCGGGCTCTACGGCAAGCAGCTCCGGGTCGTCCGGGTCGCCGACGGTACCAGGGACGAGACGGCGCAGTGCTGGGCGGAGCGCGAAGAACTCAACCCCGAGCTGGAGGGGCAGCAGCGAGGAGGCATCGCGATGGGGCTGTGGAGGTCCGCGGTACGGGGTGATTCCGGCCGCGTGTTCTACAGCACCGTTGGCAAGTCCGGTACCCAGAGCAAGCTCACCAACGACGACGCCAAGCTGACGCCGCACACCAACCCGTCGGGCAACAGTGCACACCGCCCGACGGCGAACGCCTGGAACCCGGATCTCCTGGAATTCACGGTGGCGTGTCTCCAGCCAGGCGACGACGCCGAAGCCTGGGCCGCGTTCGTGCACCAGCAGCGCTTCAGTGAGGACTTCCGAGAGGCACGTGACGGTCTGGGCTTGCCCCTCGTTCTGCACCTCGCCCGGTTGGCGGACGACTACGCCCTGCCGCACGAGATCGAAGACGCCGTGGATCCGACGCAGCCCCAGCCGGCAGCTTCCCCAGACGAAGATCCCTCGGGACAGCTGGCTTTCGATTTCGACCTCGACGATGCAGAAGACGACGAGTGACCCATACGGTTCTGCGCCGACCACATGTCAGGACTTTCGTCGTCCTCTTCCCTGCGGCCTTTGAACATGAACGGAGGACCTGGCACACCCACTGCCACCCCGACTCCGCGAGGATGGGGAAATGGCGTGGACAGGCTGCCGCACAGGTGGGCTTCCCTCAGCGTGGGAATTCATCACCGTACCCGTACCAGATGTCGGGCCTCAAGGACGGCACCGGTGCCGGCTCGGGGGAGCCCGGGGGCTGCACAGGCACCGCTGACGCGACGATGCATGCCCTGGCGACGTACTCGCCGTACGGCTGCGGGCTGTTCTGGGATGAGGGCGGGTGGAAGAACGGGTCCGGGTCTGGGTTCGGGCTGGAGCAGTCGGACGGGGGCTGCGTGTCGTACGAGGGCTGCGTGGCGTACGGGCTCGGTGGGTGGGCCTCCGGTGCCGTGCCGTCGAGGTACTCCGTCGCCGCGTAGCCCGCCGCGCTGAGTGTCAGGGCCGCGATGAGGAACAGGCGGGTGGCACGGGGTAACCGAGCACGTGCTGAGGGGACTTCGGGCTCAGCGGCGTCGTTCATGTGTTCCAGTCTTGCAGTCCCGTCGATCCTCCGCGCGGTGACCTCCCGCGATGAAAAGCAGGTGCGCCGGTGCCGAACCCCCGGATAAGTTCCCCCTGTTCGAAAAAAGGGGGGCCCACGTGGCGAAACTCAATCAGATCATCGCCGTCGAGAAGGGCGTCAAGAGCAAGGCGCTTCAGGACATCACCGCGGCGCACGGCAAGGTGCAGAAGCCCGCGCTGCTGGCCGGGATCTCGCGGACGTACCAGCCGAAGGACGAGGAGGGCGAGCAGCTGCCGCCCGAGTCGACGCGGGTGCAGGTGCAGGCGGAGGACGTGCTGCGGGAGATGTCCGCCTCGCTGACCCGGCTGTTCGACGTGACGGCGACGAAGGACTGGGCCAACTGCAGCGCCCGCGCCGATGTCACCGTCGACGGGCGGACGATCCTCGCCGACGTGCCCGTCAGCTACCTGCTCTTCCTGGAGAAGCAGCTCACCGATCTGCACGCCTTCGTCAAGAAGCTCCCCACCCTCGACGCCGCCGAGTCCTGGTCCCTCGACCCCTCCACCGACTGGTGGAAGACGGACCCCGTGCGCACCATCCGCACGAAGAAGGTGCCGCGCAACCACGTCAAGGCCGAGGCGACCGAGAAGCACCCGGCGCAGGTTGAGGTGTACTACGAGGACGTGCCCATCGGATACTGGACGACCGTGAAGTTCTCCGGTGCCCTTCCGGCGCGGCGTGTGAACGAGCTGCTGGAGCGGGTGGAGAAGCTCCAGCAGGCCGTGAAGTTCGCCCGCGAGGAGGCCAACGGCACCGAGGTCACCGATCAGCGGGTCGGAGACGCGGTGTTCGGTTACCTGTTCGGCTGAGGCACCCCGGCCGCCCCTGGATGAGGGCGGCCCCATGATCGCCCCCGCGTGCGAGCGCGGGGGTGCGCGACCAGCGCGGGCCGGATTGAGGACCGGTTCGCGTGCGGAGCGCAAGCTGACACTGAAGTTCAGCCTGAAGACACGGCCACGACAAGGGCCGTGATCAATCTCAGACTCTCGCTCCAGTCTCAGCATCGCCGCCGATCGCCGGACCGACCGAGGACGGACGAACGCCGCCGGATGCGAGTTCGACTCTCGCCTGCACCTCTGCCCGGTGCGGTAGTTCAAAGGAAGAACACGACGGCCTCATGACTGATCCGTCCTCTTAAACGCCGCCGGCGTGCGCAAGTGGGTGGCATCCCCAGGGGCCCGGGAGCTGGATACGACTCCCGGGCTCCGCCACGTCCCCGCCCTCTCAGCCGACGCTGTGTCCGAGCGACCGCTCCTTCACCTTTTCCAGATGCCGGGCGAACACCTCCCCGGCGTCCGGCGTCAGCGTGCGCAGCGCGACCAGCGCCGTAACGGCGACATCGCACAGCTCCGACTGCACGTCGTCCCAAGTGTGGCTCGTGCCCTTGCGGGGGTTCTGGCCGGTCGCTCCGACCACCGCCTGGGCCACCTCGCCGACCTCCTCCGACAGTTTCAGGATGCGCAGCAGCAGGCCCTCCCGGCCCTCCGCCGGGCGATGCGTGTCCAGCCAGGCGTGCAGATCGTCGATGGAGTCCCAGAGCCCGGGCGTGTGATCGGTCATGGAAAGGAAGCGTGGCAGACGCCACTGACAATGCCCTCAGCGTCCTCGCCGATCCCGCCCCTACTCCTCGAACAGCGCCTCCTGCTCGCCCTCCTTCGCCTTCCTCAGCCGCTTGTTCCGCGCCCCCACCACCAGCGCCGTGGCCGCCGCCGTCACTCCGAACGCCGCCGGGAGCATCCAGCTGCGGTCCAGGACGTGGCCGAGGGCGTGGTCCAGGGAGAGGCGGCCCGCGCCGGTGATCGCCAGGCCCGCCGCGGTCAGGCCCAGGGTCGCGGCGTACTCGTAGCCGCCCTCCTGGGCGAAGAAGCCGTTCGGTGTGTGCACGGCCGCC
>NZ_JAOCQE010000209.1 GCF_025290915.1 Streptomyces sp. 15-116A | reverse complement strand
CATCCCCCCCCCCGCCCCACCCGAGTTGTCCACAACCCGGCGCGCTGTCCACAGGGTCCCCTGGGCCGTGGCGCGAACGGCTAGGCTCGCGCCCGTACGAGAAGAGCCGTAACCGGGAGACACCCACGATGGCCAAGAAGCGACCCCAGACGAAGGCCAAGCGGCCTCAGCTCACCGACGGAGAGATCCCGGTCGTCGGCGCCCGCGAGCCCTGCCCCTGCGGCAGCGGCCGGCGCTACAAGGCCTGCCACGGCCGTGCCGCCGCGCACGCCGTGACCGAGCTGGTGCACCGTCCCTTCGAGGGCCTGCCCGGCGAGTGCGACTGGGTCGCGCTGCGCGAACTGGTGCCCGCGGCCACCGTCGAGCTGACCCTCAAGGACGGCCTGCCGGAGGGCGTCCCGTCGGTCACCCTGGCCACCGTGCTGCCGATGGCCTGGCCCGCCCTGCGCCGCGACGACGGCTCGGTGCTGCTCGGCCTGCAGAACGACACCGCCTCCGGCGACATCAGCCGCGACCTCGCCGACACCCTCCAGCGCGCGCTCACGGCCGAGCCGGGCACGCCGGTGAAGGCCCGCCGGGCCCCCGCCGACGGGCCCCGGCTCCAGGATCTGCTGGACCCCGAGGGCGCGTTCGAGCCGGTGGTGCACAGCGGCTTCGAGTTCTGGGTACCGGACCCGGAGAACGCCACGCCGGACGTCACCGCCTCCCTGGAGCGCGCCAACGCCGCGGCCATCCCGACCGTCAAGCTGTCCGGCGTGGACGCCGCCTACTGGTGCGAGACCCCGGAGAAGAACCATCTGCGGTGGGTCATGCCGCATCCCGAGGAGCAGCTTCTGGACGCCTTGGCGCGACTGCACGCGGCGGGCCGCTCCTCCCTCGGCGAGGGCACCCGGCTGGTCGGCTCCTTCCGCGCCCACGGGCTCACGGTCCCGGTGTGGGACCTGCCGAGCGGCACCGGCGCGGACGACGTGGAGAAGCCCGCGGCGGAATTCGCCGAGCGGCTCGCCGCCGCGCTGGCCACGGACGCGCCGCTGACCGCCGACGAGCGCCGCGCGCGCGGCGGCCTGACCAACCGCCAGGTCACGCTGAGCTGAGCCGTGGCCGGGCGATCCGGTGCTGCTGACCGGTCGGTCAGCAGCACCGGCCCTTCGGCGAGGGCTCGTTCCGCGCGCAACTCCCGGTCCGGACAAGCCAATCGGTGACCGGAAACGCCGAGATCGAATTTGCTAACGGCGGATCTCTTGTTACCGTTCCAGTAGCCCGGTTGCTGGTGCATCCCCCGTCGCCAGCAACCGGGTCTTTCCGTGTCCGGCGCCGTTCACGCACCGCAGTCGGGCGTCAACTGCTCGTTCCCGACTGCGAGTTGCTCCCGGAGCGCAGCAGCAGCGGCCCCTGTCCGGCCCGCTGCGAGAACTCCGCGACCGCCATGTACCCGGCGAGGTCCGCGCGCCTGCGCTGCCGGGGTGTCTCGCAGATCGCCAGCTCGTCCCCGGCGTCGGCCGCGCACGGCATCCGAACGCTGCGACCACCGGGGCCCAGGAGCGCGAGGACGGCGTGCAGCGTGTCACCGGTGGCGTTGCGGTAGTACGTGCGCGCCCAGACGTCCTCGCCCTGGGCCACGACACAGGTCTGTGCCTCGATGCCGTCGGGCGAGGTGAGTTCGGGACCGCAGCGCACGGCCGTGGACAGGTGCAGTCCGCCGGGCGGCAGCGGGGAACCGGTGGCCTCGGCGCTCTCCGCCGGCGTCGGCGCCCTGCCGTCGTCCCGCGTGGACGGCCGTGCGGGGTGGGCGGAGTCCCCCGGGACCGTGGCCCGCTCCCGGCCGGACGAATGCGCCGGTTCCTCGCCGGCGCGCTTCATGCCGGAGGCGCCACGGGAGCCGCCCGGATCGGCGGCGGCCAGCGCCAGGGGCAGGACGACCGCGCCCGTCAGCACCACGCCCGCGAGGGCGAGCAGACGGGCTTTTCGGGAAGTCCGGGCGCGGCCCCCGGCATGACGCGGCATGGCCCCGGAACATAACGCCCCGGGGCGGCAGGCACGGGCGCGGCGCGCGACGGCACCGCTACATCTCCGGCGCGCTCACACCCGTACGAGTGAGGGCCTCGACCACCGCGTCCACCACGGCCTCGACATCGGGCACCCACGGCGAGGCCGAGCCGGGCAGCGGGGCGCGCTCCCAGCGGACCTCGCCCTGGCCGGTGCGGGACGGGGGCAGGGCGAGATAGCCGCCCTCGCCGTGGAAGCGCAGGGAACCGGGCACGAAGTCCTTGGCGTACAGCAGCTCGCCGAGCTGCTCCATGGAGTACGGCTTGACCAGGATCGACCAGCGGGTGGGTGCGGCGACGACCGGTCCGAGCCGGATCCCGAGGCGGTCGAGGGCGTCGAGGGCGTGGGCCGCGGGAAGGGCGGGCAGGGAGACGGCGCAGGGCGCCTTGCCCCCGGTGGCCAGGATGATGGGCGCCGCGGGCCGGTTGCTCCACCACCAGCGCACCATGCGCGCGTCGGTGGTGGCCGCGAGGAGGCCGGGGTCGAAGGGGTGGGCACCCGGCACCGTGCACTCGGGGTCGGGGCAGCCGCAGCGGGACCTGCCCTGCGGGTCCGCCGCCACGCCCGGGAGTACGGGCCACTGCCATCGGGTGGCGAAGGTCTCAGCCGCGCCGATCAGCTCAGGCTCTGAGTCGCGTCGCCGGGACAGGAGCCTGCGTCGCCTTCCGAGGATCTCGCGCATGAGCGCTCGTTCCTTTCCGTTGCACGCCTGGCAACACCGTGGTCCACATCACATCATGTGTCGATCACTTCACTGTGCGTACCTGTTGGCGCATCACACCCCTGCACCGGGCAAGGGGAACCCCTATGGGCCGAGCGTGGGCTGCCTCCGCGGCCGTCCACCCATACTGCGTCTACCAGAAGCACGGGCGTGGCGTGGGGTGGCGAAGTCTGGCGTTTGCCGTCGCGCGTATTTCTCTCCGCCTCCGCCACGGGAGGATGGGGCACGGTCGTCGGTGGTTAAGACGCCCGGGTCCGTCACCAGGTTCCCGGGTGGTCCCCAACCACCCCTGGCCTTCACCGAGTACGTACCCATCACGACCGTTGTGACGCTCCGTCGAGCAAGCCCAGTCGACCGCAAGAGGCCTTCCCCTGAGGCAGTTTCAAGCCAACTTCGTAATTCGGCAAGGGGTTCCCGGGGAATTCCCGTGGATCTCACGGACACCAGGAATCCCAGCAGGACAATGCTGGACATCTCCTCACGAGTGCGTGTACATGTGGAGCACTGCCGGCGACGCAGAATGACATGGGGGTTTGCGATGCTTTTGAGCAGTACGCACCGGTCGGAAAGCCGGACGCCATGAACGCCCCGCACCCTCCGAAAGTGGCCGGAATCGATTCAACGGTTCCCGCCCCCGCACACACTGTTGCGCCCGTCGCCGCCGGCGCCTCCCCGGCCGCCCCGCCGAGCCACCCGCACCCACCGGGCGCGGTGCTCCAGGACCGGCTCGCCGGATGGGTCTCCGACCTCACGACCCTGCACGAACTCACCGAACGCCTCACCCGCACGAGCACGCTCGACGAAGCGCTGCGGGAGATGCTGCGTGCCGGCGCCGCCCTGGTGGGCGCCCGGCGCGGACTCGTCGTCCTCGAACCCGCCGACCGTCTCGGCCCGGACACCACCATCGGCCTCGGCCTCGCCCGCGCGGATCTCGGCCACATGGAGACGGTGCCGCGCAGCTCCCTGTCGTACGGCAGGATCCTCGACGGTCTCCCGGGCGCCGACGACGGCATCGCCGAGCCCGACCTGTTCGCCGAGAAGGGCCTCGACCCGCGCCACCGCGAGGTCGCCGCCCGCCTCGGCTACGCCGCCAGCTACGCGCTCCCCCTGACCCCCGAGTCCGCGCAGCGCCTGGGCGCCGCGGTGTGGCTGTACGACGAGCCGGCCGAACCCTCCGAACGCCAGCGGCACCTCATCGGCCTGTATGTCCGCCACGCCGCCGAGCATCTCGCCCGCCTGGTGGAACTGCAGCGCACGCGCGCGTGCATGGCGACGATGACCGAGGAGCTGCTGCCCTCCCGGCTGCCCCGCGTCCCCGGCGTCCAGCTCGCCGCCCGGCACCGCACCTCCCCGCGCGGCGGCGGCGACTGGTACGACGCGCTGCCGCTGCCGGAGGCGGCGCTCGGTCTCGCCGTGGGATCCGTCACCGGGTCGGGGCCGAGCGCGGTCGCCGCGATGGGCCGGCTGCGGGCGTCCCTGCGGGCGTACGCGGTGATGGAGGGCGAGGACCCGGTCGCCGTCCTGTCCGACCTGGAGCTGCTGCTGCGGCTCACCGAGCCCGCCCGCTCGGCCACCTCCCTGTTCGGCTACTGCGAACCCGCGCTCCGCAAGATCACCCTGGCCGGTGCGGGGCACAGCCCCCCGCTGCTGATCGGCGAGCGCCGCACGGAGTTCGTGGAGACCTCGGTCTCGGCCCCGCTCGGCATGCTCGCCTGCTGGGAGGCGCCGAGCGTGGAGATCCACGCCGAGCCCGGAGAGACGGTTCTCCTCTACACCGACGGGCTGCTGCACCGCACCGGCGACCCCACCGACCGCGCGTTCGCGCGGCTGCACGCGGCGGCGGCCGGCGTCCCGAGGACGCTGCGGCGCGACCCGGACGCGATCGCCGACCACATCCTGCGCACCGTGCTCCCGGACGGAGCGGCGGACGACGCCGGCTCGGCGGAGGACGTCGTGCTGCTGGCGGCGCGGTTCGAGTAGCCCCGGTGTGAGGGGCGAGGTGACAGGCGAGGTAACAGGCGCTCACCTCCTGTGACCGTTTCGGCGCGACCGTACGATGGGGGACGGTCCAGTGCCGTATCGAGGAGGATGACCGTGGCGGAGGAGCTCACCCCGGAGACCCCGGAAGCTGAGTCTGAGGAGCCGATCAAGCAGCGCAAGAACGGCCTGTACCCGGGCGTGTCCGACGAGCTGGCCGAGAACATGAAGCGCGGCTGGGCCGACACCGAGCTGCGCGACCTGGAGCCGATCCCCCAGGCCGCCGAGACCGCCGCCCGCCGCGCCGCGCTGTCCGCGCGCTTCCCCGGCGAGCGCCTGGTGATCCCCGCGGGCAACCTGAAGACCCGCTCGAACGACACCGAGTACGCCTTCCGCGCGTCGGTCGAGTACGCGTACCTCACCGGCAACCAGACCGAGGACGGCGTCCTCGTCATGGAGCCCACCGCCGACGGCCACGACGCGACGGTCTACCTGCTGCCGCGCTCGAACCGCGAGAACGGCGAGTTCTGGCTCGACGGCCAGGGCGAGCTGTGGGTCGGCCGCCGTCACTCCCTCACGGAGGCGGAGAAGCTGTACGGCATCCCGGCGTCCGACGTGCGGGAGCTGGCCGGCGCGCTGCGCGAGGCCACCGGCCCGGTGCGGGTCGTGCGCGGCCACGACGCCGGGATCGAGGCCGCGCTGACCGACAAGGTCACCGCCGAGCGCGACGAGGAGCTGCGCGTCTTCCTCTCCGAGATGCGGCTCGTGAAGGACGCGTTCGAGATCGGCGAGCTGCAGAAGGCGGTCGACTCCACCGTGCGCGGCTTCGAGGACGTGGTGAAGGTCCTCGACAAGGCCGAGGCCACGAGCGAGCGCTACATCGAGGGCACGTTCCTCCTCCGCGCGCGCGTGGAGGGCAACGACGTCGGCTACGGCTCCATCTGCGCCTCCGGCCCGCACGCCACCACCCTCCACTGGGTGCGCAACGACGGCCCGGTCCGCTCCGGCGACCTGCTGCTGCTCGACGCGGGCGTCGAGACGCACACGTACTACACGGCCGACGTCACGCGCACGCTGCCGGTCAACGGCCGGTACACCGAGCTGCAGAGGAAGATCTACGACGCCGTCTACGACGCCCAGGAGGCCGGTATCGCGGCGGTGAAGCCGGGCGCGAAGTACCGGGACTTCCACGACGCGGCGCAGCGGGTCCTGGCCGAGCGGCTCGTCGAGTGGGGCCTGGTCGAGGGTCCGGTGGAGCGCGTGCTGGAGCTGGGGCTGCAGCGCCGGTGGACGCTGCACGGCACCGGGCACATGCTCGGCATGGACGTCCACGACTGCGCCGCCGCGCGGACCGAGACGTATGTCGACGGGACGCTGGAGCCGGGGATGGTGCTCACGGTCGAGCCGGGTCTGTACTTCCAGGCCGACGACCTGACGGTGCCCGAGGAGTACCGGGGCATCGGCGTCCGCATCGAGGACGACATCCTGGTGACGGAGGACGGCAACCGGAACCTGTCCGCCGCGCTGCCCCGGCGGTCGGACGAGGTCGAGGCGTGGATGGCCTCGCTCAAGGGCTGAGTCCGCGGGTGCCTACACCGCGATCAGCGGTGCGTTCTCGCGCCACTTGAGGATCTTGTCGAAGCTCACCACCGCGCCGCCCCTGCCGGGCGCGGTGTCGATGCGGACGTGGTCGGCGAGTTCCTGGATGAGGCAGAGGCCGCGGCCGTGTTCCGCGTCGGACGGGGCCTGACGGGCAGGGAGGCGTGAGCGTGCGCCGGCCCCGGCGGGAAAGCCGGGGCCGGCGTCGGCGACCTCGATACGGCACTTCTCGCCGTCCAGATAGGCGGTCACCCGGTACCCCTCCGAGAAGCCGCCCTGCGCGGTGTCCCCGCCGTGCTCGACGGCGTTGGCGCAGGCCTCGCTGAGGGCGACGGAGAGGTCGTAGGAGATGTCGGGGTCCACGCCCGCCGTCTCCATCGTGCCGAGCAGCAGGCGGCGGGCGAGCGGCACGCTGGCAGCCTCACGCCGCAGATGGAGTGACCACCAGATGCTCATGCTCCAGCCTCCCGGCCGCGGCTCGACATACCGTTACGTATTGCCCTGTGTGCTCACTTGTAAGCGTGAAGTTGACGTGATGCCGCCCATATGGCGGGTGTGTCGTGGAGCCGATCGGTGTATGCGGGGCGGTCGGTGACAGAGCTGACCTTCCGGTCGTACGTCATCTTGCGGACCTGCCGTACGACGGTCGTGGGGCCAGTGCGATGATTGGCCCGCCATGACTGCCCCCCAACCGCGCACGACGCGCACCGGACACGGGCTCCGGATCCTGCGGGCCGCGGTGTTCGCCGCGGTCTGTGTCGTGCTGGCCGGGGCAGGTCACACGGTCGCCTCCTGCTCCACCGTTCCACTGTGGACGCTGGGCGCGGGATTCCTCGCGGCGCTCGTCGTCGCGGTGCCGCTGGCGGGGCGTACGCGCTCGCTGCCGGGCATCGCGGCCATGATCGCGGCCGGCCAGACGGTGCTGCACGCGCTGTTCGGTCTCGGCCAGCACGGCGTGGGCGGGGTGCCCACCACGGGTTCGTCAGGGCTCTCCGGCACGGCACTGATCGAGCAGGCGGCGCGGCTCGCGTGCGGGGGCCCCACGGGGGCGATCAGCCCGGCGCAGGCGCGGCGGATCCTCACCGACGCGCGGGTCCTTCCCAGCACGGCGGACGCCCACGCGGGGCACGCCGCGGGGGACGCCCTGTCCTCGGCGGATTCCTCGGTGTCGCTGCTGCCGTCCCTGCCGATGCTGCTCGTGCACGTGCTCGCGGCCCTCGCCACCGGCTGGGTGCTGCGCCGCGGCGAACTCGCGCTGCTGCGGCTCACCGAACTGTCGGCGCACGGTGTCGCCGAGGGCGCGCTCATGCGGTCCCTGCGCGCGGCGCTTGCGCTGGTGCGCGCCCTGCGTGCCGGGCTCCCCGGCGCGCCGGAAGCCGCCTCGCGCACGCCACGCACCACGCTGCTCGCGCCCCCCGCGCTCCACACCACCGCACTCCAGCACACGGTGATCCGCCGCGGCCCGCCCGCCGACGGCACCGCGCTCGCGCTCGCCGCCTGAGACGGCCCCGGTTTCCGGAGGGACGCCTCGGCGTACGGCACGCGCGTGTGCGTCCGGTTCTCCGCGTGCGCCTCGGCCGCCCTCGTACGGGGGAGCCGTCCGCGTCCGCGTGTCCCTCACCGTCCGTGAAACCACAAACGAAGCGGAGTGCTTCTGCCATGAAGGCTTCCCGTATCGCCGCCGCCGGTGCCGTCGCCGGTGTCACCGTCCTCGCCATCTCCGCCCCCGCCTTCGCGCACGTCAGCGTGCAGCCTGAGGGCGAGGCCGCGAAGGGTTCGTACGCGGTCGTCGACTTCAAGGTCCCCAACGAGCGGGACAACGCCTCGACCACCAAGCTCGAGGTCACCTTCCCCACCGACCACCCGCTCGCCTCGGTGATGCCGCAGCCGGTCGAGGGCTGGGAGGCCAAGGTCACCAAGTCCAAGCTGGACAAGCCGCTCGAGCTGCACGGCAAGAAGATCGACGAGGTCGTCAGCAAGGTCACCTGGACCGCCGAGGGCAAGGGCATCGAGCCCGGCTTCTTCCAGAAGTTCCCGGTGTCCATCGGCACGCTGCCCGAGGACGCCGACGAACTCGTCTTCAAGGCCCTGCAGACGTACTCCAACAAGGAGGTCGTCCGCTGGATCGAGGTGCCGCAGGAGGGCCAGGAGGAGCCGGAGTTCCCGGCGCCCGTCCTCGCCCTGTCCGAGGCCACCGACGGCGGCCACCACGGCTCCTCGGACCACAAGGACGACAAGGGCGACCAGGCCGAGAAGGACGACGCCGAGGCCGAGAACGCCTCCGCCCAGAGCTCCGCCCACGGCTCCGAGGAGTCCGGCGACAGCACCGACACCACCGCCCGCGTCCTGGGCGTCATCGGCATCGTGGTCGGCGCCGCGGGCGTCGCCTACGGCGTGCTGGCCGGCCGTCGGCGCACTACCGCCTGACCCGCTCTCCCCTCCTCGGCG
Organism: Streptomyces sp. 15-116A; assembly: GCF_025290915.1. GTDB lineage: Bacteria > Actinomycetota > Actinomycetes > Streptomycetales > Streptomycetaceae > Streptomyces. The sequence continues at coordinate 2,657 of NZ_JAOCQE010000209.1, read as the reverse complement.
CGCACCGGGACCGGTCACGGCCCCGTGCCCTCCCGGTGCGCGCCGGAGCACTCACCTCCGGGACACCTTTTTCATGCTGTTCACACGCAACAAGACCCTCGCGGCGGCGGCCCTGCTCGCGGCCGCCACCCTGACCCTCACCGCCTGCGGCACCGACGACGGCGCCGGCGGCGACCCCGTCTCCGTCGTCTCCGAGGAGGCCGGCTCGCAGAAGGCGGCCACCCTTCTCGACAAGCCGTTCGAGAAGCCGGACCTCGTCCTGACCGACACGAACGGCAAGGAGTACGACTTCCGCAAGGAGACGGCGGGCAAGCCCACGCTGATCTACTTCGGCTACACCCACTGCCCCGACGTGTGCCCGCTGACGATGAACAACATCGCGGTCGCCAAGAAGCAGCTGCCCAAGGACCAGCAGGACAAGCTGCGGATCGTCTTCGTCACCACCGATCCGAAGCGGGACACCTCCGCCGCGCTCGGCACGTGGCTCAAGGGCATCGACTCCCAGGTCGTCGGCCTGACCGGCGACTTCTCCACGATCCAGGCCGGCGCCCGCACCCTCGGCATCTCGATCGACCCGCCGCGCAAGGACGACAACGGCAAGACCGTCTCCGACCACGGCACGCAGGTCATCGCGTTCTCGCCGAAGACCGACGGCGGCTATGTCCTCTACGGCGAGGACGCCACCGTGGAGGACTACACCAAGGACCTGCCGAAGATCATCGAGGGTGAGGCTCCGTGAGGCGCCTCGCGATCGTGGCCGGGGCCGTCGCGGGGGCGCTGACCCTGACCCTGGCGGGCTGCGGCGGTTCTGACTCCGGCTCCGGCTCCGATGCCGCTTCGGGCAAGGCGGAGCTGTCCGTCGCCGGCGCCTACATGCCGCAGCCGGTGTCGGACATGGCGGCCGGGTTCCTCACCATCATCAACAAGGGCGGCGCCGACGACCGGCTGACCTCGGTCAGCAGCGACGCCGCCGGGCAGGTCACCGTGCACGAGACCGTCGACGGCACCATGCGGGAGGTCGAGGGTCTCGACATCCCCGCCCACGGCGAGCTCGTCCTGAAGAGCGGCGGCAACCACCTGATGTTCGAGCAGCTGAAGCAGAAGCCGAAGGAGGGCCAGAAGGTCTCCGTCGAGCTGCGCTTCGCCCACTCCGACCCCGTCACGGTCGACATCCCGGTGAAGCCGGCCACCTACAGCCCGAAGCACGGACACTGACGGACACCGAGGGAGACGACCTCACGTGACCACCCAGACCATCGCCCCCCGCGTCCGGACCCTGGTGCTGCTGTTCCTGGCCGTCACCGGCGCGCTCCTCGCCGGGGCCGCGCCCGCCTCCGCGCACGCCGCGCTGACCGGCAGCGACCCCCGGCAGGGGGCGGTGGTCGACAAGGCCCCCACCCAGGTCTCGCTCACCTTCTCCGAGCCCGTCGCGGTCGGTGACGACGCGCTGCGGGTGCTCGACCCCAAGGGCAAGCGGGTCGACCAGGGCGATCCGGCCAACCCGAGCGGCACCACCTACTCCGTCCGGCTGCACAGCGGGCTGCCCGACGGCACGTACACCGTGACCTACCAGGTGGTGTCGGCGGACAGCCACCCCGTCGCCGGCGCCTTCACCTTCTCCATCGGCGCGCCCTCCGAGACGTCCGTCTCGGCGTCCGGGCAGGCGTCGGACGACGGGGTGGTCGGCTGGCTGTACGGCGCAGGGCGGTACATGTCCTACGCCGGGTTCGTGGTGCTCGTCGGCGGGGCCGCCTTCGTGCTGGCCTGCTGGCCGCGCGGTTCCGGCGTCCGGGCGGTGCAGCGGCTGGTCGTCTCCGGGTGGCTGGCCCTGACCGCGGCCACCCTGGCGCTGCTGCTCCTGCGCGGCTCCTACACCGGCTCCGGGAAGATCGGCGACGTCTTCGACCTGTCGCTGCTCGGTCAGGTGCTGCAGACCAAGACCGGCGCGGCACTCGTGTCCCGGCTGCTGCTGCTCGCGGCGGCGGCACTGTTCATCGCGGTGCTGTTCGGGGCGTACGACAAGCGGGAGGACGAGGAGAAGCGGGACCTGACCTTCGGGCTCTCGATCGGTGGCACGGTCGTGGCGGCCGGGCTGGCGGCCAGCTGGGCCATGTCCGAGCACGCCTCCACCGGGCTCCAGCCGGGCATCGCCATGCCGGTCGACGTCGTGCATCTGCTGGCCGTCGCCGCGTGGCTCGGCGGGCTCACCGCCCTGCTCGTCGCGCTGTATCGGGCACCGGCCGAGACGCCGGTCGACTCGGTGGCCGTCCAGCGGTTCTCGCGGCTCGCCTTCGGCAGTGTGATCGCACTGGTCGTCACCGGGATCTACCAGAGCTGGCGGCAGCTGGGGTCGTGGTCGGCGTTCACCGACACGCGGTACGGACAGCTGCTGCTGGCGAAGATCGGGCTCGTGGCGGTCCTCGTGGGGATCGCCTACGTCTCGCGGACGTGGACGGCGCGGCTGGCGGAGGCGCCGGCGCCGGCGAAGTCGGCGGCACGCCGGGAGTCCAAGGAGCCTGCGGGTGCCGTGTCGGCGGGGAAGGGCAGTGGAGGCAAGGGCGGCGCGGGGAAGGGCGGCGCGGCGCTGAGTGGTGCGGGCAAGAGCGGCGGGGCTTCGAGCGCGGCGGGCGAGAGCGGCGGGGCCTCAAGCGGGGCGG
>NZ_JAOCQE010000208.1 GCF_025290915.1 Streptomyces sp. 15-116A | reverse complement strand
CGCCGAGGTCGGCCCCGGCGGCCTCGCCATGCTGCCGCTGCCCGCGGGCAACCGCATGGCCGGCGCCTGCCTCATCGGCTGGGACACCCCGCACGACTTCGGCCCCGACGAGCGCGCCCTGCTCACCGCCGCCGCGGGCCTCGCCGGACAGGCCCTGATGCGGGCCCGCGCCTTCGACGCCGAGCACGAGCTCGTCGGCATGCTCCAGCGCCAGCTGCTGCCCCGCCGGCTGCCCCGCCTGCCCGGCGCGGTCGCCGTCGCCCGCTATCTCCCCAGCACGGCCGGCCTGGAGCTCGGCGGCGACTGGTACGACGTCATCCCGCTCCCCGACAACCACGTCGCCCTGGTCATCGGCGACGTCCAGGGCCACAGCGCCGACGCCGCCACCCTCATGGGCCAGATGCGCACCGCCCTGCGCGCCTACGCCGTCGAAGGGCACCCGCCCGACGTGGTGGTCTCCCACGCCAACCGGCTGCTCATGGACATGGAGACCGACCTCTTCGCGACCTGCGCCTACGTCGACGTGGACATGGAGGAGGGCTCCGCCTGGTGCGTACGCGCCGGACATCTGCCCCCGGTGCTGCGCCACCCGGACGGCGGCACCGACATCGCGGAGGCCGAGGGAGGCCCGCCCCTCGGCGTCGTTCGGCAGGCCGACTTCCCCATGAGCCCGCTCCGACTCCAGCCCGGCACGCTGGTCGCCCTCACCACCGACGGGCTGGTCGAGTCCCACGAGGCCGACATCGACGAGGGCATGCGCCGCCTCTCCGCGCGGCTGGCCGCCGCCGACCCCGCCCACCTCGGCCTCGTCGCCGACGCCCTGCTCGGCAACGCCCCCCGCAGCGACGACGTCGCCCTGCTGCTCATGCGCTACGACGGCATGGCGCTGCGCCCGCTGCGGGAGAGCTGGACGGTGTGGCGGGTGCCGCAGGCGGTCGGACACGCCCGCCGCTTCACCCGGCGCACCCTGCGCAGCTGGGGGGTGACCGAGGACCTCGACGCCGCCCTGCTCGTCGTCTCCGAGCTGGTCACCAACGCCCTGGTGCACACCGACGGCCGGGTCCGCCTCGACATCACCCTCGTCAACGACCGGCTCCGCCTCGCGGTCGCCGACGCCTCGCCGCGCACCCCGGTCAAGCCCACCAGCATCGGCTGGGAGGCCACCGGCGGCCGCGGCATCCTCCTCGTCGAGGCCCTGTCGGCGGCCTGGGGGACCCTGCCGGTCAGCGGCGGCAAACAGGTCTGGGCCGAGATCGTCCTGGGCCCCGGACCGGCCGACCGGTGAGCGGACGGACCGGTGAGAGGAGGGCCGCTCCTCACCGCGTGAGCGGCTCCTCGACCAACTGCGCGCCGGACGCCACGACTTGGTCATCGCCACCGCGCGGCCCCGCGGCCGTGCGCTGACCGCGGTGCCGCCGACCGACGAGGACTTCGTCCAGCTGCCTGGTACGGCGTCCGGGCACGTCCGGCAACCCGCACGCCGCCCTCCTCCACGACCACCTCCTGCGCGCCGCTCGCACCTGGTGACCGTCTCGATCCGACGGGTACCCGGCCACCGACACGCCGGAAGCAACGACGGAAGACAGGAGCACGTCATGACCCAGCACGTCCGCGACATCATGACCGCCGCACCGACGACCGTGGGCCCGCACACCTCCGTCGCCGAGGTCGCCCGCGTCATGCGCGACCGCGACCTCGGAGCCGTCCTCGTGACGGACGGGGACGAGCTGCGCGGCCTGGTCACCGACCGCGACCTGGTGGTCCGTTCCCTCGCGGAGGGCGGCGACCCGGAGCAGACCACGGTGGCGGGCGCGTGCAGCGAGGACCTGGTGACCGTGGCGCCGGACGACGAACTGGACAGCGCCATACGGCTGATGCGCGAGCACGCCGTGCGCCGCGTCCCGGTCGTCGAGCAGGGACACGCCGTGGGCGTCGTCTCGTTGGGCGACGCGGCGATGGAACGCGACCCGGACTCGGCCCTCGGCGACATCAGCGTGGCGCGGCCCAACACCTGAGGCCGACCCGCCCGTCCGGGAACCACGCGACCGCGTCCGGGCGTGTCACCGGGCAGAGGTACGAGGCGGCGGCCGGGTTTCCCCGCCGTGCCGCCGGGGACTCGGACGACAGCGGATGCAGAAGGAAGATGATGCGTCGTGACCTCGGAGATCAGTGACAAACCCCGTCCCCGCCGACCGGAGACCGGCTGGGCACGCGCCCGGCGGCTGCGCGGCCAGGACCCGCTGCGGACCTGCCTGCCCGCCGTCGTCGACCGGACGTCCTCCACCACCTCGAACGGGAGTATGGAGGAGACCATAGTCAGAGGTGAGGATTAGCGGGGTTCGGGCGACTGATCGGACCTCTCCCGGGAATTCGTGATCAACGAGTAAATCAAATGATGTTCGTCGCGCCGGTGAACGGCTATGGTGAGTCAGATGAAGGCTCTCGTGCTGTCCGGCGGCGCCGGAACCCGGCTGAGGCCGATCACCCACACCTCGGCGAAACAGTTGGTGCCCGTGGCCAACAAGCCCGTGCTCTTCTACGGGTTGGAGTCCCTCGCGGACGCGGGCATCACGGACGTCGGGATGATCGTCGGTGATACGGCGGAAGAGATCGAGGACGCGGTAGGCGACGGATCGAAGTTCGGTCTGCAGGTCACCTACATTCCCCAGGAGAAGCCGCTCGGGCTGGCGCACGCGGTGCTGATCGCCCGCGACTGGCTGGGCGACGACGACTTCGTGATGTATCTCGGCGACAACTTCATCGTCGGCGGCATCACCGGACTCGTCGACGAGTTCCGCCGCCACCGTCCCGACGCGCAGATCCTGCTCACCCACGTCGCCGACCCCCGCTCCTTCGGAGTCGCCGAACTCGACGCGTCCGGGCAGGTGATCGGCCTGGAGGAGAAGCCCGACAAGCCCAAGAGCGACCTCGCGCTCGTCGGCGTCTACCTCTTCACCCCGGCCATCCACAAGGCCGTGCGTGCCATCAAGCCCTCCTGGCGCGGCGAACTCGAGATCACCCACGCCATTCAGCACCTGATCGACACGCACGCCGACGTGCGCAGCACGATCATCCACGGCTACTGGAAGGACACCGGCAACGTCGTCGACATGCTGGAGGTCAACCGGTCGGTCCTGGAAGGCATCGAGCGCCGCATCGACGGCGAGGTGGACGCCGGCTCGGAGACCATCGGCCGCGTCGTCGTCGAGCCCGGGGCGCGGATCGTCAGCTCCCGCATCGTCGGCCCCGCGGTGATCGGTGCCGGCACGGTCGTCAGCGACTCCTACGTCGGCCCCTTCACCTCCGTCGCGGAGAACTGCCGGATCACCGACAGTGAACTCGAGTTCTCCATCGTGCTGCGGGACTCCTCGATCGACGGCGTCGGCCGCATCGAGTCCTCGCTGATCGGCCGGCATGTCGAGGTGACACCGGCGCCCAGCGTCCCCAGCGCCCACCGACTCGTCCTCGGAGACCACAGCAAGGTGCAGATCCATTCATGAATCTCCTCGTCACCGGCGCCGCCGGCTTCATCGGTTCCCGCTACGTCGCCGCGCTGCTCGCCTCCGACGCGCGGGACGCGCCGCGCATCACCGTGCTGGACAAGCTCACCTATGCCGGCACGCTCGACAATCTGCAACTCGACCATCCCCGGCTGAAGTTCGTCCAGGGCGACATCCGTGACGCCGACCTGGTCGGCAAGCTGACGGCCGAGGCGGACCAGGTGGTCCACTTCGCCGCCGAGTCGCACGTCGACCGCTCGATCCTCACCGCCTCCGACTTCGTCCTCACCAACGTCGTCGGCACCCAGGTCCTCCTCGACGCGGCCCTGCGTCACGGCGTGTCGACCTTCGTGCACGTCTCCACCGACGAGGTCTACGGCTCCATCGAGTCCGGCTCGGCCACCGAGGAGTACCCCCTCGACCCCAGCTCGCCGTACTCCGCCTCCAAGGCCTCCTCCGACCTGCTCGCCCTGGCCTACCACCGCACCCACGGCCTGGACGTCCGCGTCACCCGCTGTTCCAACAACTACGGCCCGCACCAGTTCCCCGAGAAGGTCATCCCGCTCTTCGTCACCAACCTCCTCGACGGCAAGAAGGTCCCCCTCTACGGCGAGGGCCTCAACGTCCGCGACTGGCTCTACGTCGACGACCACTGCGCCGGCGTCGAACTCGTCCGTACGAAGGGCCGCCCCGGCGAGGTGTACAACATCGGTGGCGGTACCGAGCTGACCAACAAGGAACTCACCGGCCTGCTCCTCGAGGCGTGCGGCGCCGGCTGGGACCGCGTCGAGTACGTCGAGGACCGCAAGGGCCACGACCTGCGCTACTCGGTCGACTGGACCAAGGCCCGCGACGAACTCGGCTACCGGCCCCGGCACGACTTCACCACGGGGCTCGCCGAGACGATCGCCTGGTACCGCGACAACCGCGCCTGGTGGGAACCCCTGAAGCGGCGCGTCGCCGAGGAGCGGGCATGACCTGGCTGGTGACCGGCGCGGGCGGCATGCTCGGCCGGGACGTCGTCGACGAACTCACCCGGCGCGGCGAGAAGGTGACGGGCCTGGACCGCGCCGCGCTCGACATCACGAGCGCCGACGCGATCGACCGGGCGCTGGCCGAGCACGGCCCCGAACTCGTGGTGAACTGCGCCGCGTACACGGCGGTGGACGACGCGGAGACGGACGAGGAGACCGCCACGCGGATCAACGCCGACGGCCCCCGCCTGCTCGCCCGCGCCTGCGCCCGCCATGGCGCCCGTCTCCTCCACGTCTCCACCGACTACGTCTTCTCGGGCGAGGCCCGCACCACCCCCTACCCCGAGGACCACCCGACCGCGCCGCGCACCGCCTACGGCCGCTCCAAGCTCGCCGGTGAGCAGGCCGTCCTGGAGGAACTGCCCGGTGCGAGCGCGGTGGTGCGTACCGCTTGGCTCTACGGGGTGCACGGCAGCAACTTCGTGCGGACGATGATCGGTCTCGAATCCCGCCGCCCGACGGTCGACGTCGTCGACGACCAGCGAGGCCAGCCCACCTGGAGCGCGGACGTCGCCACCCGCATAGCCGACCTCGGCCCCCGCCTCGGCGACGGCACCCACGGCATCTTCCACGCCACCAACTCGGGCGAGGCCACGTGGTACGACCTGGCCCGCGAGATCTTCCACCTCCTAGGCACCGACCCGGACCGCGTACGCCCCACGACCACCGCGGCCTTTCCCCGCCCGGCCTCCCGCCCCGCATACAGCGCCCTCGCGCACGACCGCTGGCAGGAGATCGACCTGCCCGCCCTGCGCGACTGGCGTGCCGCCCTGCATGAAGCACTGCCCCGCATCCGCAAGGAGAGTCTTCTTCGTGAAACGCCATGAGTTCCTGCGGGAACTGCACAAGGTCAGCGCCAACCGCAACTACCTGGAGATCGGCGTCAACGACGGCCGCAGTCTGCGCCTGTCACGCGTCCCCAGCATCGCCGTCGACCCCGCCTTCAAGGTGGTCTCGGAGATCAAGTGTGACGTCCACCTGGTGAAGGCGACCAGCGACGACTTCTTCGCCCGTGAGAATCCGCTGGCCCATCTCAAGGGCGGCAGGCACCCGCTGCGCAACCTGCGCAGGGGCCGCAGTCCGCTGGGCCACTGGCGACGCACCACGCTCGACCTGTCGTTCATCGACGGCATGCATCTCTTCGAGTACGCGCTGCGCGACTTCATGAACGTCGAGAAGCATTCCGACTGGGCCAGCGTGATCGTCCTCGACGACATGCTGCCGCGGAGTGTTGACGAGGCCGCCCGTGACCGGCACACCACTGCCTGGACCGGCGACGTCTACAAGATCACCGAGGTGCTGGCGCGTTACCGCCCCGACCTGGTGACCATCCTTGTCGACACCCAGCCCACCGGTCAGCTCGTGGTCTTCGGCGCCGATCCGGACAACACGGTGCTGCACGACAAGTACGACGAGATCATGGCCGAGTACAAAGTGCCCGACCCGCAGAAGGTGCCCGAGGCCATCCTGGAGCGGGCCGGGGCGGTGCCGCCCGAGGCGCTGATCGAGGCCGGGTTTTGGCGAGCCATGACCCAGGCCCGCAACCGGGGCCTGCCGCGGCGCATGGGCTGGGAGCCCCTGCGCCGCGCTCTGGAACAGGTCGGCGTCAGCCGTTGAGTCCCCTGCCGCGCAGCTTCTCGTAGTGGGCGCGGCAGGTTTCGTAGGAGGGGAGCAGGCCCAGGCGTTCTGCCTCGGGGAGGGTCGGGGCCTGCTCGTCCTTGGGGGACAGGATGGGGGCGATGGTGTCCGGCCAGGCGATGGCCAGGGTCGGGTCCAAGGGGTGGATGCCGTGTTCGCGTTGCGGGGCGTAGCCCGTCGAGCACAGGTAGACCACCGTGGCGTCGTCCGTGAGGGCCATGAAGGCGTGGCCCAGGCCCTCGGCGAGGAACACCGCGTGGCGGGTGTCGTCGTCGAGGCGGACCGCCTCCCAGCGGCCGTACCCCGGTGAGCCCACCCGCAGGTCGATCACCACGTCCAGGACCGCGCCGCGGACGCAGGTGACGTACTTCGCCTGACCCGGCGGCACGTCCGCGAAGTGCACCCCGCGGATCACACCCCGGCGCGACACCGAGCAGTTGGCCTGCGCCAGCGACAGGTCGTAGCCCGTCGCCTCGCGGAACTCCTCGCCCCGGTACCACTCGTGGAAGCTGCCCCGCTCGTCCGGGAACACCTTCGGCTCCAGCACCCAGGCACCCTCGATCTCCAGCGCGCGCACGCTTCACCGCCTTCCCTTGATGCCGTTCACGACCGGCGCGACCCGCCTGCGTGCCGCGCCGAGCACGCGCCGCGCCCTGCCCAGCAGTTTCCGCGCTCCACTGGGGCCCGGAATGGGCACGACCAGCATGCCGCCGCCCCCCGCGCGCAGCGCGAACGGCAGCCCCGTCCAACGCGGTTCAGCCGCCTCCGGGTCGAGGGTGAGCGAGACCCGCCAGATACCTCGCGGCAGCACCGCCGGCAGCGTCGCCTCCAACCGCGTACCCGGCCCCTCGGCCTCCCCGGTCAGCGTCGCGTCCGCGTGCAGCGTCCGGCGCGAGGAGGTGAACCTCAGCCGCACCTCCGTGCCGTCCGCGGCGTGCAGCGGCAGCCGCACGCCCAGCCGGGTACCGGACACCGTCACGTCCGTGCGCCGCACCGTGCCGAGCCCGATGCGCTTGCCCTTGACTGCCGTGTCCAGGGACAGATTCCTGTGCGGCTCCGTCCAGTACGGCAGAACCGCACGGCCGCCGATCACCCCGGCGTACGCGTCAGGGCGCAGGGAGTTCGGAAGGGGCCCCAGGCGGCACTCCTTGGTCCAGCCGCCCAGCTTGACCCGCACGACCGCGTCCCACACCCCCGTACCGGGCAGGCCGGCCGGATCGACGGTCGCGGTCGCCCGCAGCACCAGCCGCACCTGCTCGCCGTCCCCGGCCGGGATCGCCTCCCGCGTGAACTCGACCGGCTGGAAGTACTGGGCGGAACTGGTGCGTTCACGCAGCAGCAGATCCGCGGTCGCCTGCTCGAAGCGCGCCGCGGTCTCCGCGCCGACCCACGCGACCGCCTCCTCCACGTTCTTCGGCGTGTCGGCCAGCGGCGTGCGCGCCGCGTCCTTCGGGAACGTCATCGGCTCCCGGGCCGCGGCGTACTCGGCGGTGAAACCGACCCGCAGCGACCCGTCCCGCCACTCGACCCCGGTGGGCGTCGCCTTCGGCGCGACCCCGGCCTCCCACTCGGCGAAGGCCACCACGTCGTCGTACCGGTCGGCCGCGGTCAGCGCGGCGACGACCTGCTGGGTCGGCTGCAGCCCGGCCGCGACACCCGGCCCGAACCGCTCCACGACCACCTTGTGGATCTCCGCGAACAGTTCCCTGCGGTAGTCGTCCGGCAGGGCCAGCAGCCGCCGGGCGCGCAGCCGCTCCACCATCTCCACCCGCAGCCAGCGGCGGAACAGCCGGTCCCGCACCGGACCCGGCTCGGTGTACCGCTCGACGACGTCCAGCGCCTCCCGCAGGTTCTTGAAGTACCCCACCGGGTCGAAGCGCTGGAAGCCGGCGTTCGAGGCGTCGTCGCGGCGGATGTGGTAGTAGCAGACGTAGTCGCTGAGTACGGACACGTTCCCCGCGCGCAAGTACGCCTCGGTCACGAAGACATGGTCCTCCAGGCGCCGCCGCCCCTCGGGGAAGCGCAGTCCGATCCGGTCGAGGAACTCCCGGCGGAACATCTTGTGCGGGGTGAGGCTGTCGATCAGCGGCGCGTTCTCGACCGTGGCCCGCGGATGGTTGCGGCGGAACAACTCCACCGGCACACCGCGGTTCTTGCCGGCCATCTTGCCGACGACGACATCGGCGCCGTTGGCCACGCCGTAGTCGTACATCCGCTCCAGCGCCTCGTCGCCCAGGTAGTCGTCGTTGTCGACGAACATCACGAACTCGCCGCGGGCGGCCTCGATGCCGACGTTGCGGGGCTTGCCCGACCAGCCGGAGTTCTCCTGGTGGATCACCCGCATCCGCGGGTCCTCGGCGGCGAGCCGGTCCAGCCGGGCCGGGGTCTCGTCGGTGGAGCCGTCGTCGACGAAGATCGCCTCGTACTCGTCGGGGGGCAGCGACTGTCGCTGCAGCGAGGAGATGCAGTCCTCGATGTAGATTCCCGGGTTGTAGACGGGAACGATGACGCTGACCTTGACCGGCATCTAGTTTTAGGGCCCTTCGGGTCTTCTTGCCGACGAACGTGCTGGCTTGGTATGCGTTGCCCGATCGTAACCCCGTGGCCACCGCGGTCCCACCATTCGGCCACCGACGAGACCGTGCCGTGATCAACTTCCGTGCCCTGGGGAGTGCTGACCGTGCGTCTGCTGCTGATGTCCGACACGCATCTGCCGAAGCGGGCCAAGCGGCTGCCCGAGCAACTGCTCGGTGAACTCGACACCGCGGACGTGGTGTTCCACGCCGGCGACTGGGTCGACACGGCGACGCTCGACCTGCTGGAGGGCCGCAGCCGCCGCCTGATCGGCGTGTACGGCAACAACGACGAACCCCAGCTGCGCGCCCGGCTGCCGGAGATCGCGTACGCCGAACTCGACGGACTGCGCTTCGGGGTGATCCACGAGACCGGCCCCGCCCAGGGCCGCGAGGCGCGCTGCGCCGCCCGGTTCCCCGACCTCGACGTGCTGGTCTTCGGGCACAGTCACATCCCGTGGGACACCACCGCCCCGACAGGCCTGCGGCTGCTGAACCCGGGGTCGCCGACGGACCGGCGCCGGCAGCCGCACTGCACCTATATGACGGCCACCCTCGCCGGCGGCCTGCTGACGGAGGTCGAACTGCACCGGCTGCCCCCGCGGCGGTGACAGCGCGCACACGGTCCGGGCCGCTTCGTTGTCGGTGGAAGCGGCCCGGGCGCTGCGAGTAGATGCGCTGTCACGGACCTCCTTCCCACGATCGGAGGGTGGTTATCGGGGCGACTACCCATCCCGGGCGCGCTCACACACCTCATGTCGTCATTTATGGGAGCGCCGCCATCTGCGGAGCCGAGCGGCGAGCGCGCCCACCGCGAGCACGGCGGCGAGGGCGGCGGCCACGCGCTTGGCGAGCGGCGGTCCGACGGTGCGCAGCAGGTCGAGCGGCTCCTCCTCGCGGGCCTCGGCCGTCTCCGGGGCGGCTGCCGTGCCCGTACCGGCGACCCCCGCCGGTGCCGTGTCCGCCATCGGCTGCGGCTGCTCAGCCAGCCGCTCCGACAGACACGCCGCGAACTGGCCGATGATCCGCTCACCCACCTCGGCGAGCACACCCCGCCCGAACTGCGCCGGCCGCCCGGTCACCGTCAGATCCGTGCGCACCGACACGGCCGTGGCGCCGTCCCGCTCGTCCAGCGTTCCCGTCACCGTGGCCCGGGCCGTGCCCTGGCCCCGCGTCTCCCGGCCGCTGGCGACCAGCACCATGCGGTGCGCGGTCTCGTCCCGCTCCTCGAAGACCGCCGTCCCCGTGTAGGTGACGGTCACCGGACCCACCTTGACCTTCACCGAGCCGGACACGTTCTTGTCGTCGTACTCGTCCACGGTCGCGCCCGGCAGACACGGCGCGACCCGTTCGATGTCGAGCAGCGCCCGCCACGCGTCGTCGACCGGGACGGGGACGGTGAACTCGTGGTGCAACTCCATGGTTCTGCTCCTCAGGACTCGGGGCGGCCCGGTGCTGGTGGGGGCGGCGGATGGACGGCGCCCCGCGTCGCGGTGAGCGGCGCGCCGGTGCCGCCCCAGCGCAGGGCGACGATCTCAGCGGCCACGGACACGGCCACCTCCTCGGGCGTTCGGGCGCCGAGGTCGAGGCCGACGGGGGAGCGCAGCCGGGACAGCTCCCGGTCGCCGAGCCCGGCCTCGACCAGCCGCCGCGTCCGGTCGTCATGGGTGCGCCGGCTGCCCATCGCGCCGATGTACGCGGCCGGCCGGCGCAGCGCCTCCTCCAGCAGCGGCACGTCGAACTTCGGGTCGTGGGTGAGCACACAGATCACCGTGCGCTCGTCGGTGCCGGTGTCCCGCAGATACCGGTGCGGCCACTCGACGACCACCTCGACGCCCTCGGGGAAGCGGCGGGGCGTGGCGAACACCGGGCGTGCGTCGCAGACGGTGACCCGGTAGCCGAGGAAGGCGCCGATCCGGGCCACGGCCGCCGCGTAGTCGATGGCGCCGAACACCAGCATGCGCGGGGGAGGGGCGAAGGACTGCAGGAAGACGCTCACCGCGTCCTCGCGGCGCTGGCCGCGCGGACCGTAGTGGCGCAGCCCGGTCGCGCCGAGGGCGAGTTCGCCGCGCGCGTCGGCGGTGACGGCGGCGTCCAGACCGGTCGTGCCGAGCGTGCCCGACACCCGGTCCGGCCACACGGCGAGCGTGGCCCCGCGCGGGGCGGGACCGTCGGTCACCGTCGCCACGGTCACCGGATCACCCGACGCGACGGACTCGGCGACCTCGCCGAACGACGGATCCCGCTCGGGCGTGACCGGACGCACCAGCAGGGTGATCTCGCCGCCGCAGGTCAGCCCCACCGCGAAGGCGTCCTCGTCGCTGTAGCCGAAGGTCTGAAGGCGCGCCTCGCCGTCCGCCACGACCTCCTGCGCCAGCTCGAACACCGCGCCCTCGACACAGCCCCCGGACACACTGCCGACCACCTCGTCGTCCGGGCCCACGGCCATCGCCGCCCCCGGGTCGCGCGGCGCGCTGCGGCTGACCTCGACGACGGTGGCCAGTCCGAACGGCGCCCGGGACCCGTACCAGCGGGCCAGCGCCGGGAGAATGTCACGCACGTTCCGCTCCTTCCACGACCGGCACCGCGCCGCCGCCCCGTCCCACGACCGGCACCGCTCCGGCGCCCCGCACCACCGCCGCCAGCCGCTCCAGCGCGGCCAGGCTGTGCCCCTCGACGAACGCGTCCACGCTCGGCAGCGCCGCCGCCATCCCGGCCGCGA
>NZ_JAOCQE010000207.1 GCF_025290915.1 Streptomyces sp. 15-116A | reverse complement strand
CGGCAGGCCGGCCTGGAGACCCTCGCCGGGCCCGGCACCTCGATCCTCACGGTCACCGAACCCACCGAGACGGCCACCGCCGCCGCCTTCGCCCACACCGCGGTGCTCGCCGGGCGCCCGCACAACGCCGCGCCGCTCGCCGAGGCCGGGCGCCTCTTCGGGCGCCTCGCACATCTCCTGGACGCCGTGGAGGACAGGGAGGCTGACGCCGCGTCGGGTGCCTGGAACCCGCTCGCCGCGACCGGCACCCCGCTCACCGAGGCCCGCCGCCTCGCCGACGACGCCGTGCACGGCATCCGGCTGGCGCTGCGGGAGGTCGAGTTCGCGGACCGGGGGCTGGCGCATCTGCTGCTCGTGCACGAGGTGCGGCGCTCGGTGGACCGGGCGTTCGGCACGGTGCCGGTGTGTGCGTCGCACCAGCACGGGGGGCAGGATCGGTCGCCGCAGGATCCGTACGCCGGGGGGAACCCGTATGCGGGCGGTGGCGGGAATCCGTATGCCGGTGGGAATCCCTACGCCGGGGGCGGGGGAGCTCCCGGAGTACCCGGCGGCGGTGGCGGCGGTGGTGACTTCGGCGGGTTCGGCGGCGGATTCGGTGGCGGGGCCGCCCCCCAGCCGCCGCAGCGGCGTGGGTTCTGGGCCGGGTGCGGGATGTTCTGGCTGCTGTGCTGCACCTGCAAGCTGTGCTGCGCGAAGGAGTACGAGGGGCCGTGGTCGCGCAAGAAGCGCGAGGGCTGCTGCCGTGACTGCGATTGCGACGGCTGCGACTGCTGCTGCCCCTGCGACGGCTGCTAGCGTTCCCGGCGGGTATCCGGAACGGTGACTTCCGGACATCCGCGGGAAAGGGGTGCGGGGGCCCGACCTGCTCTGAACTCGGCCTGCTGAGCGGTGTCTTGTCGCATGTCAGGGACCAAGTCGCACAGATGGTTCAAAGGTTGACGTCCGAAAGGCACCCTTGCGCCGACCGGTCGGTCGGCCGAATACTCACGGACAGCGCTTGTCAGGGGCACGGCGTATTCGGAATCCGGACGCCGCGGTCCCCGGCTGCGCCTCACGGGCCCGAAACCCCACGAGGGCCCCCGACTTCCTTTGTGGAGGAACGAAAAGTGAGGATCAAGCGCACCACCCCTCGCAGCGGAATCTCGAGACGGACCCGGCTGATCGCCGTCTCCACCGGCCTCGTGGCCGCTGCCGCGATCGCGGTCCCCAGCGCGAACGCGTCCGACACTCCCAGCACCTTCAGCTCCGCCGAGCTCAAGAGTGTCAGCGGCTCCGTGCTGAAGGCCGACGTCCCGGGCACCGCCTGGGCCGTCGACAGCAAGACCGGCCGGGTGCTCGTCACCGTCGACAGCACGGTCTCGCAGGCCGAGATCGCCAAGATCAAGCAGCAGGCCGGCGAGAACGCCGACGCGCTGACGATCAAGCGCACCCCCGGCAAGTTCACCAAGCTCATCCAGGGCGGCGACGCCATCTACGCGAGCAGCTGGCGCTGCTCCCTCGGCTTCAACGTCCGTGCCAGCAACGGCACCCAGTACTTCCTGACCGCCGGTCACTGCACCGACGGGGCGGGCACCTGGTACTCCAACTCCGGCCGGACCACGGTGCTCGGCTCCACGGCGGGCTCCAGCTTCCCGGGCAACGACTACGGCATCGTCCGGTACACCAACTCCTCCGTCAGCAAGCCCGGCACGGCCAACGGCGTGGACATCACCCGCGCGGCCACTCCGAGCGTGGGCACCACCGTCATCCGTGACGGGTCCACCACGGGTACGCACAGCGGTCGGGTCACCGCGTTGAACGCGACCGTGAACTACGGCGGCGGCGACATCGTCTCGGGTCTCATCCAGACCACGGTCTGCGCCGAGCCCGGCGACTCCGGCGGCCCGCTCTACGGCAGCAACGGCACCGCGTACGGGCTGACCTCCGGCGGCAGCGGCAACTGCTCCTCCGGCGGCACGACCTTCTTCCAGCCGGTGACGGAGGCACTGAGCGCCTACGGCGTCAGCGTCTACTGAGGGTCTCCCTCAGCGGGGCCGCCCCACCGGTCCCACCTGTTTCACCGCAGCCGGCAGCACGGCGAGCCCCCGCACCCGACCCGGGTGCGGGGGCTCGCCCGTGCCAGGGCGCGCGACCGCGCCCCGCTCCGCACCGTCCGGATCCGGACCCCGGAGCGTCGATTTCCAGCCACTCGCCGACCTCATGAATCCCGCCACCGGTTACCCGCACGTAGCGTTTGCAGAGTGAACCGGCCGGTGGGGCCACGACGTGTCAGGACATAGGGGGCGTACGGTCGTTGTCGTGCACGCGTCCTGAAGTCGACCTTGTGTGCGGCCCGCGGGGTTCGGAAGAGTAGGCGCCGTTCAACCGGCACGGGCGTGGCTTTTTTCTTGCGCGCCGCCCCCGTGGCCGTACGCCTTCCGGTTCGCGAGGTCCCCACAACCTCCCGGGCCGTCCCCCCACAGGAGGACGTGAGTTGAAGCACCGACGCATACCCAAGCGGCGTGCCGCGATGGCCGGCGCGGGCGTGGTCGCCCTCGTCGCCGCCGGCGTCACCTTCCAGACTGCGAACGCCAGCGAGACCCCGGCCGGCTCCGGACCCCGGACCCTCTCGGTCGCGGCGGCCGGAAAGCTCGCCTCGACCCTCGCCGAGGACCTCGGCGCCGACGCGGCGGGCACCTACTACGACGCGAAGAGCAAGAGCCTCGTGGTGAACGTGCTCGACGAGGCCGCCGCCGAGACCGTCGAGTCGGCCGGCGCCGAGGCGAGAGTCGTGGCGAACTCCCTCGCCGAGCTGAAGAGCGCGCGCACCACCCTCAAGCAGGACGCCACCATCCCCGGCACCTCCTGGGTGACCGACCCGACCACCAACAAGGTCGTGGTCACCGCCGACCGTACGGTCTCCGAGGCCGAGTGGGCGAAGCTCACCGAGGTCGTCGAGGGGCTCGGCGCCAAGGCCGAACTCAAGCGCACCAAGGGCGAGTACAAGCCCTTCATCGCGGGCGGCGACGCCATCACCGGAGGCGGCGGGCGCTGCTCGCTCGGCTTCAACGTGGTCAAGGGCGGCGAGCCGCACTTCCTCACCGCGGGGCACTGCACCGAGGGCATCTCCACCTGGTCGGACTCGTCGGGCAACGTGATCGGTGAGAACGCCGCCTCCAGCTTCCCGGGCGACGACTACGGGCTGGTCAAATACACCGCCGACGTGGCCCACCCGAGCGAGGTGAACCTCTACAACGGCTCCACGCAGGCCATTTCCGGCGCGGCCGAGGCCACCGTCGGCATGCAGGTCACCCGCAGCGGCTCCACCACGCAGGTGCACTCCGGCACGGTCACCGGTCTGGACGCCACCGTGAACTACGGCAACGGCGACATCGTCAACGGCCTGATCCAGACCGACGTCTGCGCTGAGCCCGGTGACAGCGGCGGCTCGCTCTTCTCGGGCGACAAGGCGGTCGGCCTCACCTCCGGCGGCAGCGGCGACTGCTCCTCCGGCGGGGAGACCTTCTTCCAGCCGGTGACGGAGGCCCTGTCGGCGACCGGCACGCAGATCGGCTGAGCACGCAGAACGGCCCAGCAGCACGCGCGTCCGTGAAGTCCCGCCCCCGCGTGTGGGGGGCGGGACTTCACGCATGCCAGGCGCTCAGGCGGCCACCGGCCGGTGCTCCTTCGTCCGCAGGGTCGCCGTCAGCAGCGTCAGCGCGATGCCCGCCAGCGCCCACGCGGAGAGCACCAGCAGCGAGACGGTCACGTCGTTGCCCTTGAAGTACGCGATCGAGCGGGCCGCCCAGGTCCCCGCGCCCGGCGGCAGGGCCGGACCGATCGCCGCCCAGAACGGCGGCAGCAGCGGCGGAGGCAGCGCCCCGCCCGCGCTCGGGTTGCCCAGGACCACCACCAGCAGGATGGCGAGCCCGATGCCGACGATCCCGAAGACGCCCTGGAGGGCGAGGGTGGCCGCGCCGACCGCGAAGGTGAGCAGCGCGCCCAGCCCCCACAGGGCCGCCACACTCCCCGGCAGGGCGCCCAGAATCGGCCCGACGATCACGGCACCGCCGAGCCCGCCGACGAGCGCGACCACGGCCATGGTGCCCAGCCGGATCACCGCCCGCCGGGGCGTGGCCGCCCGGGCGCCCGCGCTGATGGCGAGGATCGACGCGCACAGATAGCCGCCCACGCACCAGCCCACCACCAGGTAGAAGGACGACAGCCCGCTGGCGTCCCGGCCGGCGGCGGGCACGACGTCGACGACCCGCAGCGAGCGCCGCTCGGACTTCTCCAGGGTGGTGACCAGCCGCTCCAGCGAGGTGGCGAGCACCGTGCCGCCGCCGGTGGCGACCAGCAGGGTGTCGGTGGTGCCCGCGGGGTCGAGGATCAGCGCGCCGTCGAGCTCCCGGTCCAGGATCTGCTGCCGGGCCGCCGACGCGTCGGGCACCGTGCGCGGGTCCAGGGGCGAGCCGGGCAGCCGCTCCAGCCGGGTCACCGCCTGCTGGGCCGCGGCCGGGGGCGCGACGACGCCGAAGGACGCGTCGCGCAGCTTCGGGTCGTGCAGGGCTCCGACGTAGGAGGTGATGAACAGCAGCTGGAGCACGATCACCCCGACCACGAGCAGCGTGGCGCGCGGGGTGACGGCGTCCTTCACCTCGCCGAGGAACGAGCTCTGGGGGGTGTCGGCGCCGGTGCTCTGCGTCATGCCCCCACGGTGCGAGGGGCCGGGTGTTTGCGCAGGTGGGACGGGGCCGAACGGATGTCGCACACGCATTCGAAAATTGGTCTATGGTGGGGGTGAGGTAGTTGGGAACAGTTGTTCGAGAGCCGGTCGCGGCTCACGAGTGCGGGAGGTGCGTGTGCCGGGTTTCACGCATCTGCACACCGTCTCCGGGTTCTCCCTGCGCTACGGCGCCTCCCACCCGGAACGGCTGGCCGAGCGCGCCTGTGACCAGGGCATGGACGCCCTCGCCCTCACCGACCGCGACACCCTCGCCGGGACCGTCCGCTTCGCCAAGGCCTGCGCGAAGGCGGGCGTCCGCCCGCTGTTCGGAGCGGAGCTCGCGGTGTCGGCCCCCGCCGCCTCGGGGGGAGACGAGTCCGTACGGCGGGAGCGGCGCCGTACCCCGGTGCGCGGGGGTGCCTTCATCGATGAGTCGACACCCCGCGTCACCTTCCTCGCCCGGTCCGGCGCCCGCGGCTGGGCCGACCTGTGCCGGCTGGTCTCCGCCGCCCACACCGCCGACGGGCTCCCCCTGCTCGCCTGGGAGGACAACCACGCCGACGGCCTGACCGTGCTGCTGGGCCCCGACTCCGACGTCGGCCGCGCGCTCGCCGCCGGCCGCCCCGACCGCGCCGCCCGGCTGCTCGTCCCCTGGCGGGAGGTCTACGGCGACGCGCTGCGTCTGGAGACCGTCTGGCACGGCCGCAAGGGCACAGGACCCGGCTCCCTGCGCCTGGCCGCCCGCACCCTCGGCTTCGCCGCCGAACAGCGCGTCCGCCCCGTCCTCAGCAACGCCGTCCGCTACGCCGACCCCGGCCTCGGCCCGGTCGCCGACGTCCTGGACGCCGCCCGCCGCCTGGTCCCCGTCGACCCGGCCAAAGGGCTCGACTCGGGCGAGGCCTGGCTCAAGGACGCGGGCGCCATGGCCGAGATCGCCGAGCGGATCGTGGAGGCCGCGGGCTTCCGGAGCGAGGCGGCCCACCGGCTCCTCGAACAGACCGAGGCCACGGCCGCCGAGTGCCTGGTCGACCCCGAGGACGACCTCGGCATGGGCAGCGTCCACTTCCCCGAGCCGCATCTCGTCGGCGCCGGCCGCCGCACCGCCCAGCGGGCACTGGCCTCCCGGGCGACGGCGGGTATGGTGCTGCGCGGCTACACCGGCCGCCGTGAGTACTGGGAGCGGATGCACCACGAGCTGGACATCATCGCCCACCACGGCTTCGCCTCCTACTTCCTGACAGTGGCTCAGGTCGTCGACGATGTACGGAACATGGGCATCCGGGTGGCCGCGCGGGGCTCCGGCGCGGGCTCCCTCGTCAACCATCTGCTCGGCATCGCGCACGCCGATCCGATCGAGCACGGGCTGCTGATGGAGCGCTTCCTGTCCAAGGAGCGGGTCGTGCTGCCCGACATCGACATCGACGTGGAGTCCGCGCGCCGGCTCGAGGTCTACCGCGCGATCATCGACCGGTTCGGCACCGAGCGGGTCGCCACGGTCGCCATGCCGGAGACGTACCGCGTACGCCATGCCATCCGCGACGTCGGCGCCGCGCTGTCCATGGACCCGGCCGAGATCGACCGCGTCGCCAAGTCCTTCCCGCACATCCGCGCCCGCGACGCCCGCGCGGCGCTCCAGGAACTGCCCGAACTGCGGGAACTGGCGGGGGAGAAGGAGAAGTACGGCAGGCTGTGGGAGCTGGTCGAGGCCCTCGACGCGCTCCCGCGCGGGATCGCCATGCACCCCTGCGGAGTGCTGCTGTCCGACGCCTCCCTGCTCACCCGTACGCCGGTCATGCCGACCAGCGGCGAGGGCTTCCCCATGGCCCAGTTCGACAAGGACGACGTGGAGGACCTCGGGCTGCTCAAGCTCGATGTGCTGGGCGTGCGGATGCAGTCGGCGATGGCGCACGCGGTCGCCGAGGTGGAGCGGGCGACGGGGGAGCGGATCGACCTGGACGCGGTGCCGGAGGGCGACCCGGCGACGTACGCGCTGATCCGGTCCACCGAGACGCTCGGCTGCTTCCAGATCGAGTCGCCGGGCCAGCGGGACCTGGTGGGGCGGCTGCAGCCGTCCACCTTCCACGATCTCGTGGTCGACATCTCCCTGTTCCGGCCGGGACCGGTCGCCGCCGACATGGTGCGGCCGTTCATCGAGGCACGGCACGGGCGGGCGCCGGTGCGCTATCCGCACGAGGATCTGGCGGAGCCGCTGGAGGGGACGTACGGGGTCGTCGTCTTCCACGAGCAGATCATCGACATCGTCTCGATCATGACCGGCTGCGGTCGCGGCGAGGCGGACCGGGTGCGGCGCGGGCTGTCCGACCCGGAGTCGCA
The DNA here is from genome assembly GCF_025290915.1 of Streptomyces sp. 15-116A. Taxonomy (GTDB): domain Bacteria; phylum Actinomycetota; class Actinomycetes; order Streptomycetales; family Streptomycetaceae; genus Streptomyces. The sequence goes on along the minus strand of NZ_JAOCQE010000207.1, from coordinate 4,455 downwards.
GGGGCGGATCAAGGTGTGGTTCGCGCAGCACGCGGCGGCCCGGGGCTACGACGCGGAAACGATTCAGCGCACCTGGGAGATCGTCGCGGCCTTCGGTTCGTACGGCTTCTGCAAGGCACACGCCGTCGCCTTCGCCGTACCGACGTACCAGTCGGCGTGGCTGAAGGCCCATCACCCGGCCGCCTTCTACGCCGGGCTGCTCACCCACGACCCGGGGATGTACCCGAAGCGGCTGCTGCTGGCGGACGCGCGGCGGCGCGGGGTGCCGATCCTGCCGCTGGACGTGAACAAGTCGGGGGTCGCACACAGGATCGAACTGGTGTCTGAATCCCCTTCCGGAAGCGGAACCTGGGGACTGCGCCTGGCGCTCTCCGACGTGCACGGCATCAGCGAGGCCGAGGCCGCGCGGATCGCCGAGGGACAGCCGTACGCCTCCCTCCTCGACTTCTGGGAACGGGCCCGCCCCAGCAGGCCGATCGCCCAGCGGCTGGCCCAGGTCGGCGCGCTGGACGCGTTCGGCGCCAACCGGCGCGACCTGCAACTGCACCTGACCGAACTGCACCGGGGCGCCCGCGGGGGACGCGGGGACCAGCTCCCGCTGTCCGGCGGGCGGAAGACCGCCCCGGCCGGGCTGCCCGACCTCACCTCGGCGGAGAAACTCAGCGCCGAACTCGGTGTGCTGTCCATGGACGCCTCGCGCAATCTGATGGACGACCACCGGGAGTTCCTGGCCGAGCTGGGCGTGGTCTCCGCGCGGCGGCTGCGCGAGGCCCGGCACGGGGAGACAGTGCTGGTCGCGGGCGCCAAGGCGGCCACCCAGACCCCGCCCATCCGCTCCGGGAAGCGGGTCATCTTCTCCACCCTGGACGACGGCACGGGCCTGGTCGACCTCGCCTTCTTCGACGACTCCCACGACGCCTGCGCCCACACCGTCTTCCACTCCTGGCTGCTGCTGGTGCGCGGGGTGGTGCAGCGCCGGGGGCCGCGCAGCCTCAGCGTGGTCGGCTCGGCGGCGTGGAACCTCGCCGAGCTGCTGGAGGTGCGGCAGGAGGAAGGGCTGGAGGGGGTCGCGGCGCGGCTGGCGGAGCCGGGTGGCGCGGGTGCCGGTGCCGGGGGTGCCGATGGTGACGGCGAGGGCGACGGGGACGGGGACGGTGCGGCCCGCAGGCGGCTCGCCGGGTCGGACGGGCGGCCCGCGCCGGCCGGTTCCGCGGCCCGGGACCCGATGGAGGACCGGAGGATCCGCATGCCCACGGGGTACGAGATGCACCCCTGGGCCGATCTGCGCCCCGCGGGCGAAGGGTCCGCGGTGGGAAGGAAGTTGTGGCACCAGAGTCCGGGGAGTGCGGGATGACCATTCTCTGCGTACGTTTCCAGCTGCCGCCGATGTACGAGGCGGCCCTGCCGGGGCTGCTCGGGCTGCTGGAGGAGTTCACCCCCGTCGTCCAGGCCCTGCCGCCGGACGGGGCGCTGGCCGATCTGCGCGGCGCCGAGCGGTACTTCGGGCGCAGCGCGGTCGAACTGGCCTCGGTGATCCGGGTCCGCGCCCTCGCGCTGCACGGCGTCGACTGTGTGATCGGGGCCGGGCCGGGGCCGATGCTGGCCAGGATGGCGCTGCGGGACGCCCGGCCCGGGGTGACCGGTGTGGTGCCGGAAGACCCGGACGCGGTGGCGGGGTACCTCGCCGGCAAGCCCGTGGCCGCCTTGCCCGGCGTCGGCACCAGGACCGCCCGCACGCTGTGCGAGTACGGGCTCGACACCCTCGGCCGGGTCGCCGGGGCGCCGCTGTCCACGCTGCAGCGGCTGGTGGGTGCGAGGACGGGCCGTGAGCTGCGGGAGAAGGCGCAGGGTGTCGACCGCGGGCGGGTCGTCCCGAACGCCGTCTCGCGGTCGCTGGCCACGGAACGGCCCTTCGACCGGGATGAGTTGAGTCCTGAGCGGCACCGGCGCGCGCTGCTCTCGGCCGCGGAGGAGCTGGGGGCACGGTTGCGTGCCGTGGACAAGGTGTGCCGGGCTCTTACGTTGACCGTGCGCTATGCCGATCGTTCGGCGACGACCCGGACGCGGACGCTTCAGGAGCCGACGGCGCATTCCGCTGCGCTGACTCGGGCGGCGTACGGCATGTACGAGGCGCTCGGGTTGCAGCGGGCCCGGGTGCGGGCGATCGCCCTGCGGGTGGAGGGGCTGGATCCTGCGGAACAGGCCTCTCATCAGCTCACCTTTGATCCGGTGGATGAGAAGGTTCGTCGGCTGGAGGAGGTCGCGGATCGGGTGCGGGCGAAGTTCGGGCCGCGGGCGGTGATGCCGGGGTCGTTGGTCGCGTGAAGCTCTGGGGGCTACTGGAGAGTGCCGTGATGTGTCGTCGGTCGGCTGCGGCGCCGTCGTGGCTGGTCGCGCAGTTCCCCGCGCCCCTGTGGGGCGCGTTTCGGCCGGCCTTCTCAGTTCGCCCACGGTGGTGTGATGCGGGTTCCGTCGGCCAGTTTCGCCTCCAGGCCGACCGATGTGGTGACCCAAGTCGTCGCCGGGTGGTCGGTGGGGTTGGTGACGGCGAAGGTCGAGCCGGTGTTGATGATCACCGTGTCGCCTGCGGAGATGTGTTCGGTGTGGTTGTCGAGGGTGATCCGTAGTTCGCCGTCGAGGAGGTGGAGGATCTCCTCCCTGCTCACGGTGTGCGCGGGGGCCTCGGTGCCGGCGGGGATCTCGGTCCGCCAGGCGCACAGTTCCCGAGAGCCGGTGCGGGGGCTGGCGTACGAGATGAAACGGGCGCCGTGGAGGTCGTGCGGGACGGCTTCGGGTGCGCGGACGATGGGCATGGCGGGACTCCTGGGCTCGCAATTGGTCAAGCTGCTTGACTATATGGTCAAGTGGCTTGACCTTCCTGTCAAGGGTGTTTCAATGCCCTCGTGCAGAACTCCGAGGCCATGGCCCTGTCCGCCGCTCTGCTCGCCGCCGCGGGTGAGCTCGTCCAGCGCATCCATGAGGGTGTGGTCGCCCGGGGGTTCGAGGGGGTGCGGCCCGTGCACGGGTTCGCCTTCGCGCGGCTCGCGCCGGACGGGGCGACGGTCACCGAGCTCGCGGTGCATCTGGGGGTGACCAAGCAGGCCGGCAGTCAGCTGGTCGACGAGATGGTGCGCAAGGGGTATGCCGAGCGGCGGCCGCATCCGGCGGATGCGCGGGCCCGGCTGATCGTGCTGACCGAGCGGGGGTGGGCCTGTACGCGGGCCGCGGAGGAGTCGGCCGCGGAGGCCGTGCGGGGCTGGAGCGAGGTGCTGGAGGAGGGGGATCTGCGGGTGCTGTGGGAGCGGTTGGCGCGGATCGCGCCCAACGGGCCCGTCCGGCCTGGTTGGTGATGTGCTGTCCGGTGCGGATGGCGTGTTGGTTATCACTGGAAGTTTTTACTGACGCGTAACTTCCCAGCGTGGCTACCCGCCCGTAACTTGACGAGTGAACAGCATCCTCGTGATCCGGATCACAGGGCGTAAGGACCCCACCCTTTCCCCTTGAATCGCAAGGAGATCACGCGATGCTGCCCTGGAAACGCGCGCTCAGACCCCTCGCCGCCCTGCTCCTCGCCGTCGCCGCCGTCACCGTCCCCACCGCCGCCCACGCCGCCGACACCGCCACCGCGCCCAGCCGCGGCTGGAACGACTTCTCCTGCAAGCCCTCCGCCGCCCATCCCCGCCCCGTCGTCCTGGTGCACGGCACCTTCGGCAACTCGATCGACAACTGGCTCGGCCTCGCGCCCTACCTCAAGAACCGCGGCTACTGCGTCTTCTCCCTCGACTACGGGCAGCTCCCCGGCGTCCCCTTCTTCCACGGCCTCGGCCCCATCGAGAAGTCCGCGGAACAGCTCGACGCGTTCATCGACAAGGTGCTCGCCGCCACCGGTGCCGACGAGGCCGATGTCGTCGGCCACTCCCAGGGCGGCATGATGCCCCGCTACTACCTCAAGTTCCTCGGCGGCGCGGACGAGGTGAACGCCCTCGTCGGTATCGCGCCCAACAACCACGGCACCACCCTGCTCGGCCTCGCCAAGCTGCTGCCGTACTTCCCCGGCGCCGAGGACCTGCTGAGCACCGCCACCCCCGCCCTCGCCCAGCAGGTCGTCGGCTCCGACCTGCTCACCAAGCTCAACGCCGGCGGCGACACCGTGCCCGGCGTCCGCTACACCGTCCTCGTCACCCAGTACGACGAGGTGCTCACCCCGTACCGCAACCAGTTCCTGAACGGCCCGAACGTGCGCAACGTCCTGCTCCAGGACCTGTGTCCGCTCGATCTGTCCGAGCACGTGGCCATCGGGCTGCTCGATCGCATCGCCTTCCACGAGGTCGTCAACGCCCTCGACCCGGCCCGCGCGAAACCGACCACCTGTGCCTCGGTGCTCGACTGACACGTGTAGGTGAACCGCACACGCAAGGGGGCCTGCCCGGCCTGAGCCGCCGGACAGGCCCCCTT
>NZ_JAOCQE010000206.1 GCF_025290915.1 Streptomyces sp. 15-116A | reverse complement strand
CGGGCGTCGACCGGCGTACTGGTTGTACGTGGTCGGCGCCCGGTGCGGCGAGTGGGGGCACCTCCCACGCCCTTAAGGCAGTGGGGGAGCGTGCATGGCGTCGCCAGGCAGACGGGGATGTGACGACAGGGCCTAGGTGGGGAGCACACCGCAGCCGGTGGAACGCCGGACGGGCCGCAGCCCTGGCGCCCCCTCAGTCTCAGCCCCGGCCGCCCGTCACGGCCCGAACGCGTCAGTCGCAGCCGCAGCCGCTCGTCACCGCGGGGACGGGATCCGGGGCTCCGATCTTCGGCAGGCCCAGCATGACGCCCGTCGGCTGTGGCGCCTTCTCGGCGTTCCGCTTCTCCCAGGCGTCGCCCGCGCGGGTGCGGCGTACGTCGAGGACGGTGCCCTCGGCGAGGAGGTGATGCGGGGCGGCGTAGGTGATCTCTACGGTGACCACGTCGCCGGGGCGCACCTCCTGCTCCGGCTTGGTGAAGTGCACCAGGCGGTTGTCGGGGGCGCGGCCGGACAGGCGGTGGGTGGTGTCGTCCTTGCGGCCCTCGCCCTCGGCGACCATCAGCTCCAGGGTGCGGCCGACCTGCTTCTTGTTCTCCTCCCAGGAGATCTCCTCCTGGAGGGCGACGAGCCGCTCGTAGCGCTCCTGGACGACCTTCTTGGGGATCTGGCCGTCCATCTCGGCCGCCGGGGTGCCCGGCCGCTTGGAGTACTGGAAGGTGAACGCCTGCGCGAAGCGGGCCTCGCGCACCACGTGCAGCGTCTGCTCGAAGTCCTCCTCGGTCTCGCCGGGGAAGCCCACGATGATGTCGGTGCTGATCGCCGCGTGCGGGATGGCGGCGCGGACCTTCTCGATGATCCCGAGGTAGCGCTCCTGCCGGTAGGAGCGGCGCATCGCCTTCAGGATCGTGTCGGAGCCGGACTGGAGCGGCATGTGCAGCTGCGGCATCACGTTCGGCGTCTCGGCCATGGCGGCGATGACGTCGTCGGTGAAGTCGCGCGGGTGCGGGGAGGTGAAGCGGACGCGCTCCAGACCGTCGATCTTCCCGCAGGCCCGCAGCAGCTTGCTGAACGCCTCACGGTCGCCGATGTCGGACCCGTAGGCATTGACGTTCTGGCCGAGCAGCGTGATCTCCGAGACACCCTCGGCGACCAGGGCCTCGATCTCGGCGAGGATGTCGCCGGGGCGGCGGTCCTTCTCCTTGCCGCGCAGGGCCGGGACGATGCAGAAGGTGCAGGTGTTGTTGCAGCCGACGGAGATCGACACCCAGGCCGCGTACGCGCTCTCGCGGCGGGTCGGCAGCGTGGAGGGGAACGCCTCCAGCGACTCGGCGATCTCGACCTGCGCCTCCTCCTGGACGCGGGCGCGCTCCAGGAGCACCGGCAGCTTGCCGATGTTGTGCGTGCCGAACACCACGTCGACCCAGGGCGCCCGCTTCACGATGGTGTCGCGGTCCTTCTGCGCCAGGCAGCCGCCGACCGCGATCTGCATCCCGGGCCGGCTCGCCTTCTTCGGGGCGAGGTGGCCGAGGTTGCCGTAGAGCTTGTTGTCGGCGTTCTCCCGCACCGCGCACGTGTTGAAGACCACCACGTCCGCGTCGCCGTCGGAGCCCTCGGGGGCGCGGACGTAGCCCGCGTCCTCCAGCAGCCCGGCCAGGCGCTCGGAGTCGTGGACGTTCATCTGGCACCCGTAGGTGCGTACTTCATAGGTGCGCGTGCCGCCCACTGACTGGCTCCGGTCGATGCTGCTCATGCCTTACAGGGTAGGCGGTCTCCACAGTGCCCCGGCCCGGCGAGGGCGACCGCCGCGATACGGCACCCGGCCCCGCCCGGCGGTGGCCTCAGGCACCGCCTCCGCCCGAGACCCGGGCCCGCCCGGCGGTGGCCTCAGGCACCGGCTCCACCGCCCTCCGGCACCCACCCCTGCCGTCGCAGCACCCCCGCCACGTCCGGCGCCTCGTAGTGGTCGCCCTTGAGGACCTTGCCGTCCGCGCGGCGGCTGACCGAGCCGTCGGGGCCGAGCTTGGTCATGTTGGAGCGGTGGATCTCGGCGATCACCTCGTCGAGGTCGATGCCGTGGACGAGCGCCGTGCCGTACGCCACGTAGACGACGTCGGCCAGTTCGTGGGCGAGCCGGTCGAGCGGGCCCTTCACCGAGACCTCGGCGACCTCCGCGGCCTCCTCGGCGAGCAGTTCGCCGCGGTGGGCGGCGAGTTCCGGCGGGACCTCGGTCGGTATGGCGCGGGCGTCCAGGCCGAAGGCACGGTGGAATGCGCGGACCAGGTCGGCGGGCGATGAGCTCATGCGGCCGACTGTAGCGGCCGGCACTGACACTGCCCCGCCGCTCACGTCCCGCGCCCGCTGTGAGCTCCGCCCTGGTCAGGGGGTGCGCGGGCTGGCAGGATCACGCCCATGTCCAACGCGCTGTCCCGGATCGGCAGGCGCCGCGCCCTGAGGGGCTCGGCCGCCGCTGTCGTAGCGCTCGGGCTGCTGCTGTGGTGGATCGCCCCCTGGAACGAGGAGCCGCCCGGGGGGACGGTCACGCTGAGCACGGGCACACGCGCAGGCGTGTACCAGAAGTACGGCGAGCTGCTGCGCTCGTCGCTGGGCAGGAACATGCCCGATCTCGAGGTGCGGCTGCTGACGAGCGACGGGTCGCAGGAGAACGTGCGGCGGGTGGCGACGGGACAGGCCGACTTCGCGATCGCTGCGGCCGACGCGGTGCAGACGTACCGGCTGAGCGGCCGGCCGGGCGCCGACCGGCTGCGCGGGGTGGCCCGGCTCTACGACGACTATGTGCAGCTCGTGGTCCCCGCCGGTTCGGACATCCGCTCGGTGGCCGATCTGCGCGGCAAGCGGGTCGCCATAGGGCAGCCGAGGTCGGGCGTGCGGCTCATCGCCGACCGGGTGCTCCAGGCGGCCGGCATCGACCCGGAGAAGGACATCGAACCGTCCTCGGACGGCATCGACGTCGGTCCCGAGCGGCTCGGTCACGGCCTGGACGCCTTCTTCTGGTCGGGCGGGCTGCCGACGGACGGGCTGAAGAAGTTCACCGAGGACTCCTCGCTGCGCTTCGTGCCGATACCCGCCGACCTGGTGTCGAAGCTGCACGACCAGGGCGGCGCCACGCGCTACTACCGGGCGACCAACATGCCGGAGTCGGCGTACCCGGGCAGCCAGCACGGTGCGGCCGTGCCGACGATGGCGGTGTCCAACCTGCTGATCACGCGCGCGGACGCGGATCCCCGGCTCACCGAGTGGCTGACCCGGATCGTGCTCAAGAGCCGGGACAACATCGGGGCGCATGTGCACTCCGCCCAGCTGGTGGACGTCCGCACGGCGATCTACACCGATCCGCTGCAGCTGCACCAGGGTGCGCGCAGCTATTACCGGTCGGTGAAGCCGTAGCCGGACGGTGGTCCGGCTGCTGTCACCGCGGGCCCCGCGCAAGGCGGCCCACGGTCCTCACCGGGCAGGCGCGTTCCTCGGCACGCTCACCGTGACCTTCAGGCCGTGCGGTTCGTGATGGTCGTACGCGATGGAGCCGCCGCCCGCCGCGAGCAGGGCCCGTGAGATGGACAGGCCGAGCCCTGAGCCCTTGATGTTCTGGTGCCGTCCGCTGCGCCAGAAGCGGTCGCCGACGCGGGTGAGCTCCTCGTCGGTCAGGCCGGGGCCGTTGTCGGTGACGACGACGGTGGAGGTGTTGCCGTTGGAGGCGACGGTCACCTCGACCGTCTCGTCCTCGGGCGTGAACTTGACCGCGTTGTCGATGACCGCGTCCAGGGCGCTGGACAGCGCCACCGGGTCGGCCCACGCGGTGGTCGGCGGGCAGTCGCCGACCAGCCGGACGCCCTTGGCGTCGGCCGTCGGTGACCAGGCCGCGACCCGCTCGGCGGCCAGCGCGCCGATGTCGGTGACCTGGAGCTGGGGCTCGCTGTGCTCGGCGAGCGCCAGGTCCAGCAGATCGTCCAGGACCTGCGCGAGGCGCTTGCCCTCGGCCTGGACCGAGGCGATCTCCTCGTTGCCCTCGGGCAGCTCCAGGGCGAGCAGCTCGATGCGCAGCAGCAGGGCGGACAGGGGGTTGCGCAGCTGGTGGGAGGCATCGGCGACGAAGGCGCGCTGCTGCTCCAGCACGCTCTCGACGTTGTCGGCCATCTCGTTGAACGACCGGGCGAGCCGTCTGAGTTCCGGCGGCCCGCCGGCCGCGGCGACCCGGGACTTCAGCCGTCCGGTGGCGATGTCGTGGGTGGTGGCGTCCAGGACCCGTACGGGCCTGAGCACCCAGCCGGTCAGCCGCAGGGCCGCGCCGACGGCCAGCAGCATCGCGGCGGCCTCGCCCGCGGCGATCACCAGCCAGCCCTGCAGGATCCGTGAGCGCATCTGCCCGGTCGGCGAGTCGGTGACGACGACGGCGACCACGTCGCCGTCCCGGATGACGGGCGAGGCCACGACCAGGGTGCGCCGCTGCCACGGCCACACCTGCTCGGGATCGTGGCTGCGGCGGCTGAGCAGCGCCTCCGCGAAGGCGTCGCGCACCTCGCCGGAGCCGGGCAGGGACCAGTCGTCCGGCGCGTGCGCCATGGAGGAGCCGTTGCGGTAGAAGACGCCCGCGCGAATGCCGTAGACGTCGTGATAGCTGCGCAGCTCGCTGCTGAGGGTCTCGCGGCGCTCGTTGATGTCGCCGCCGACGGGGTCGGAGGGCTCGGTGACGAACTGGGCGAGGGCCGCGAACCGCGCGGTGTCGTCTATCCGGTCGACGACGACCTTCTGCTGTTGCGCGCCGGCCAGACTGACGGCGAGCGGGATCCCCAGGGCGAGCAGGACCGCCGCCATCAGGACGATGAGCAGCGGAAGCAGACGTGTGCGCACCCGGCCCCGCTAGGCCGCGGGCGCGACGAGCCGGTAGCCGACGCCGCGGACGGTCTCGATGAGGGCGGGCATGCGCAGCTTGGCGCGCAGCGAGGCGACATGGACCTCGAGGGTGCGTCCGGTGCCCTCCCAGCTGGTGCGCCAGACCTCGCTGATGATCTGCTCGCGGCGGAAGACGACACCGGGCCGCTGGGCGAGCAGGGCGAGCAGATCGAACTCCTTGCGGGTCAGTTGGACAATCGAACCGTTGACGCTGACCTGGCGGGTGGGCAGCTCGATGTGGACCGCCCCCAGGCGCAGCTCACTGTCCGTGGTGCCGCTCGGAGCGGTGTCGTCCGGGGCGGTGCGGCGGCTGACGGCGTGGATCCGGGCGAGCAGTTCCCCCGTGTCGTACGGCTTCACGACGTAGTCGTCAGCGCCGAGGTTCAGCCCGTGGATGCGGGAGCGCACGTCGGAGCGGGCGGTGACCATGATCACCGGGGTGCTGGTGCGCTTGCGGATCTTGCCGCAGACCTCGTAGCCGTCCTGGTCGGGCAGCCCCAGGTCGAGCAGGACCACACCGAAGCCGTCGCCCTCGGGGACGAGTGCCTGAAGAGCCTCCTCGCCGCTGCGCGCGTGAGTGACGTCGAACCCGTGCCGCGCCAGCACGGCCGACAGGGCGGCGGCGACGTGGTTGTCGTCCTCGACGAGCAGCAGTCTCACCAGGGCTCCCTTCCGTTCATCGGCCGTACGATCTGTCTGTGTACAAAAACGCGTGCACGCGCGCGTGCACCTTGCAGTGACGCCCATGGATGAGGAGGGCGTCAAGAGGGTTCCGGTTGCGCTTCGGTACCGTTACCCGGCCGATATGCGCCCTGCTCACAAGTGCTACGACACGTGTCCGATTGCTATCGGATCGTGATGCTCAGATTCCCCTCAGATGTAATGACGCAGGTCGGGAGGATCACTACTGTCCTCCGAAACCGAGGAGGACGGAGCCTGAGAGCGATGACCGAAGTATCGGTGGCCAAGGAAGATGTGGCCGCGACCGGCGACCTGGTCGTCCTGAAGAGCGTCAACAAGCACTTCGGCGCGTTGCACGTACTCCAGGACATCGACCTGACGATCGCGCGCGGCGAGGTCGTCGTGGTCATCGGACCCTCCGGGTCCGGGAAGTCCACCCTGTGCCGCACCATCAACCGTCTGGAGACGATCGACTCCGGGTCGATCTCGATCGACGGCAAGCCCCTGCCGCACGAGGGCAAGGAGCTCGCCCGGCTGCGTGCCGACGTCGGGATGGTCTTCCAGTCCTTCAACCTCTTCGCGCACAAGACCGTGCTCGAGAACGTGACGCTGGGCCAGGTCAAGGTTCGCAAGAAGGACAAGAAGGCAGCCGAGGAGCGCGCCCGCGCCCTGCTCGACCGGGTCGGCGTGGCAGCGCAGGCCGAGAAGTACCCCGCTCAGCTCTCCGGCGGCCAGCAGCAGCGTGTCGCCATCGCGCGGGCCCTGGCGATGGAACCCAAGGTCATGCTCTTCGACGAGCCCACGTCGGCTCTCGACCCGGAGATGATCAACGAGGTTCTGGAGGTCATGCAGCAGCTCGCCCGCGACGGCATGACCATGATCGTCGTGACCCATGAGATGGGTTTCGCCCGTTCGGCTGCAAATCGCGTGGTGTTCATGGCCGACGGCCGCATCGTCGAACAGGCTGCGCCGGACCAGTTCTTCAGCAACCCGCGCAGCGACCGAGCCAAGGACTTCCTGTCGAAGATCCTTCACCACTGAGCGCGTATTTCGCGCACGACGACTTGCGTGACCGGACACACTGACCGGGCCGCATCACTTCACCAGTCAAAGGATGTGCACCATGAAGCTCCGCAAGGTCACCGCCGCCTCGGCCGCTGTCATCGCCCTCGCCTTCACCGCCACCGCGTGCGGTGGTGACGACGGCGGTGACTCGAACGGCTCGGGTTCGGGCGGCGGCGACAAGATCAAGATCGGCATCAAGTACGACCAGCCCGGTCTGGGCCTGAAGGAGCCGGACGGTTCCTTCTCCGGCTTCGACGTGGACGTGGCCACGTACGTCGCGAAGGAGCTCGGCTACGACGAGAACGAGATCGAGTGGGTCGAGACGAAGAGCGCCGACCGCGAGAACGCCCTCGCGCGCGGGGACGTGAAGTTCATCGCGGCGACCTACTCCATCACCGATGAGCGCAAGGAGAAGGTCGACTTCGCGGGTCCGTATCTGCTGGCTCACCAGGATCTGCTGGTGAAGAAGGACTCGGACATCACCGAGGCTACGGATCTGAACGACAAGAAGCTGTGCTCGGTGACGGGCTCGACTTCGGCGCAGAACGTCAAGAACGACTTCGCGCCGAAGGCTCAGCTGACCCAGCGCGGCGGTTACTCCGAGTGCCTCTCGGCTCTGAAGAGCGGTGCGGTTGACGCACTGACCACCGACGACTCGATCCTGGCCGGCTACGCCGCGCAGGAGCAGTACAAGGGTCAGTTCAAGCTCGCCGGTCTGAAGCTCAGCAACGAGAACTACGGCATCGGCGTCAAGAAGGGCGACAAGGAGACCGTGGACAAGATCAACGCCGCGCTCGAGAAGATGGTCCAGGACAAGACCTGGGAGAAGGCCGTCCAGGAGAACTTCGGTCCGGCGAACTACAAGTACGAGCCCGCCCCGAAGATCGGTCAGATCGTCCAGTAACGCGGGACTCCGCCGACGCAGGATCCCCGCGATCGACGCGGGGATCCGCCGTCGCGCCGCCGCCCACCGCTTATCCGGCGGCGGCGCGCCACGTCCGCCACGTACGCCACACACCCGGAAGCGCGGGAGATCGTGTTCGACTTTCTTTCAGACTATGACGACCCGTCCCTGTTGGGCGCCTTCTGGGTCACGGTGCAGCTCACCGTCTTCTCGGCCGTCGGATCCCTGATCTGGGGCACGCTGCTGGCGGGCATGCGGGTCAGCCCGGTGCCGCTGATGCGCGGGTTCGGCACCGCCTACGTGAACATCGTCCGGAACATTCCTCTGACCGTCATCATCGTCTTCACCTCGCTCGGCCTTGCCGACATCTTCGGCGTGACGATGGGTGCGCCCGACGATTTCGACCTCAAGTACTTCCGCCTGGCCGTCCTCGGCCTTGTCGCGTACACCGCGGCGTTCGTCTGCGAGGCGATCCGCTCCGGCATCAACACGGTGCCCGTCGGGCAGGCGGAGGCGGCGCGGGCCATCGGGCTCAGCTTCAGCCAGGTCCTGAGGCTCGTCGTCCTGCCGCAGGCGTTCCGCTCGGTCATCGGTCCGCTGGCGAACGTGCTGATCGCCCTGACCAAGAACACCACGGTGGCGGCCACGATCGGTGTCGCGGAGGCCGCGCTGCTGATGAAGGAAATGATCGAGAACGAGGCACAGACGCTGCTCATCGGCGCGATCTTCGCCTTCGGGTTCGTAGTACTGACCCTGCCCACCGGCCTGTTCCTCGGCTGGCTGAGCAAGCGACTGGCGGTGAAGCGATGACGTCCGTTCTGTACGACGCCCCGGGCCCGAAGGCCAAGCGGCGCAACCTGATCTTCTCGGTGGTCTTCTTCGTCCTGCTCGCCCTGCTGCTGTGGTGGATCTGGCATGTGATGGACGAGAAGGGCCAGCTGAAGTGGTCCCTGTGGAAGCCCTTCACGACGTCCGAAGCCTGGACGACCTATCTGCTGCCGGGCCTGGCCGACACTCTGAAGGCCGCGGCCCTCTCGATGGTCATCGCCCTTCCGCTCGGTGCCGTCCTCGGCATCGCCCGGATGTCGGACCACCGCTGGGTGCGCATCCCGGCGGGCGCGGTGGTGGAGTTCTTCCGCGCCATCCCGGTCCTGCTGCTGATGCTGTTCGCGAACGAGTTCTACGTCCGCTCCACGGACATCCCCAGCGACAGCCGCCCCCTGTACGCGGTCGTCACCGGCCTGGTGCTCTACAACGCCTCGGTCCTCGCCGAGGTCGTACGCGCCGGCATCCTCTCCCTGCCCAAGGGACAGACGGAGGCGGCCCAGGCGATCGGCCTGCGCAAGACCCAGACGATGACCAGCGTCCTGCTGCCGCAGGCGGTCACGGCGATGCTCCCGGCGATCGTGAGCCAGCTGGTCGTCATCGTGAAGGACACCGCCCTGGGCGGCGTGATGCTCGGCTTCACCGAGCTGCTGAACTCCCGCGGCACACTCGCGGCCAACTACGCGAACGACATCCCCAGCTTCATCGTGGTGGCGGTCATCTTCATCATCCTGAACTTCATCCTCACGTCCTTCGCCTCGTGGCTGGAAGGCTGGCTGCGGCGCAGCAAGCGGAGCACGGGTGCGGTCGTGGGTGCGGGCGAGGTCGACGAACTCAACGCGGCGGAGATCGGCGGTCCGCAGGGGCCCGACAAGCATTGACGGACGATCAGCCTCCATGACTGTGGCCCGCCGGCACCCGGCGGGCCACAGTCATGTGCTGTGACGAACCGTCACGGCGCCGCATGATCGCCGCAGCCGTCGGTCACTTGACGCAAGCACCGGCAGTAGGTTGCATACGTTCTGTGATCGTGCACCCTGCTCCATCTTCCTGTTCCTTCCCGCCCCCCCGGACGTCACCGCGAGCAGGGAGCGCCGCGCAATGGACCCGGTGATCATCGTCGGAGCGGGGCCCGTGGGGCTGACGCTCGCCCTGGCGCTGGCGCGTCAGGAGGTGCCGTGCGTGGTGCTGGACGAAGGGCCGGGCAAGGACGAGCCCCGTCCGGCGCGCACGGTCGTGCTGCGCGAGGACACCGCCGCGCTGATGGAACGGTTGACCGGCGCCCCGCTCGCGCAGCTCGGCGCACGTTGGGCCGGATGGCGGTCGATGCGGCGCAAGCAGGTGATGCGCGAGGTCGCTTTCGACGACAACTCCGCCCCGTTGCACATCGCCCAGCACGTACTCACCGGCGCCCTGCGCTCGGCACTCGCCGGCGAACCGCTCGTCAAGGTCGCCGTGGACAGCCGTCTCGACTCCCTCGAACAGGAGCCCTCGGGCGTCACCGCGCACACGCGCGGACCCAAGGGCACCTGGTGGCGCGGCAGTTACTTGGTCGGCTGCGACGGCCCCCGCTCGACCGTGCGCAAGCTGCAGGACATCCGTTTCCCGGGGCGTACGGCGGTGGAACGTCATGCCGTCGCCGCGCTGCGCACGGAACTCCCCTGGCAGGAAGAGGCGTTGCTGCACCGGCTGCCGCCCTGGCGTACGTCCGGGCCGTCGGCCGGTGAGATCACCGCACGGCCGCTTCCGGACGGTGTGTGGCGGCTGGACTGGCTGCTGCCCCCGGGCAAGGAGCTGGTCACGCCGGAGCTGCTGCTGGCCCGTGTCCGGGAGACGCTCGGCGGCTGGGCGGGCGGCACCACACCGCCGTACGAGCTGCTGGACACCGGTGTCCACACCGTCCACCACCGGCTGGCCCGGCGCTGGCGGGTGAACCGGGTGTTCCTCGCCGGGGACGCGGCGCACCTGCTCGGCGCGCTCGGCACGCACGGGCTGGACGAGGGGCTGCGCGACGCCGACAACCTCGCCTGGAAGCTGGCGCTGGCCTGGCATCACGGTCCGCACGAGGCGCTGCTCGACAGCTATCAGACCGAGCGGCGGGCCATCGTCGCCGCCCGGCTACGCGCCGCCGACCAGGCGCTGCCCATACTGCGGGGCGGCGGCGGGCTGCGGTCCTACGTCCCCGGCGCCGGTCGCGGTCACGACGCGCTGCTGACGGACGGTCACCTGGGGCAGGGCGCACTGGGCGCACCGGGGGCGTACGCCGACTCGCCGCTCGCGCCCGGGCCGCTCGAGGGCGAGCTGCCGGTCGACACCCCGCCCGGGGCGCCGGTCGCCGACGTTCGTGTCACGGCGGAGGACGGCAATTTCGTGCAGCTGCGCGACCGGCTCGGCCGGGGTGCGCTGCTGGTGGTGCTGATCGCGCCGGGGACGGGGGTGTGGGAGCGCCGGCACTGGATGTCCGCCGGGATCATGCCCCGGCTCGCGGCTGCCGTGGCCGCACTGCCACATCCGGCGGAGCTGCTGGTCGCGGAGAGCTACCCGGGGGCGCCCGCCCACAGCGTGCTGCTCGTACGCCCCGACGGTCATCTGGTGACCGCGCTGAGCGGCGTCCGCCCGGCGGACCTGTACGCGGCTGCGGAGGCGGTGATCGGCGGGCCCGCGAGGGCCGAGGCTGAAGCGGGGGCCGGCGTGGAGGCGGGAGCCGGAGCGGGGGCTGTGTCCGGCTGAGGGTCCGGGGCCGTGTCCGGCTGAGGGTTCAGGGCCTTGTCCGGCTGAGGGTTCAGGGCCTTGTCCGGCTGAGGGTTCAGGGCCTTGTCCGGCTGAGGATCCGGGGGCTCCTCGGGGCCCCTCCCTCGACGTGGCCGTGACCGTGTGGTCCACATGGTGACGGTGAGTTGAACCGGTGTGCGGCCTCATGGTGTACTCCGGTCCGTGACCGACACCTGTGTGCGCCTGTGGCGGAGGGTCCATATGGACCTCGTCCGCTATGCGGGCTGCGTGTGTCGCCCCTCCTTCTGAACTCGCGCTTCTCTCACGCCCTTCCGCGCGCTGCCCGCCGCCTCGCACGCCGATGCGATGTTTCGTTGCCGGGCGCGTGCCTTCGCGAACGCTTCTCAGGACGGTGCACGTGTCTGTCTCCTCCTCCCCCGCCCCCGCCCCCCCC
>NZ_JAOCQE010000205.1 GCF_025290915.1 Streptomyces sp. 15-116A | reverse complement strand
GGATCGGCGTCCAGGTCGTCGGCGTACCCCGCGAGCTCCCCGGCGACGTCGCGCAGCA
Source organism: Streptomyces sp. 15-116A (assembly GCF_025290915.1). Taxonomy (GTDB): domain Bacteria; phylum Actinomycetota; class Actinomycetes; order Streptomycetales; family Streptomycetaceae; genus Streptomyces. The sequence continues at coordinate 11,639 of NZ_JAOCQE010000205.1, read as the reverse complement.
GGATGCCGATCTCACCGATCCGGTCGGTGAGCGCGGCCAGCGCCGGGTCGTGGGCCCGTACGGCCTCCAGGGCCCGCTGGGCGCCCGCGACGAGCGTCCCGGCGTCCACGCCCTCGGGGTCCTCCGGGTTGCCCGCCAGAGCGGCGTGCGCGGCCGACGCCGCCGACGCCAGCGCCTCGGCGTGCCCCAGCCGCTCGGCCTCCTCGGCGAGCTCCACGTCCTCACCGGCGCGCGGCTCGACGGCGGCGATCTCCTCGAGCCCGAAGCGCAGCAGGTCGGCCTCCTGGGCCCGCTCACGCGCGCGCGTGGTGATCTCGTCCAGCTCCGCGGACACGGCCCGCAGCCGCTTGTACGCCTCGGTGTACTTGGCGAGCGGCACGGCGACCGCGTCCCCGGCGTACCGGTCGAGCGCCTGCCGCTGCCGGGACAGCTTCAGCAGCCCCTGCTGGTCGGTCTGCCCGTGCACGGCCACGAGATCGTCGGCGAGCTCGGCGAGCAGCCCCACCGGCACACTGCGCCCGCCCAGATGGGCCCGCGAGCGTCCCTCGGCGGAAACGGTACGGCTGATCAGCAGCGCCCCGTCGTCCAGCTCGGCCCCGGCCTCCTCCGCGCGTACGACGGCCGCGGCGTCCCCGGGCACGGAGATCCGCCCCTCGACGACCGCGTTCTTCGCCCCGATCCGCACCAGGGCCGCGTCCGCGCGTCCGCCCAGCAGCAGCCCGAGACTGGTGACCACCATGGTCTTGCCCGCGCCCGTCTCACCGGTGACAGCGGTGAACCCGGGCGACAGCTCGACAACGGCGTCGTCGATCACGCCCAGCGACCGTATCCGCATCTCCTCCAACACGGGAAAGACCTTACGAGGTCCGGCAGGAGAAGTGCGACCGCCCCACCTATGTCACCCACGGGAGTGGTCCGACCTCAAGGGGCGCGGGGAACTGCGCGACCAGCCACATACCACCCGCAGCCGCCCACGCTCCCCAGCCGGCCCCCCACATTGGGCTAATGCGGAGCCCCCCGCCATCCAGAAACCGGCAACGCGAACTTCGCCACCAACCGATCCGTGAACGAAGCATGATGCAGCCGAGCCAGCCGCACCGGCACAGCCCCCCGTCGCACCTCCACCCGCGCCCCCGCCGGCAACTCCACCGTCCGCCGCCCGTCACACCACAGAACCCCCGGCGGCACATGAGGCAGAACCTCCACCGCCAGCACGGAATCCGGCGACGTCACCAACGGCTTGGCGAACAGCGCATGCGCGGAGATCGGCACCATCAGCAGCGCCTCCACCTCGGGCCACACCACGGGCCCCCCGGCCGAGAACGCGTACGCCGTCGACCCGGTAGGCGTCGCACACACGATCCCGTCACACCCGAACCCCGTGACCGGCCGCCCGTCGATCTCCAGCACGACCTCCAGCATCCGCTCCGCGGACACCTTCTGCACCGCCGCCTCGTTCAGCGCCCAGTCCGTGTGCACGATGTCCCCGTTGCGGTGCACCACCACATCGACGGTCATCCGCTCCTCGACCTCGTACGCCCGGCTCACCACGCGGTCCACGACCTTGTCGAGGTCGTCCCGCTCGGCCTCCGCGAGGAACCCCACCCGCCCGAGGTTGACGCCGAGCATCGGCACCCCGGAGGCCCGCGCGAACTCCGCGCCGCGCAGCAGCGTGCCGTCACCGCCGAGGACGATCAGCAGCTCGCAGTCGTCCAGGCACTGCGGCGTCGCCTCCTTGACGGTCTCCACCTCGTCCGGCAGCGGCAGATCCTCCGCCTCCGCCTCCAGCACCCGCACCCCGAGCCCGGAGCGCAGCAGCCCCTTGACCACGAGCTCGGCACTGCGGATGGCCGCGGGCCGCCCGGTGTGGGCCAGCAGGAAAACAGTTCGAGCTCGGTTCTGCGTCAACGCGGCCCCTCCGCCACAGCACGGTCAACATCGGCCGGGTCCAGTTCCGGTGCCCCGGCCCGCAGCCACAGGAAGTATTCGACATTGCCGGAGGGGCCGGGCAGCGGACTGGCGGTGACTCCCTTCACACCCAGCCCCAGCTCCCACGCCTTCTCGGCCACACCCCGCACGGCCTCGGCCCGCAGCTGCGCACTGCGGACGACTCCCCCGCTGCCGAGGCGCTCCTTGCCGACCTCGAACTGCGGCTTGACCATCATCACCAGGTCGGCGTCCGGGTTCACGCACCGCTTCAGCGCGGGCAGGACCAGCCCGAGCGGGATGAAGGACAGATCCCCCACGACAAGATCCACAGGCTCCCCATCGATCGCTTCGAGCGTCAACTCCCGTACGTTCGTACGGTCCTTGACGGTGACGCGTTCATCGCTCTGCAGCGACCAGGCGAGTTGTCCGTATCCGACGTCCACGGCGACCACGTGCGCCGCCCCGGCCCGCAGCAGGACGTCGGTGAACCCCCCGGTGGACGCCCCGGCGTCCAGTGCGCGCCGCCCCTTCACGACCAGCCCCTGCGGTACGAAGACCTCGAGCGCGCCGGCGAGCTTGTGGCCGCCGCGCGAGACGTAGTCGGGGTCGCCGGCGTCGGCGGCGACGACGATCGCGGCGGCGGTCTCGACCTGCGTGGCGGGCTTGGTCGCGACGGTCTTGCCGACGGTGACCCGTCCGGCGGCGATCAGCTGGCTGGCGTGCTCGCGCGAGCGCGCGAGCTTCCGGCGGACCAGCTCCGCGTCGAGACGGCGGCGTGCGACTCCTGCCACGTTCGGTTCAGCTCCCCTGTCGGTGGTACGGCGATGGGGGCCCCGGAGGTCCCTGGGGTCCCGGGCGGGCGTCGAGCGCGGTGAGCGCGTCGCGCAGCCCCCGGTGCACATCCTCGTACACCTCGAGGTGACCGTCGGTGGTGAGGTGGTCGGCGTCGGCCAGCCGCTCCAGATGCGCGTCCACCTCGGCGTTGCCGGTGGCCGTGCGCGGCACACCGAGGGGGGCGGGTCCTGCGGGTTCGTACCCGGGCTCCGCCACGGGCTCCTCCGGCACCGCCGGGGTGTCGGGCACTGCGTCGTTCATGCCCCGACGCTACCCCGAACGGCTGGGGTACCGTCGTGCGCGATGGCCACGATCGAACAGTGCCGTGCCGCACTCGACAAGCTTTCGGACAGCATGCAGCACGCCGAGGGCGACGTCCGTGACGCCGCGGCGATGGACCGCTCGGTCAGCTGCCACATCACCGACCTGGACGTGACCTTCGCCGGCCGGCTCACCGGCGGCCGCATCGAGGTGCACGAGACTCTGCAAGGCCCGCCCCGCGAGAAGGCGCAGATACGACTCAGGATGACGGGCGACGACCTGGTCTCCCTGGTCGACGGCGACCTCCACTTCGCCCGAGCCTGGGCCTCGGGCCGAGTCCACCTGGAGGCAGGCCTACGCGACCTGTTCCGCCTGAGAAAGCTGCTGTGACCGGGACCTGCCGGAACTGAGGCCACGTCCGCCTGCCGGAAAGCTGCCGCGGCCCGGACCGACAGCCAGGCTCGAAAGCTGCCGCGGCCCGAACCGGCCGCCAGGCACACGGAAACGAGCGCGGCGCTGATGGCGGTACCGGCGAGGGCCGGCCGTACTGGCGTAGCGCACCCCGGCTGCCGCCGAGGACCACACCAGAGCGCCGAAGGCCGCCGCCCCGCACCGCCGCGCCCCTGGCCGGCCGCCCGGCACGGAAAGCCGCCGCGGACCGGACCAGCCTCCAGGCATCGGAAAGCCACCACGGACCGGGGCGGCCGTCCGGCACGGAAGCCCCGGCGACCGATGCCGGCGGCCGGACTCAGCGAGCTGCCACGGCCCGGACCCGCGGCCACGCTCAGGAGGCTTTCGTGGCTCCGACCTTCTCCGTGCTCCTGGTGTCCGCCGCCTTCGCAGCACGTGTCTTCCGGGCCGCCGGCACGATCAGGGGTGTGCCGGTCTCCGGGTCGTCGATGACCTGGCAGCGCAGCCCGAAGACCCGCTCGACCAGATCCGCGGTGACGATGTCCTTCGGCGCGCCCTCGGCGATGACCTTGCCGTCCCGCAGCGCGATGAGGTGGGTGGCGTAGCGGGCGGCGTGATTGAGGTCGTGCAGCACGGCGACGAGGGTGCGGCCCTGCTCCTCGTGGAGCTCCGCGCACAGGTCCAGGACGTCGATCTGGTGCTGGATGTCGAGGTAGGTGGTCGGCTCGTCGAGCAGCAGCAGCGGGGTCTGCTGGGCGAGCGCCATGGCGATCCACACGCGCTGGCGCTGACCGCCGGAGAGTTCGTCGACGTAGCGGTCGGCGAGCTCGGCGACCCCGGTCTGCGCCATGGACTCCTGGACGACCCGCTCGTCCTCCGCCGACCACTGGCGCAGGATGCCCTGGTGCGGATAGCGGCCGCGGCCCACCAGGTCGGCGACGGTGATCCCGTCGGGCGCGATCGACGACTGGGGCAGCAGACCGAGGGTGCGGGCGACCTTCTTCGCCGGCATCGACTGGATGAGCTGCCCGTCGAGCAGCACTCGCCCGTGACTGGGCTTGAGCATCCGCGACAGCGCCCGCAGCAGCGTCGACTTGCCGCAGGCGTTGGGGCCGACGATGACGGTGAAGGAGTTGTCCGGTATCTCCACCGACAGTTGCTCGGCGATGACCCGCTGGTCGTAGGCGAGGGTGACGCTCTCGGCGGACAGGCGGTTCACGGTGCTCCTCGGGTTGTTCAGTCCGCTGGCAGGTGTCTGGTCTTTCCCGACGCTCATATCCGGCCCGCCCTGCGTTCGGCGACCAGCAGCCACAGCAGATACGCACCGCCGAGCACACCGGTGACCACACCCACGGGCAACTGGTCGGCGCCGAAGGCACGCTGGGAGATCCAGTCGGCGGTGACCAGCAGGGCGGCGCCCATGCACAGCGACGGCAGCAGGTTCGGGCCCGGCGAGCGGGTCAGGCGCCGGGCGAGCTGGGGCGCGGTGAGCGCGACGAAGGCGACCGGCCCGGCCGCGGCGGTGGCGGACGCGGTGAGCAGCACGGCGGACACCATCAGCAGCATCCGCACCCGCTCCACGCGCACCCCGAGGGCGTAGGAGACGTCGTCGCCCATCTCCATCATCCGCAGGCCTCGGGAGTTGGCGAGCACCAGCGGTACGAGGACCGCGCACAGCGTGAGCAGCGGCCAGACCTGGTCCCAGTCGCGGCCGTCGAGGGAGCCGGTCATCCACACCACGGCCTGCGCGGCGTCCACGATGTCGGACTTGGTGAGCAGATAGCCGTTGACGGCGGTGACGATCGCGGAGACACCGATACCGACCAGGACCAGCCGGTATCCGTGCACGCCCCGCTTCCAGGCGAGCAGATAGATGGCGAACCCGGTCACCAGCCCGCCCACCAGCGCACCGGCGGTGATCTGCTCGGCGGTGCCGGAGAACAGCACGATCATGACGAGCGCGCCGGCCGTCGCCCCCTGCCCGAGGCCGAGGACGTCCGGACTGCCCAGCGGGTTGCGGGAGATGGCCTGGAACAGCGCACCGCCCAGCCCGAGCGAGGCGCCGACCAGCAGTCCGACCAGCACCCGGGGCAGCCGCAGTTCGTTGACGATGAACTCCTGGCCCGCGTTGCCCTCGCCGAGGAGGGTCCTGATGACATCGGCGGTCGAGATCGGGAAGTCGCCGGTGCCGATCAGCACCACGCTCGCGGTGAGCGCGGCGAGCAGCAGCAGGACGACGACGGTGAGGGCGCGCACGTCGAGCCGGACCGAGAGTCCGCCGGGGGTGCGTACCGCGCGGTTGCTCTTCACAGCTGGGCCGTCCTCCGCCGTCGTACGAGAAGAATGAACACGGGGCCGCCGATGATCGCGGTGACGATGCCGACCTGGAGCTCCGCGGGCCGGGCCACGATCCGGCCGATCACATCGGCGCCGAGCAGCAGCACGGGCGACAGGATCGCCGCGTACGGCAGGATCCAGCGCAGGTCGGGTCCGGTGAAGGAGCGCACGACGTGCGGCACCATCAGCCCGACGAACATGATCGGCCCGCAGGCGGCGGTGGCGGCCCCGCACAGCACGGTCGCGGCCAGCATGGACAGCGCCCGGGTGCGGTTGAGGTTGGCGCCGAGGGCCTTGGCGGTGTCGTCGCCCATGGCCATGGCGTTGAGCGGCCGGGCGAGCGCGAGCGCGAGGACGGAGCCGGCCAGCAGGAACGGAAGCACCTGCGTGATGGTCGAGTTGTCACCCGAGGCCAGCGAACCCACCGTCCAGAAGCGCATCTTCCCGAGCGCGGCGTCGTCCAGAATCATGATCGCCTGGAGATAGCCGTAGAGCGCGGCGCTGATCGCCGTACCCGCGAGGGCCAGCCGCACCGGCGTCGCGCCCCGGCTGCCGCCGAGGAACCACACCAGCGCGCCGACGGCCGCCGCCCCGCAGAACGCGAACCACACATATCCGGACAGCGAGGTGACGCCGAAGAAGGTGAGCGCGGTGACGACGGCCGCGGACGCGCCCGCGTTGATGCCGAGCAGTCCCGGATCGGCGAGCGGGTTACGGGTGAGCGCCTGAAGCACGGCTCCCGCGAGTCCGAGCGCGGCCCCGACGAGCAGCCCGAGCACAGTTCGTGACAACCGGTCGGCGACGACCACATCGCCGTAACTGCCCGACTCCTCGAACAGGCCGTGCCAGACCTGGTCCAGGGTCAGCTCCTTCGCCCCGACCGCGATACTCGCCACGGCGACGAGCAGCAGGATCACGGCGGAGAGCAGCAGCCCAAGGGCGCGTATCGCCCGGCGCTTCGGGGGCGCGGGGGCGTTTTCCGCGCGCTGTTGAGGAGGACTGTCGACCAACACGCAGTTAGGTTAGCCTACCCTGCCAATCGATCAAGATCCCGAGGTGCCGGAGACGCAGCTCAACGCGAGCGCCTCACAACCCCAGCCGGGCCAGCGCCTTCCCACCGTCCAGCGTGCACACACCCTCCCCGGCCGCCGTCCACGCCACCGCGCACAGCGCACGCAGCCCGTCGAGCGAGGCCCCCTCCCCCGTCAGCTCCAGCGCGCCGGCCCCCGCCGTCGCCGTCCAGCCCCCGCACCGGAACCCGCCGCTCTCCTCGACGACGTCCGGCTGCCCCGTGAGCATCCCGCGCAGATCGGCGTCGACGTACGTCGGCCGGTGCTGCGGCGGCGCCGCGAGCAGCTGCGCCCCGTCCGTCACCCCGGTCAGCACCAGCAGCGAGTCGACGCCGCCGTTGAACGCCCCCTCGATGTCCGTGTCCAGCCGGTCCCCGACCACCAGCGGCCGCTCGGCCCCGGTCCGCAGAATCGTCTCCCGGTGCATCGGCGGCAGCGGCTTGCCCGCCACCTGCGGCTCGGCCCCGGTGGCGATCCGCACCACCTCCACCGCCGCCCCGTTGCCCGGCGCGATCCCCCGGCCGCTGGGAATGGTCAGATCCGTGTTGGACGCGAACCACGGCACACCCCGCGCGACGGCGTAACTCGCCTCCGCGAACCGCCCCCACGGCAACTCGGGCCCGCCGTACCCCTGCACGACCGCCACCGGATCGTCGTCGGCCGACTCCACCGGCACCAGCCCGCGCTCCCGCAGCGCCACCCGCAGCCCCTCACCGCCGACCACCAGCACCCGGGCGCCCGCGGGCACCTGCTCACTGATCAGCCGCGCCACCGCCTGAGCCGAGGTGATCACATCCTCCGCGCCCGTCGGTATGCCCAGCTCGGTCAGATGCGCGGCCACGGTGTCCGGCGTCCGCAGCGCGTTGTTCGTCACATACGCGAGGTGCATGCCCTGTTCCCGGGCGACTGCGAGCGACTCGACGGCATGGGCGATCGCGCTCCCGCCCGCGTACACCACCCCGTCGAGATCGAGCAGCGCCGTGTCGTACGCCTCGCTCAGGGCCCGCCCGCTGCTCTCGGGCCTCGTCCTGACACCGCTCACGCTCATGCGCCTCGCTCCTCGTTCGACCACGTGCCCCCGATCATCCCCCATGCCACTGACACCGCGTGCACCCGTACGATGCCGGGATGAACACTGCAGGTCACTCGGAAGCAAAGGCGCACCGAGGCCTGGAACTCACGCCGTTCCGAGGCCTTCGTTACGACCCCGACCGGGTCGGCAGCCTGGCCGCCGTGACGTCCCCGCCGTACGACGTCGTCGTCCGTCCCGACGGTCTGCACCACCTTCAGTCCGCCGACCCGCACAACATCGTCCGGCTGATCCTGCCGGAGGCCGACACCCCCGAGGCCCGCAACGCCCAGGCCGCCGCCACACTCCGCCGCTGGCGCTCCGAGGGCATCCTGACCGCCGACCCCGAGCCCGGTCTCTACGTCTACGAGCAGAGCGACGGCGACGGCATGCTGCAACGCGGCATCATCGGCACCCTGCGCGTCTCGGACCCCGAGGAGCAGCTGGTCCTCCCGCACGAGGACGTCATGCCGCACATCGTCGCCGACCGCGCGGCCCTGATGCGCGCCACGTCCGCGAACCTCGAACCCCTGCTGCTCACCTACCGCGGCGACGGCTCGGCGACCGTGACGGCGGCCCTGGTCGAGCGCGTGGCCGCGACATCCCCGCTGCTCGCGACCACCACCGAGGACGGCTTCCACCACCGCCTGTGGTCCGTCACCGACACCGCAGACGTGACCGCCGTCGCCAAGGAACTCGCCGGCCACCAGGCCCTCATCGCCGACGGCCACCACCGCTGGGCTACCTACCGCCGCCTCCGCACCGAGCACTCCTCCCCCGGCCCCTGGGACCACGGCCTGGTCCTCCTCGTCGACACGGCCCGCTACCCCCTCCGGGTCCGGGCCATCCACCGCCTGCTGCACGGCCTGCCCGTCGCGGACGCGGTGGCCGCCCTGCACGGCCTGTTCCGCGTGCGCCGCGTGGAGGCCGCATTGCCGGACGCCCTGACGGTCCTCGCCGAAGCGGCGGGCACGGGCAACGCCTTCCTCCTGGCCGGGGACGGCGCCTTCCACCTCGTCGACCGCCCGGATCCGGACCTGCTGGCCCGCACGGTCCCGGCGGACCGCCCCGAGGCCTGGCGCACCCTGGACGCCACGGTCCTGCACGCCACGCTCCTCGAGCACGTCTGGCGCATCCCCGAGGACTCCCCCGCCCACATCGCCTACATCCACGACACGGCCGCGACAGTGGAGAAGGCGGAACGCGACGGCGGTACGGCGGTCCTGATGCACCCGGTCCGCGAGGAGGTCGTCCGCGACCTGGCCCGCCAGGGCGTCACGATGCCCCGCAAGTCGACGTCGTTCGGCCCGAAGCCGGCGTCGGGCCTGGTCCTGCGCGCACTGGACCTGTGAGACGCGGACGCTGAACGCGAAAGGGGCGGGCCCCTCGCCGGGACCCGCCCCTTCACCGCGCTCTCGGACGTCAGTCCTTGTCGGCATCCACGTCGGCGTCGGCGGCCTCGGCCGCCTCGGCGTTCTCGTCCTCGCCCTCGCCTTCGTCGAGGGCGTCCATGAACTCCACGCCGTCCAGTTCGGCCAACCGGTCGGAGGCGTCGGTGCTGCCGTCGCGGTCGGCCTCCACGGCCTTCGCGAACCACTCGCGCGCCTCGTCGGCCCGCCCGGCGGCGAGCAGCGCGTCGGCGTACGCGTACCGCAGCCGCGCGGTCCACGGCTGGACGGAGTGCGACGCCAGCTCGGAGCTCTGCAGCGTCACGATCGCCGCGTCCAGCTGCCCCATGTCACGCCGGGCACCGGCCGCGACGAGCCGCATCTCGACCTGCCCGGCCTTGTCCAGCTTCTGCACCTCGGACGCCCCGGCCATGTCCAGCGCCTTCTCCGGCCGCCCGAGCCCGCGCTCGCAGTCGGCCATGAGCGGCCACAGCTCCACGGTCCCGGTCATCCGCCGCGCCGCCCGGAACTCCGCGAGCGCCTCGGCGTACTTCTGGTTGGCGTAGGCGGCGAACCCGGCGGCCTCGCGTACGGCGGCGACACGCGACGCCAGCCGCAGCGCGACCCTGGAGTAGCCGTACGCGCCCTCGGGGTCCTCGTCGATGAGCCGGGCGACCATCACCAGGTTCTTGGCGACGTCCTCCGCGAGCGTCTTGGGCAGGCTCTGCAGCTCCTGGCGTACGTCCTTGTCGATCTCCTCGCCGGTGACGTCCTCGGGGATCGGCAGCCGCTTGATGGGCTCGCGGTCCCGGTCCCGCTCGTCACGGAACCGCCCGCCGCCCTGCCGGTCGTCCCGCCCACGGAACCCACCGGGCCGGCCTCCCCGGTCGTCCCGCCGAGGCCCACGACCACGGTCGTCGCGTCCCCGGAATCCCCCGCGCTCGCCGCGGTCCCGGTCACGGTCGCCGTCCCGGCCACGGAAACCACCGCGGCTGTCGTCCCGCCCACGGAAGCCGCCCCGCTCCGGCCGACCACCACTGCGGTCATCACGCCCACGGAAGCCGCCGCGCTCACCGCGCTCGGCGCCCCGGCTGTCGTCACGCCGGTCACGGTCGTCACGCCGGTAGCCACCCTGCTCGCTGCGACCGCCACGGTCACCGCGGTCGTCACGGTCACGACGGTCCCGGTCGTCGCGACGGAAACCGCCACGGTCGTCATCGCGGCGGAATCCACCACGGTCATCGTCCCGCCGGAACCCACTGCGGTCGTCATCCCGCCGGAACCCACTGCGGTCGTCATCCCGCCGGTAACCACCGCGGTCGCCGCGGTCCCGGCGGTCGTCACGCCGGTCGTCACGGTCGCGGCGGTCATCACGCCGGTCGTCGCGACCTCGGTAACCGCCGCGCTCGCCACCGCGGTTGTCGTCCCGTCCACGGAAGCCGCCACGGTTGTCGTCACGGCGGAACCCGCCCCGCTCACCGCGGTCACTGCGCTCACCGCGCTGGTCGTCGCGGCCTCGGTAACCGCCGCGCTCACCGCCCCGGTTGTCGTCCCGTCCACGGAAGCCGCCACGCTCACCGCGCTCCAGCCGGCCACCGCTCCGGTCGTCCCGCCGGTCGTCCCGCCGGAAACCGCCGCGCTCGCCGCGATCCCGGTCGCCGTCCCTGCGGAATCCGCGATCACGGTCATCGCCGCGTCGCGGGCCACTGCGCCGGGCGCCGCCACGGTCACGGTCACCACTGTCCCGTCGCCGCTGGTCGCGCTCCGGTCGGTCGTCGGGAGAGTTGGTGGACATCGGTGACTCCTGTCTTCGGTACTGCAAGCATAAATAAAAAAGGACCCCTGGTCCCAGCTGTACGCTGGTGACCAGGGGTCCTTCCAAAGATTGTTCGGCGGCGTCCTACTCTCCCACAGGGTCCCCCCTGCAGTACCATCGGCGCTGTAAGGCTTAGCTTCCGGGTTCGGAATGTAACCGGGCGTTTCCCCTACGCTATGACCACCGAAACCCTAATGGTTTCGAGCGAACAAGCACACTCTTCTATTGTTCGTTCTGCTCAAAGCCGACAACGGTCGTTGTCTCAGAACTGACACAGTGGACGCGAGCAACTGAGGACAAGCCCTCGGCCTATTAGTACCGGTCAACTCCACACGTTACCGTGCTTCCATATCCGGCCTATCAACCCAGTCGTCTACTGGGAGCCTTACCCTCTTACAGAGGTGGGAGTCCTCATCTCGAAGCAGGCTTCCCGCTTAGATGCTTTCAGCGGTTATCCCTCCCGAACGTAGCCAACCAGCCATGCCCTTGGCAGAACAACTGGCACACCAGAGGTTCGTCCGTCC
>NZ_JAOCQE010000204.1 GCF_025290915.1 Streptomyces sp. 15-116A | reverse complement strand
TCGGCCGCGCCCGGGTCGGACGCCGGCTTCAGCGACAGCAGCAGCACGATCCCGGAGACCGTGGCGGCGGTGGCGAGCACGGCACGCCGCACGGGATGACTCTTCCTCATCGCTTCTCGAGCTCCTGAAATGGGTGCTGAACAGGGTGGGAGGGGGAGGTGGGGGAGGGGGCGGGGACGGCCGTCGCTCACATCTCGAACGACTCGTGGTGGATCCGGCGTGCGGGGACACCCGCGCCGCGCAGCGCCTCGTACACCTGCTGGGCGAAGCCGGGTGGCCCGCACATGAACACGTCGTGCTTGTCGACGTCCGGGATCTTGCGCTGCAGACTCTCCGCCGAGATGTCCGGCCGCTCCCCGTCGGGGCTGTTCACCGCGTACATCAGCCGCGCCCCGCGCTCGTCGGCGATCTTCGCCAGCTCGCCCCACAGGGCGAGGTCCTGTGTGCTGTTGGCCCGGTACAGCAGGGTGATGTCGCCGGAGGCGCCGGGCAGCGTCTCGAACAGCGCCCGCATCGGGGTGATGCCGACCCCGCCCGCCACCAGCAGCACCTTGCCGCGGCTGCGGCGCTGGGCGGTGAGCGCCCCGTAGGGGCCCTCCGCCCACACCCGGGTGCCGGGCTCCAGCTCGCGCAGCCGGGAGCTGTGGTCGCCGATCGCCTTGACGGTGATCCGCAGCAGATCGGGGCGGGGCGCCGCCGACAGCGAGTACGGGTGGGAGCTGAAGCGCATGCCCGGCGCGAGGAACCGCCAGCGGAAGAACTGCCCGGCCTCCGCGCCGATCCGGTGCAGCTTGCGCCCGCGGATCAGCACCGACACGATGCCCGGCGTCTCCTCGATGACCGCCTCGACCCGCATCCGGTGCCGCAGGTTCAGCCGGATCGGGGTGATGATCCGGTACCACAGCACCAGCGCGGTCACCGCGCCGTAGAGCCCGTACCAGAAGGTCTTCGCGGACGGCTCGACGGCGAACTCGTTGCCGGTGGTGATCTGGTGCCAGAACGTCAGATACACCGCCGCGTAGGTCAGCAGGTGCACGTGGTACCAGCCGTCGTACGGCAGCCGGCGGCGGATCGGGCCGATGGAGATGAAGGCGATCACGAACAGCAGACCGGTGCCGATGGCGGCCTTGCCCATGTCGGGCAGCGTGTTGATGGAGGTGATGGTCTGCTGGACGATGTCGCCGAGTGACTTGCCCGCCTGGAGCGCGTAGCCCCACATGATCAGGAAGACATGGGCGATGACCAGGCAGACGGTGTAGCGGCCGCTCATCGCGTGCCAGCGCGCGACCCGGTCCGAGCCCACCCGGCGTTCCAGCGCGGGCACGCGGGCCATCTGCAGCACCACCAGGGCCATCAGATAGCCGGCCAGCAGACCGGTGATCCGGCCCGCGGCGACGATCTTCCCGGTGGTGTCCGCGATGGACGGGGTGTTGGTCCACCACAACCACAGCACGGCCACCGCGCCCGCGCCCACGGCGAGCAGCAGGGGGACGGCAGGGGAGCGGCGCGGACGGATGCGGCGCATCGTCTGGCGGCGGGCGGCACGGCCGCCGGCGAGCGTGGTGGTCACGGTTCCTCCGTGGGGACTTGACCCTTGGCCCACAGATACGTGCCGTGACGCGGGAGTGTTCAGAGGGAAATCCGGTCCGTACTGCCGTTCAGTACCGGGTGATCGCCGTGCGCCCGCCCTCGGTGCCGATCGCGAGGTGCGGAGCGCGGTCCGGGTCCGCCCAGCGCAGGATCCTGCGCATCGCGTCCTTCGGCACGGACACGCAGCCCGCCGTCGCCCCACGCCCGTTGACATGCAGGAAGATGCCCGCGCCCCGGCCGCGTACCGGACGGTGGTAGTTGAAGTCGACGACGAGGGCGTGGGCGTACTGCCTGCGGTACGTGATCAGATGCTCGGCCTCGGCGGCACGGCAGTCGGCCGCCCGGGGCTCGGTCCACCGGTTGTAGGCGCGGGAGTCGCCGTCCTGGCACCACCAGGAGTCCGCCCGCACGGGACGGTACCGGTACGCCGTCCCGCGGGGCGCCGCCTCGATGCCGAAGGCGTACGGCAGCCCGTACAGCCCGGTCGGTGTCGTGTTCGTGCCCTGCCGCCGTGCGGCCCCCTCCACGAGCCCCTTCGCCCCGAAACGGGCCGGCGCGCTGCCGGCGGCCACCCAGCGACCGTCCGTGCGGTTCCACCAGGTGACCGTGCCGCTCGTCGAACCGGCCCCCGCCGCCACCGCGGTGATCAGCTGGGAGCCGCCCCCGGTGTCCGCCATGCGCTCCGGCAGCGGCGAGGACGACCGCCCGGCACCGAGCACGAGCAGCGACAGGCAGGCGAGGACGGCGGTGGGCACGACACCTGGGCGCATGGCTCAGACCGTAGACGGGGGCAGCGGCAACGGCAGCCCGGGTAGTCCGTCCAGGCTGGTCGCCACGTGCTCCTTCTTGGTGAAGTAGGCGTTCAGCGATGCGTCGTCCTCGCGCGCGAACCGCTTGCCGTGCAGATCCCGGTCCGCCTCGTACGCCATGAAGGGCACGGCGTACCCACAGGTGTCCCGGATCAGCTCGGCGGTCACGACGATGATCGCCCGCAGCCCGTGGGCGCCCGGATCGATGCCGGGGAAGCGCGCGAGCAGCTCAGGGAAGCGCGGGTCGTCCCGGAACACCGGCTCTCCGCGCCCGTGGACGCGCACGATGTTCGGCGGCCCCTGGAACGCGCACCACATCAGGGTGATGCGGCCGTTCTCCCGTAGATGGGCGACGGTCTCCGCGTTGGAGCCGGCGAAGTCGAGATAGGCGACGGTGAGGTCGTCGAGGACCGTGAGGGAACCCTTGAGGCCCTTGGGGGAGAGGTTGACGGTGCCGTCGGCGGACAGGGGAGCGGTGGCCGTGAAGAAGACCGGCTGCTCCTCGATGAAGGTCCTCAGGCGGCCTTCGATGCGCTCATAAGTCTTTCCCATGACTAACGATTATGGCCGTCAATCGTTCGACTGTCTAAGGAATTGAGACACCCCCGGATCGCAGATTGACGAATCATGCGGACTCCTGCATACTCATGCATGTCAGCGAATGCACTGTGAGGAGAAACCCGTGACCGAGCGCGTCGTACTCGCCTACTCAGGCGGTCTGGACACCTCCGTCGCCATCGGCTGGATCGCCGAGGAGACGGGCGCCGAGGTCATCGCCGTTGCGGTCGACGTCGGCCAGGGCGGCGAGGACCTGGACGTCATCCGCAAGCGCGCGCTCGCCTGCGGTGCCGTCGAGGCCGAGGTCGCGGACGCCAAGGACGAGTTCGCCGAGGAGTACTGCCTCCCGGCGATCAAGGCCAACGCCCTCTACATGGACCGCTACCCCCTGGTCTCCGCCCTCTCCCGGCCGACGATCGTCAAGCACCTCGTCGCCGCCGCCCAGAAGCACGGCGCCAGCACCGTCGCCCACGGCTGCACCGGCAAGGGCAACGACCAGGTCCGCTTCGAGGCCGGCATCGTCGCCCTCGCCCCCGACCTCAAGTGCATCGCCCCGGTCCGCGACTACGCCATGACCCGCGACAAGGCCATCGCCTTCTGCGAGGAGAAGGGCCTGCCGATCGCGACCACCAAGAAGTCCCCGTACTCCATCGACCAGAACGTCTTCGGCCGGGCCATCGAGACCGGCTTCCTCGAGGACATCTGGAACGCCCCGATCGAGGACATCTACGAGTACACCCAGAACCCGGCCGTCGAGCGCGAGCCCGACGAGGTGATCATCTCCTTCAAGGGGGGCGTCCCGGTCGCCATCGACGGCAAGCCCGTCACCGTCCTGCAGGCCATCCAGCAGCTCAACGAGCGGGCCGGCGCGCAGGGCATCGGCCGGATCGACATGGTCGAGGACCGTCTCGTCGGCATCAAGTCCCGCGAGGTCTACGAGGCCCCCGGCGCGATCGCCCTGATCACCGCCCACCAGGAGCTGGAGAACGTCACCGTCGAGCGCGAACTCGCCCGCTACAAGCGGCAGGTCGAGCAGCGCTGGAGCGAACTCGTCTACGACGGCCTGTGGTTCTCGCCGCTCAAGCGCGCCCTGGACGGCTTCGTTGACGAGGCGAACCAGCACGTCACCGGTGACATCCGGATGACGCTGCACGGCGGTCGCGCGGTCGTCACCGGCCGGCGGTCGGAGTCGTCGCTGTACGACTTCAACCTGGCGACGTACGACACGGGCGACACGTTCGACCAGGCCGCGGCGAAGGGGTTCATCGACATCTACAGCCTGTCGGCGAAGATTGCGGCGAAGCGGGATCTCGGCTGAGGGCTTTCGTGGTGGGGCGCGGTGGAACGGTGCGGGCCGTGTGTGGTTGCTCGCGCCCGCGCGGCGGAGCCGCATATCGGGCACAGCCCCGCGCCCCTATCGGGGCGCTTTTCACCACCATTCTTGAGGAGTGCAGCTAAGTGAGCAGTAACAGCGGTGACGTACGGCTGTGGGGTGGCCGTTTCGCCGACGGGCCCGCCGAGGCCCTGGCCAAGCTGTCCGCGTCGGTCCACTTCGACTGGCGGCTCGCGCCGTACGACATCGCCGGGTCCCGTGCGCACGCGCGCGTGCTGCACAAGGCGGGGCTGCTCACCGAGGACGAGCTGACGCGCATGATCGAGGGCCTCGACCAGCTCGAAGCGGACGTGGCCTCCGGCGCCTTCACCGGCACCATCGCCGACGAGGACGTCCACACCGCCCTGGAGCGCGGCCTCCTGGAGCGCCTCGGCCCCGACCTCGGCGGCAAGCTGCGCGCCGGCCGGTCCCGCAACGACCAGGTCGCGACCCTCTTCCGCATGTACCTGCGGGACCACGCCCGCGTCATCGGCGGCCTGATCGCCGACCTCCAGGACGCGCTGATCAGCCTCGCCGAGGCCCACCCGGACGTGGCCATGCCCGGCCGCACCCACCTCCAGCACGCCCAGCCCGTCCTCTTCGCCCACCACGTCCTCGCCCACGTCCAGTCCCTGTCCCGGGACGCCGAGCGGCTGCGCCAGTGGGACGAGCGCACGGCCGTCTCGCCGTACGGCTCCGGCGCCCTCGCGGGCTCCTCGCTGGGCCTGGACCCCGAGGCGGTGGCGAAGGACCTCGGCTTCGAGCACGGCAGCGCGGCCAACTCCATCGACGGCACGGCCTCCCGTGACTTCGTCGCCGAGTTCGCCTTCATCACCGCGATGATCGGGGTGAACGTCTCCCGGATCGCCGAGGAGATCATCATCTGGAACACGAAGGAGTTCTCCTTCGTGACCCTGCACGATGCCTTCTCCACCGGCTCGTCGATCATGCCGCAGAAGAAGAACCCTGACATCGCCGAGCTCGCTCGCGGCAAGTCCGGCCGCCTCATCGGCAACCTCACCGGCCTCATGGCCACCCTCAAGGCCCTCCCGCTCGCGTACAACCGCGACCTCCAGGAGGACAAGGAGCCGGTCTTCGACTCCATCGACCAGCTGGAGATCCTGCTGCCCGCCTTCACCGGCATGATGGCCACCCTCACCGTGCACCGCGAGCGCATGGAGGAACTGGCCCCGGCCGGCTTCTCCCTCGCCACCGACATCGCCGAGTGGCTGGTCAAGCAGGGCGTCCCCTTCCGCGTCGCCCACGAGGTCGCCGGCGAGTGCGTCAAGGTCGCCGAGGCCGAGGGCAAGGAACTGGACGACCTGACCGACGAGCAGTTCGCCAAGATCTCCGCCCACCTCACCCCCGAGGTCCGCACGGTCCTCAACGTCCCCGGCGCCCTCGCCTCCCGCAACGGCAGGGGAGGCACGGCCCCGAGCGCGGTCGCGATCCAGCTGGCCGAGCTGAAAGCGGATGTAGCCAACCAGCACGCTTGGGCAACGGCACGACAGCTCACCTAGGGGCGCGGGGAACTGCGCGAGCAACCACAGAGCACCCGCAGCCGCCCGACGCACCGCACAACCCGAACTCTGACGCGAAGGTCATCGCGGGTTACGTTGGTCGACACCCGGAAGGGAGCCGACCGAACGGAGCCGCGATGCCCTTCGCCCGCCTGGCCACCGCAACCACCCCCACCTGCCACATCGGCCTCGGCCTCGCCGCAGTCGGCCGCCCCGGCTACATCAACCTCGGCCGAGAGCAAGACCTGGGAGAAGACCGCAGCGTCGAAACGCTGCGCACCCGCACCCACGAACTCCTCGACGCCGCCTACGCCCAAGGCGTCCGCTACGTCGACGTCGCCCGCTCCTACGGCCGCTCCGAGGAGTTCCTCGCCGATTGGCTCAAGAACAACCCCGGCATCGACGACGTGGTCATCGGCAGCAAATGGGGCTACACCTACACCGCCGACTGGTCCACCGACGCCGAGCACCACGAGATCAAGGACCACTCCCTCGCGACGTACGAACGCCAGCGCGCGGAGACCGACGCCCTGCTCGGCGACCGGCTCGACCTGTACCAGATCCACTCGGTGACCCCGGACAGCCCCGCCCTCACCGACAAGGACCTGCACGCCCGGCTCGCTCAGGCGGCAGCCGACGGCCTCACCATCGGCTTCTCCACCAGCGGCCCCGCCCAGGCCGACGCCGTCCGCGCCGCCCTCGCGGTGACCGTCGACGGCGAGCCGCTCTTCCGTACGGTCCAGTCGACGTACAACGCCCTGGAGACCTCCGCCGCCCCCGCCCTCGCCGAGGCGCACGACGCCGGACTCACGGTGATCGTCAAGGAGGGCATGGCCAACGGCCGCCTGGCCGGCCCGCACGCCCCGCAGGTGCTGCGGGACATCGCCACCGAGACCGGCCTGGGCTGCGACGCCGTCGCCCTCGCCCACATCCTGCGCCAGCCATGGGCCGGGGTCGTCCTCTCCGGCGCGGCGACCACCCTCCAGCTCGCCTCCAACCTGCACGCCCCGGCCGTCGACCTCACCGATGACCACCTGGCCCGCCTCGCCACCCTGACCGAGGACCCGCAGGCGTACTGGGAGCACCGCGGCCGCCTGCCCTGGCACTGAGAAAACCAGAGCACCCAGCACCACCGCCCTGAGACACGCCCGCCC
Organism: Streptomyces sp. 15-116A; assembly: GCF_025290915.1. Lineage (GTDB taxonomy): Bacteria > Actinomycetota > Actinomycetes > Streptomycetales > Streptomycetaceae > Streptomyces. Next base: position 4,696 of record NZ_JAOCQE010000204.1, on the reverse strand, counting down.
GCGGTGAGACATTCATGTCTCACGTGCGCTATCCTCGTCTCATGGCTGTCGATCGTGACCACGTGCTGCGCTCCGCCGCGGCCCTGCTGACCCGCAAATCCACCGCGACCATGGACGAGGTCGCCAAGGCCGCCGGGATCAGCCGCGCCACCCTGCACCGGCACTTCGCCGGGCGCGACGCGCTCGTACGGGCGCTGGAGGCGCTGGGCATCGCCGAGTGCGAGGCCGTCCTGGAGGCGGCCCGCACGGAGGAGGGCCCCGCCGAGGACGCCGTACGCCGCCTCGTCGCCGCGATCGAACCGCAGGCCGGCCTGCTCGCCTTCCTCTACACCGAGAACCAGCTGTTCGAGGGCGAGGAGCAGAACGCGGGCTGGGCCAGGATCGACGAACGCATCGCCGCCCTGTTCCGGCGCGGCCAGGAGAGCGGCGAGTTCCGCATCGACCTCACCCCGGCCTGGCTCACCGAGGCGCTCTACGGACTGCTCGCCTCCGCCGCCTGGGCGGTGGCCGAGGGCCGCGTGGCCCCGAAGGACTTCACCCACATGGTCGTGGAGCTGCTGCTCGGCGGCACCCGACGCCAGAACGACGCATCACAGAGGAAGGAATCATGACCAGCACCCTGCGGCCGGTGGACGACACCGAGGCGGTGAAGCGGCCCGGACGGTGGCTCGCGCTCGGCGTGCTCGTGCTCGCCGTGCTGCTGGTGGCCGTCGACGCGACCGTCCTCGGCCTCGCCACGCCGTACATCAGTGAGGACCTCCAGCCCACCGGCACCCAGCTGCTGTGGATCGGCGACGTCTACTCGTTCGTCATCGCCAGTCTGCTGGTCTCCATGGGCAGCCTCGGCGACCGCATCGGCCGCAAGCGGATCCTGCTCTACGGCGCCACCGCGTTCGGCGCGATCTCCGTCCTGAACGCGTACGCCACCACGCCCGAGCTGATGATCCTGGCGCGCGCCCTGCTCGGTGTCGCCGGCGCGACGCTGATGCCGGCCACGCTCGCCCTGATCCGCAACCTCTTCCACGACCCGCGCGAGCGCAGCCTCGCCGTCGGCATCTGGGGCGCCACCGCCTCGGCGGGCACCGCCATCGGGCCGATCCTCGGCGGCTTCCTGCTCGAACACTTCTGGTGGGGCTCGGTCTTCCTGATCAACCTGCCGGTCATGGCCGTCCTGGTCGTCGTCGGCATCAAGATGCTCCCCGAGTCGAAGAACCCCAGCCCGGGACCCTGGGACCTGCTCAGCGTCGTCCTGTCGCTGATCGGCATGGTCGCGCTCGTGTACGCGGTGAAGGAAGCCGCCACGCACGGCTTCGCCTGGGCCACCCTGGCCGCCGCCCTGCTCGGCGCGGGCGCCCTGTACGGCTTCGTACGCCGTCAGCTCACGCTCCCCGCACCCCTGCTGGACATGCGGCTGTTCCGTCACCGCGGCTTCAGCGGAGCCGTCCTCGCGGACCTGCTGACCATCCTCGGCCTCTCCGGCCTGGTCTTCTTCCTCTCCCAGTACCTGCAACTCGTCCAGGGCAGGCGCCCGTTCGAGGCGGGCCTGGCCGAACTGCCCGCCGCGATCGGCGCGGTGGCCGCCGGTCTGGTCGCGGGCAAGGCCGCCCGCCGCTTCTCGGTGCGCTCGGTCGTCTCCGGCGGACTCGCCGCGGTCGGCCTGTCCCTGGCCGCGCTCACGGTGATCGGCCAGTCCACCGGCTACCCCCTGCTCGGCGCGGCCCTCCTGGTCGTCGGCATCGGCGCCGGCTTCTCCTTCACCGTCACCGCCGACGTGATCCTCTCCAGCGTCCCGAAGGAACAGGCCGGGGCGGCATCCGCAGTCTCCGAGACCGCGTACGAGTTGGGCGCGGCCCTGGGCATCGCCGTCCTGGGCTCCATCGTGACAGGCGTCTACCGCGACTTCACGGGCCCGACAGGCACCCCGCCCCAGGCCCACGAGTCCCTGGGCGGCGCGGTAGAGGCGGCGACCAGAATGCCGACGGACACAGCGGAGACGATGCTCAACGCGGCCCGCGAATCCTTCGTGGACGGCCTGACCCTGGCAGCAGGCGTAGGCGCGACGGTCCTGCTCCTGGCGGCAGTCGCATCGTGGGTGCTCCTACGAGGCCAACGGCTCAGCAGCTAACCAAAGGGGCGCGGGGAACTGCGCGACAAGCCACATCACACCCGCAGCCGCCGTACTTCCCCAGCGCCCCCCACAGACTGCTACGCAGCCTTCGCCTTACTCGCGTACATGTCCACATACTCCTGCCCGGACAACCGCATCACCTCGGCCATCACGGAGTCAGTCACCGCCCGCAGCACATAGCGGTCCCGGTCCATCCCGTCATAACGGGAGAACTCCATCGCCTCACCGAACCGCACCGTCACCCGCCCCGGCCGCGGCAACCCCGCCCCGCCCGGCTGCAGCTTGTCCGTACCGATCATCGCGAACGGCACCACCGGCGCCCCCGTCATCAGCGTCAGCCGCGCGATGCCGGTACGGCCCCGGTACAGGCGGCCGTCGGGCGACCGCGTGCCCTCCGGGTAGATGCCGAAGACCTTGCCCTCCTCCAGCACCCGGCGCCCGGTCATCAGCGCCGCGACACCGCCCCGCCCGCCGTCGCGGTCGACCGGGATCATGCCGACGCCGGTGAAGAACCAGGCCATCAGCCGGCCCTTGAGCCCCTTGCCGGTGACGTACTCGTCCTTGCCGATGAAGAAGACCTGACGGTCGCAGACCAGCGGGAGGATCATCGAGTCGATGAACGTCAGATGGTTGCCGGCCAGAATGACCGGGCCGTCGCCCGGGATGTGCTCCGCGCCCTCCACCTGTGGGCGGAACATCAGGCGCATGATCGGGCCGAGCACTGCCTTGATGAGCGCGAAGCGGGACAACGGGCCCTCCGGTGGGAAGCGGACGTCGATGGATGCCGTATGAGTCTGTGCAGGTGAGGACATTACTCGCGGCTCCGGGGATTGCGCACATCGGGCTCACGCGGTTCACCGAGGTCTTACTCACTCTTGACGTGGGTTCACCTGCGGTGGCCCACGGTGACCGGGGCGTAACGCGGCCGCCACGCTGTGACGGAACTCGCCCGGACCCGCATACAGGGCGCGTGCCCCGGTTCACCCGGTCGAACCCGACGCGGTGTCACATCCCCGGCGGAATACGACAGACGTACGACGGACGTACGACATGCGACACCACCCGTGTGTTCGCCCGAAGGTCTCCCGTCCGTCAACCGCACACACCTACGATCGGCCCGCACTGAACCAGCCGACGGCAGGAGGGCGCTCATGGGGACGCGGGACACTCGGGACACTCGGGACACGCGTGAGTCGAACGAGCGGGCGGGCGGTACCGGGCGCCGGGCGCTCCTCGGCGCGGCAGTGCTCGCCGCCGGCGGTACGGCCCTCGGGCTGAGCGGCACGGCGAGAGCCGCCGACGCCCCGCGCGGCAGCAGCCGCGGCGGCCTGAAGAGCCTGCCCGTCCCGACGATCATCGGTCACCGCGGAGCCAGCGGTTACCGGCCCGAGCACACCCTCGGCGCCTATCAGCTCGCCCTCGACATGGGCGCGGACGTCGTCGAGGCCGGTGACCTCGTCCCCACCAAGGACGGCCACCTGGTCTGCCGCCACGAGCCGGAGATCGGCGGCACCACCGACGTCGCCGACCACCCCGAGTTCGCCGGCCGCAGGACCACCAAGACCCTGGACGGCGCCTCGGTCACCGGCTGGTTCACCGAGGACTTCACCCTCGCCGAGCTCAAGCGGCTGCGCGCCGTCGAGCGCATCCCCGCCAACCGCCCGCACAACACCCTCTACAACGGCCGCTGGGAGATCCCCACCTTCGAGGAGGTGCTGCGCTGGCAGGACGAGCAGACCCGCGAGCGCGGCAAGCAGGTCTGGATCTACCCGGAGCTCAAGCACCCCACCTACTTCCGCAAGCTGGGCCTCGGCCTGGAGGAGCGGGTCGCCAAGGTGCTGCGCAAGCACGGCAAGGACGAGCGGAACGCCCCGGTCATCCTCCAGTCCTTCGAGCCGACCAGCATCCAGCGCCTGAACACCCTCGTGGACAACCCGCTCGTCGTCCTGCTGTCCGGCGCGACCAGCCGCCCCTGGGACTTCGTCGAGTCCGGCGACCCGCGCACCGTCGCCGACCTCGTCACCCGCAAGGGGCTCAGGGAGATCGCCTCCTACGCCCAGGGCATCGGCCCCACGCTGGACCTGGTCATCCCGCGCGACGCGAGCGGCCGCCTCACCGAGCCGACCACCCTGGTCCGCGACGCCCACCGCGCGGGCCTGATCCTGCACCCCTACACCCTGCGCAACGAGAACCCGTTCCTGCCCGCCGACTTCCGCAAGGGCACCGACCCCGACGCCTACGGCGACGTCTTCGGCGCCTACCGCGCGTACTTCGCCACCGGCATCGACGGCGTCTTCACCGACCACCCCGACACCGGCCTGCTGGCCCGCGAGGACTTCGTCAACGACTGAAGCCCCTCCCACCGGTTGGGGTGAGCTACGGCCGCCGCGGGCAACCGTGTCCGCGGCGGCCGCGTCGTTGCGCATATGACGCACGAGCTGGTCACCGCCCTCGGTCCGCTGCTCACCGCGGAGGCCTCCGCCGAGGCCCATGCGTCCGGGACCGAACCGGCCGACCTGGAACAGGCGGTCTGGCTCCGCCTCCTGGAACGCCTCGACGCCCAGGACC
>NZ_JAOCQE010000203.1 GCF_025290915.1 Streptomyces sp. 15-116A | reverse complement strand
CTGCCGGACTGACGTGCCGGGGGCGGAGGCCGGGTCAGCGAGCGGCGGCGGGCGGGTGCTTCAGCGGGCGGCGGTGTGCAGCGTGTCCGCCGGGGCGGTGGCGGTGCGCTGGGTGGCGGGGTGGGGGTCGTGGGTGTGGGTGGCCTTGGCGGGGCCCGCGTTGGCGGCCAGGACCAGGGCCGCGACCGCGATGACGGCCGCGGCGAATCCCCGGGTGTAGCGCTCGGCGGTGCGTATGCGGTGCAGCACGGCGACCTCGCAACAGCGACGGGTTAAGCACGTTTAATCCGCCGTTTAACCTAGGGGCCGTCGGAGTCGAACGGCAAGGGGCACAAGGGGGCCGGCGGTGGGGGAACGGGACGATCCGGAGACCATCGGACGCCGGGTGCAGCAGTTGCGGGTGGAGCGGGGGCTGACCCAGAAACAGCTGGCCGAGCCGGTGTACACGCCCGCGTACATCTCCACGCTGGAGGCCGGCCGGGTGCGCCCCTCCGACGACGCGCTGCGGCATCTCGCCGTACGTCTCGGAGTCGCGTTCGACGAACTGGCCACCGGGCGTCCGGCGCGGCTCGTCACCGAGATGCGGCTGCGGCTGACCGAGGCGCAGCGGACGCTCGCCGCCGGTGAGACGGAGGCGGCGGTCGAGCTCTACGGCGGGCTGCTGGCGGACGCGGAGGCGCACGGGCTGGCCGAGGAGCAGGCGGCGGCGCTGCTGGGGCTCGGGGAGTGCGCGCTGGAGACGGGCGAACTGGCCGCGAGCCGACGGTACTTCGAGCGGGCGGAGCGGCAGCTCGCCGACGCGCCGCTGCCCGCGCGGGTGCCGGCGCTGCGGGGGAGGGCGGTCGCCCACTATCTGGCGGGTGAACTGCGGTACGCCGTCTATCTGCTGGAGTCCACGCTCGACGAGCTGAACCGGGGCGGGCTGCACGACCCGGACGCGCTGCTGCTGCTGTACGCGAGCGTGATCGGGCCGTACATGGACATGGGTGCGCACGCGCGGGCGGCTCAGGCGGCGGAGTTCGCGCTGGCGCTGGCCCCCAGGTCGGGGGATCCGGCGCTGGTGGCGCGGATGCACCGGTCGGTGGCGCGGACGCTGCTCGCGGAGGGGCGGCTGGCGGAGGCGGACGCGTCGCTGGCGAAGGCGGCGGAGCTGTACCGGGGGCTGCAGTTGCGTACGGAGCTGGCGAACTGTCACTGGATGCGGGGGTACGTGCATGCGCAGAACGGTGAACTGGAGCGGGCGGAGGGGGAGTTGCGGGAGGCGCTGACGATGTTGTCCGCGCGGCGGGCGTCCTTGTACAGCAGTCAGGTCACGGTGGAGCTGGCGGACCAGGGGCGCCGCAGGGCCGGGAGCGAGTCGCGCAGCGGGAGCGGCTGCCAGACGTCACGGATGCGCATGCGCAGTCCGGGTACGGCGGCGGCGCGGGAGGCGAGCAGATCGGCCGCGTGGGCGCCCGCGGCGGGCGAGTGGGCGGAGAAGACGCCGAGCGCGGCCAGATGCATGGGATGGTCGGCGGACTCGATGTTCCAGAACGCCAGGTCGAGTGGAGCGAGCAGGTCTGCGGTCAAGGGCTTGCCTCGCATCGACGTCGGGATGGATCAGCAGTCAATCGCCCCCGGCCGATTACGGTCAAGTACGATCTCGCTACGCATAGTTAACAGCACATTACGTCTTCGCCCCTTCCGTCGGCGAGACGGAAGGGGCGGGACGTATGTGCTGGGTGTGGTCAGCGGGTCGCGACCGGGCGGCCTTCCCGGTGACCAACGCCACTCGGACGGACGCCAGCCGCCAGGGGGCCGCTGATCACCCGGCCCGTCACCCGGTCGTCACCCGCCCGTCACCCGGCCGGGCAGCCCGCGGGCCGCGCCCGGGACGCGTCCCGGATCAGGGCCTCGTGCGCGGCCTTCACCCGGGCGACGTCCGGCTTCATCACCCTGCGGTCGTAGGTGAGCAGCCCGTTGAGCTCGCCCTCCACGTCCGAGATCTGGGTGTAGACGGCGCCGTTGCTGCCCCGGCAGACCAGGGCGCGCACCTCGTCGAGCTTGGTGAGGTAGTCGTCGGTGTAGGTCGCCGGGTCGACGTCGACGTACGACTGCTGCACCGGCCAGGCGTGTCCGGGCACCGCGAGGCCGAGGCCGCCGTACTCGCCGCTGACCAGGGCGCGCCGGCCGTCCGGGCGGGGCGGCAGGGCGGGGCTGGGATAGCCGTGCTCGTCCATGATGTCGCCGGCGTTGCCGTCGGCGCCGAGGTTGAGCCCGGACTGGTTGTTGACCAGGCGGGACGGGTCCCAGGACTTGGCCTGCTCGGCGACGCGGCCGACGTCGTACTGGCCCCAGCCCTCGTTGAAGGTGACCCACATGACGATCGAGGGGCTGCTGATGTGCTCGTCGATCATCTGCTTCATCTCGCGCTCGTAGCGGGCGCGGGCCTCGGCGCTCGGGTTCACCCCGGCCGTCATCGACGGCATGTCCTGCCAGACGAGCAGGCCCAGCCGGTCGGCCCAGTAGAACCAGCGGTCCGGTTCGACCTTGATGTGCTTGCGCACCGAGTTGAAGCCCAGCTCCTTGTGCTGGCGCAGGTCGTAGGCCAGGGCCTCGTCGGTGGGGGCGGTGTGCAGGCCGTCGGGCCAGAAGCCCTGGTCGAGGGTGGCCATCAGGAAGACGGGTTCGCCGTTGAGGACCGTGCGCGGGACGCCGTCGATCTGCTCGACGGCGATGGAGCGCATGCCGAAGTAGCTGCCGACGCGATCCGCGCCCACGGTCACCTTGAGCCGGTACAGGAACGGGTCGTCGGACGACCACAGGCGCGGGTCGGCGATGCGCAGGGTGAGCGGCTCGCCGGTCCGGCCGGAGGCCGTGGCGACCTTGCGGTTCCCTGCGTACGCGGTCGCGGTGACCGGTACGCCGTCGCGGACGCCCTCCGCCTCCACGGTGAGCCGCTCGCCGGGCACGTCCGGGATCAGCTTGAGGGAGTCGACGTGGTCGCGGGCGACCGGCTCCATCCAGACGGTCTGCCAGATGCCGGAGCTGGGCGTGTACCAGATGCCGCTCGGGTCGAGGCGCTGCTTGCCGAGGGGCGGGTTCTCGCCGTTCGCCGCGTCGGTGGGGTCGTAGACGCCGACGATGAGTTCCTGGGTGCGGCCGGGCTCGAGCGCGTCGGTGATGTCGGCGCTGAACTTGTCGTAGCCGCCCTCGTGCGCGGCGACCTTCGTGCCGTTGACGTACACCTCGGCACGCCAGTCGACGGCCCCGAAGTTCAGCCGCAGCCGCTGGCCGGAGCCGATGCGCCAGTCGCGCGGGACGGTGAAGGTGCGCCGGTACCACATGCGGTCCTCGTGCCGCTGGATCCCGGAGAGCTGGGACTCCACCGGGTACGGGACCAGGATGCGTTCCTTCAGCGTCCTGCCGACCGGCGGCTGCTCGCCCTCCTCGGCGGCGGCGAACTGCCAGCGGCCGTTGAGGTTCTGCCAGTCGTCGCGGGTGAGCTGGGGGCGCGGGTACTCGGGGAGGGCGTTGTCCGGGCCCACCTCGTCGGCCCACTTGGTGCGCAGCTCGTAGGTGGAGCGGTTGGGTCCGCTGCTCAGGAAGGCGTCCACGGGGTCGCCGTCGGCGGCCGTCAGACCGCCTTTCCCGTCGTAGCGGATGTCGGCGGTGCCGCGGGCGGTGCCGGTCTTGTTGCCGACGACGGGCTCGGCGAGTGAGACGAGCAGGGCCTTCGGGTCGGCGGGGTCCGGCTTCGCGGACTTCAGCGGCCATGTGGCGCCGCCGATCACCGCGTTCAGGTGCTCGGTGAAGCCGGCCGAGGGTGCGGCGAGGGCCTGCGGGAAGTCGAGTTTGAGGGTGCGTCCGGAGGCGAGGACGGTGGCGGCGAGGGCACCGTCGTAGGCGAAGCCGTCCGGGAGGCGGAACGCCGACTGCGGTACGGGTTCCTTGGTGCCGCCGGGCTCGGTCCAGCGCAGGTGGAGGTTGGAGCCGCCGTAGTGCTCGAAGTACTCGACCTTGATGTCGAGGGCGCGGCCGGCGGTCAGCTCGATCGGCTCCGCGGTCTGTTCACGGTCCCAGTCGTCGACCCAGTGGTCGATGGCGAGCCGGCCGTCGATCCACAGGCGGAAGCCGTTGTCGCCGATGATCGAGAAGGTGTGGGGGCCGGTCTTCTCCGGGACGATCTTGCCGGTCCAGCGGACGCTGACGTCGTCCGAGCGGCCGGTGGTGACGTTCAGGCGGGGTTCGAGGTTGTCGAAGTCGAGGCGGGGGTCGAAGGCGGTGGCCTTGAGCTCGTGGAAGTCGAAGGCGCCGGGGGCGGACTGGGTGTAGTACTCGCCCTTGAGTCCGTGGACCTCCACCGGGTCGTCCTCCGCCGCGGAGGCGGCCGGGCCGGTCGCGGTGAGTCCCCCGATGCCGAGGGCGGCGGCGAGGAGAAGCGCGAAACGGTCTCTGAGTCGTCTGGTGCGCACATGTCCTCCGTGGGTGAGGAAGTGACGGCTCTCGCTGCTGACGTGCGTTCCGTGTTGCCTTGTGTGCGATGCGCGCGCGGTTACAACGTTGTCATGAACAACACTTGGCATAACAGCACGGATTCCGCCGCCCGTCCAGGGACATGACAAAGGCCCCGGGGGTCACAACGACCGCCCGGGGCCCCACGGTTGCTGATCTACGGCACGCGCTGGCCCTTGCCCAGGGCGATCACGCCGCCCTTGGAGACCGTGTACAGCTCGGCGTCCCGCTCCGGGTTGACGCCGATCGTCGCGCCCGGCGGCACCTCGACGTTCTTGTCCAGCACCGCGCCCCGCACCACCGCGCCCCGCCCGATGTGCACGTTGTCGTGCAGCACCGAACCCTGCACGACCGCACCCGGATCGACCACCACCCCCGGCGAGAGCACCGACCGGGTGACCTGGCCGCGGATCAGACAGCCCGCGCTGATGATCGACTCGCTGGCGATGCCGCCCGCGTTGAAACGGGCCGGCGAGAGCTGCCCGGAGTGGGTGTAGATGGGCCACTGCCGGTTGTACAGGTTGAACGCGGGGCGCTCGGCGATCAGGTCCATGTGCGCCTCGTAGTACGCGTCCAGGGTGCCGACGTCCCGCCAGTAGCCCTGGTCGCGGCTGGTCTCGCCCGGGACGTGGTTGCCGCTGAAGTCGTACAGCGCGGCCTCGCCGCGGTCGGTGAGCTGGGGCAGGATCGAACCGCCCATGTCGTGCACCGAGTTCTCGTCCTCGGCGTCCCGCTGGAGCGCCTCGATCAGGGCCTTGGTGGTGAACAGGTAGTTGCCCATCGAGGCGAACACGCACTCGGGGTCGTCGGCGAGCCCCGGCGGATCGGCGGGCTTCTCCAGGAACCCCTCCACGGTCTGCCCGTCCGAACCCGGGGTGATCACACCGAACGAGGACGACTCCGAGCGCGGCACCCGGATCCCGGCCACCGTGACCCCGGCGCCGCTCTCGATGTGCTGGGCGAGCATCTGGCGCGGGTCCATGCGGTAGACGTGGTCGGCGCCGAACACGGCCACGTACTCGGGCTGTTCGTCGTGGATCAGGTTGAGCGACTGCAGGATGGCGTCGGCGCTGCCCAGATACCAGCGCGGGCCGAGGCGCTGCTGGGCCGGGACCGGGGTGACGTAGTTGCCGAGCAGGCTCGACATCCGCCACGTGGTGGTGATGTGCCGGTCCAGCGAGTGCGACTTGTACTGCGTGAGCACACAGATGCGCAGGATGTCGCCGTTGACGAGGTTCGACAGGACGAAGTCCACCAGGCGGTACGTCCCGCCGAAGGTGACCGCCGGTTTGGCGCGGTCCGCCGTGAGGGGCATCAGACGCTTGCCCTCGCCGCCCGCCAGCACGATTCCCAGGACCGAAGGACCTCCACGACGCATGGCCGCTCCCCTCACGCCGAGTTTTCCCATCCCTGCCCCGGTCAGGGCCGGCTAAGCCTGTTTGAGGATCTCCTCGTAGAGCCGGACCGTACGGCGGGCCACCGCGTCCCAGCCGAACTCGCCGACCGCCCGCTCCCGCCCCGCCTCACCCATCCGCCGGGCGGCGTCCGGGTCGCCGAGGACCGCGTCGAGCGCCCGGGTGAGGCCCGCCTCGAAGTCGTCGTCCGCCTCGACGAGTACCCCGGTCACCCCGTCCTCCACGACCTCGGGAATGCCGCCCACCCGCGAGGCCACCACGGGGGTGCCGCAGGCCATCGCCTCCAGATTGACGATGCCGAGCGGCTCGTACACCGAGGGGCACACGAACACGGCGGCGTGGGTGAGCAGCTGGATCACCTCCGGGCGGGGCAGCATCTGCGGGATCCAGTGCACGCCCTCGCGCACCCGGCTCAGCTCCTCGTACAACTCACGGAACTCCCGGTCGATCTCCGGGGTGTCGGGCGCGCCCGCGCACAGCACCACCTGCGCGGCCGGGTCGATGCCCCGCACCGCGCGCAGCAGATGCGGCACGCCCTTCTGGCGGGTGATCCGCCCGACGAACAGCACGTACGGGCGGGAGCGGTCCAGGCCGATCCGGTCCAGGGCGTCGGTGCCGGGGTCGGGGCGGTACAGGCTCGTGTCGATGCCGTTGTGCACGATGTGCACGCGCGCCGGGTCCAGGGCGGGGTAGCAGTCGAGGATGTCCTGACGCATGGCCCCGGAGACCGCGATCACCGCGTCGGCGGCCTCCACGGCGGTGCGTTCGGCCCAGCTGGACAGGGCATAACCGCCGCCGAGCTGCTCGGCCTTCCAGGGGCGCAGGGGCTCCAGTGAGTGGGCGGTGAGCACGTGCGGGATGCCGTAGAGCATCTTGGCGAGATGGCCGCCGAGGTTGGCGTACCAGGTGTGGGAGTGGACGAGGTCGGTGCCCTCCAGGGCAGCGGCCATGGCGAGGTCCACCGAGAAGGTGCGCAGCGCGTCGTTGGCGCCGTCGAGCGCGGACCAGGGGCGGTGCCGGAGCACCCCGTCGGCGCGGCCCTCGCCCCAGCAGTGCACCTCCAGGTCCACCAGCGGCCGCAGCTCCCGCGCGAGGAACTCGACATGAACTCCCGCGCCGCCGTACACGTCCGGGGGGTACTCCCGGGTCAGCAGTCCCACTCGCACCCGCGAACCCCCTGTTTCTCGGCGGACGTCCCCTTCATGGTCACCCACACCGGGCCCCGGCGGAAGCCCTTAGGGCCTCCCCTCAGGGTCCGTCCGTCCGCGGGTACCCACCCTGGGGATGACGGGGCCGTCCTCCTACTCCATCGGCAGTAGGACTCATTGAGTGCTCAGGGACGACGACGGGAACAAACCGAGAAGGCATCGTGTTGGTCATGGAAGCCGACCCTTCGCCGCGCCGGGCCGCCGGGCCCGGCCACCCGCAGAGGAGCAGCCGATGAGCGCCCTCGCGTTGTCCGTGCTGCTGTCGTTCGTGTCCGCTGTCGCCTACGCCGGCGGTGCGATCGTGCAGGAGCGGGTCGCGGTGTCCTCCCCCGGCGAGCAGTACGCACCGCTGCGCCGGCCGGCCTGGTGGGCGGCGGTCGCGCTCAACGGCCTCGGCGGACTGCTGCACGTTGTCGCGCTCGCCTACGGTCCCCTGAGCATCGTCCAGCCGCTGGGCGCGCTGACCATCGTCTTCGCGCTGCCCATGGCGGCCCTCTTCGTCGGCCGCAAGGCCGGGGCGACCGCGTGGCGCGGCGCCATCATGGCGACCGTGGGTCTCGCCGGTCTGCTGTCGCTGGTGGGCGCGTCCTCCGCGCAGTCGCTGGACACCGGTCAGCGGGTGGCGGCGGCACTGGCCACGGCCGGTGCGGTCACCGCCCTGATGATCGCGGCCCGCGCCGTGCACCGGCATCCGGCGGTGCGCAGCATGCTCCTGGCGGTCGCCTCCGGTGTCGCCTTCGGTATGTCCTCCGTGTTCACCAAGACCGTCGCGGTCGACTGGACCGACGGGGTGTCGGCGGGCGACGTGCCCTCCCTGGCGGTGATCGGGGTGCTGGCCACGGCGGGCCTGCTGCTGTCCCAGGCGTCCTACCGGGGCGCCGGTCTCGCCGCTCCGCTCGCCACGCTGACCGTGGTGAACCCGGTGGTGGCGGCGGCGGTCGGCATCACGATGTTCGGCGAGACCTTCCGCTACGGCACGACGGGCACGGCGCTCGCGCTGAGCTGCGGTGTGGTGGCGGCGGGCGGTCTGATCCTGCTGACGACGGAGCGGCTGGCACGCGAGCAGCAGGAGGCCGCGGTGGCGGCCGGGGCCCCGGCCGAGCCGGTCGGCCCTGCGGAACCGGTCGGCGACCCCGTCGAGAAGCTGCTGGCCCAGCTCGAGGTGCCCGAGGACGTGCGCATGCCGGTGCCGGTGCCCGCGCCGGCCGCTGCGGGGGCGGAGGCGGACCCCGTCTATCCCCTGGTCTCCTACGCGCCCTTCTACGGCGGACCGTACGTCCCCGTGCCGACGGCGGACCGGCACCGCATGCGCGTCAAATCCTGACGCCGCCCGCCCTCAGGTAGGCGACCGGGTCGATGTCCGACCCGAATCCGGGCCTCGTCCGCACTTCGAAGTGCAGATGCGGGCCCGAGCTGTTGCCCGTGGACCCGGAGCGGCCGATGCGCTGTCCCGCGCCGACCGACTGGCCGCTCTTCACGGAGATCGCCGAGAGGTGCGCGTACTGGCTGTAGCGGCCGTCGGTGTGCCGGATCACCACCTGGTAGCCGAAGGAGCCCTCCCACCCCGCGCTGACGACGCTGCCCGCCGCGACCGACTTCACGGACGTGCCGGTCGGCACGGGGAAGTCGATTCCGGTGTGGTAGCCCTTCGACCAGGCGGAACCGGCCTTGTGGTACGGCGTGCCGAGGGCGGCGCTGACGGGGGCGACGAGGGTGGTGCCGGTGCTGCGGTCGGCTCGGTCCTTGTCCTTGGCTCGCTGCGGAGCGGTTTTCTTCTCCTGCTTGGCGGGCTTGGAAGGTTTCGCAGGCTTGGACGGCTCGGCGGCCTCGTCCGGCTGCTGGGGCGCCGGGCGTGTCGGCGCGGCCGTCCCGTCGGGCAGGGCGAGCCGCTGGCCGGGGAGGATCAGATGGGGGTCACCGCCGATGGCCCGGCGGTTGGCCTCGTACAGGCTCCGCCAGCCGCCCCGTACCCCCTCGTCGGTGGCGATGCCGGAGAGGGTGTCACCGCGGACCACCGTGTACATCTCGGCGCGGCCGGCGCGGGACTGCGGGGTCTTCTGCGGCTGCACGTCCTCGACGGAGGGCCGGGTGCTCTTCTTCCTCCGGTCGGTCCTGCCGTCGTCACCGTCCTTGACGCGGATGTCGGGGGTGTCGCCGCCCCGCGTGAGACCCGCGCGCACGGAGCACACCGGCCAGGCGCCGGGCCCCTGCCCTTCGAGCACCTTCTCGGCGACGGCGATCTGCTCGTCCTTGGTGGCCAGATCCGCGCGGGGCGCGTAGCGCGTGCCGCCGAAGGCCTCCCAGGTGGACTGGGTGAACTGCAGCCCGCCGTAGAAGCCGTTGCCGGTGTTGATGTCCCAGTCGTTGCTCGACTCGCACGCGGCCACCTTGTCCCAGGTCTCCACGTCGGCCGCCTGGGCGGTGCCGGTCCCCATCAGCGGCAGCGCCATCCCGGCTCCGCCGGCGGTGACGGTGAGCGAGGCGCGGTTGATCCTCTTCGGCTGATACCGGCGGTGCCGGCCGCGCACGGCCATGGTGCCCCCCATCGACAATGCGTCAGGAGGGGCAAAAGTAAGCGCTGCGAACCGGCCGCCACAAGACGACTGTCGGCCGCGCGGACGCGTCAAGTGGCCGGGATTTTTCGCCCGTTGCGCCCGCCCGCCACCGCCGCGCGTCGTCTGCGCGGGCGGGTGCGACCGGGCCGCGGGCGTACGCGGACGTGCGCCCGCTGAGTGTGAGGGGGCCGGTTGCCCGTACGTACCTGCGGAAGTTGCCTGTGCCTGCCTCCCTCGACCCGCGCGTGCGCACGTGGGTACGGCACGTCAGGATGGGCGATGGCAGTACTGACGGGCACCGACCGGCAGCACCGATACCGAGGGCACTAGGAGCCAACCCTATGAGCAGTTCAGCGCAGATCGGCGTCACGGGTCTCGCGGTCATGGGCCGCAACCTCGCGCGCAACTTCGCCCGCAACGGCTACACGGTCGCGGTGCACAACCGGACGGCGGCGCGGACGCATGCGCTGGTGGAGGAGTTCGGCCACGAGGGCAGCTTCGTGGCGGCCGAGACGGCCAAGGAGTTCGTGGCGGCGCTGGAGCGCCCCCGGCGGCTGGTGATCATGGTGAAGGCCGGTGAACCGACGGACGCGGTGATCGAGGAGTTCGCCCCGCTGCTGGAGCCCGGCGACATGATCATCGACGGCGGAAACGCGCACTTCGCGGACACCCGGCGCCGTGAGCGGGAGCTGCGCGAGCAGGGCATCCACTTCGTCGGCACGGGCATCTCCGGCGGCGAGGAGGGCGCGCTGAACGGCCCGAGCATCATGCCGGGCGGCTCGAGGGAGTCGTACGACTCCCTCGGCCCGATGCTGGAGAAGATCTCCGCGAAGGCGGCCGACGGGGCGCCCTGTGTCACGCACGTGGGTCCGGACGGTGCCGGGCACTTCGTGAAGATGGTGCACAACGGCATCGAGTACGCCGACATGCAGCTGATCGGCGAGGCGTACCAGCTGCTGCGCGATGTCGCCGGGTACTCCCCCGCCCAGATCGCCGACATCTTCCGCACCTGGAACACCGGCCGCCTCGACTCGTACCTGATCGAGATCACGGCCGAGGTGCTGTCGCACGTGGACGCGGCGACGGGCAAGCCGTTCGTGGACGTGGTGGTGGACCAGGCGGAGCAGAAGGGGACGGGCCGCTGGACCGTGCAGATCGCCCTCGACCTGGGTGTGCCGGTGTCCGGTATCGCGGAGGCGGTCTTCGCGCGCTCGCTGTCGGGCCACGCGGCGCTGCGTGAGGCCTCGCGGGATCTCGCGGGCCCGAAGGCGAAGCCGCTGAGTGAGTCGGAGGCGGCCGCGTTCGCGGACCGGGTGGAGCAGGCGCTGTACGCGTCGAAGATCGTGTCGTACACGCAGGGCTTCCACGAGATCGCGGCGGGCAGTGAGGAGTACGGCTGGGACATCGACCTCGGCGCGGTCGCCTCGATCTGGCGCGGCGGCTGCATCATCCGGGCGGCGTTCCTGGACCGGATCCGGGCGGCGTACGACGCGCGGGCGGATCTGCCGAGCCTGCTGGCCGACGAGACGTTCGCGCGGGAGATCGCGGAGGCGCAGGACGACTGGCGCGAGGTGCTGATCGCCGCGGTGCGTCAGGGGGTGCCGACGCCCGGGTTCGCGGCGGCGCTGGCGTACTACGACGCGTTGCGTGCGGAGCGGTTGCCTGCGGCGCTCACGCAGGGGCAGCGGGACTTCTTCGGGGCGCACACGTATCGGCGTACGGACCGGGACGGGGCGTTCCACACGTTGTGGGGTGGGGATCGGTCGGAGGTTTCGGCGTAGCGGTTGGGCCTTTGCGCCTTAGTGCCTTTGCGTCTTCGTGCCTTTGGGCCTTTGGGCCTTTGGGCCTTACGGGCGGTGGATCCTTGCTGGGGATCCGCCGCCCTTCGCCGTTGGGGGGTGGTGGTTTCGTCGGCGGGTGCGGGTGGGTTGTGGCTGGTCGCGCAGTTCCCCGCGCCCCTGAGGGTGTGGGTGCTGGCCGGTGAACTCAGGTGAGCGGGGGGCCTGGTTCTGGGTTTGGTACTGGTTCGGGGCCCGGGGGGATC
>NZ_JAOCQE010000202.1 GCF_025290915.1 Streptomyces sp. 15-116A | reverse complement strand
CAGGCGCGGCGCGCCCTGCGCGAGACGCTGTCCCGCCTGCCGGCCGCGCTGCGCGAACGCAGGCCGCTGCCCCCGCACGTGGAGCGCGCCGCCCGGCTGCTCGAGGAGAGCGCCGTATGACCGGCCCCGACCCCCGTACGACCGTCGTCGTCATCACCCACAACCGCCGCCGCGAACTCCTGCGCACCCTGCGCCACCTCGCCGACCTCCCCGAGCGTCCGCCGGTGCTCGTCACCGACAACGGCTCCACCGACGGCACCGCCGCCGCCGTCACCCGCGACCACCCCGACGTGACGCTGCTGCGCCCCGGCCGCAATCTCGGCGCGGTCGGCCGCAATCTCGCGGTACGGCAGGTCCGTACGCCCTATGTGGCCTTCTGCGACGACGACTCCTGGTGGTCGCCCGGCTCCCTCGCCGGCGCCGCCGACCTGCTCGACCGGTATCCGGCGCTCGCGTCGGTCACCGCGCGGATCATCGTGGAGCCGGACGGCATCGACGACCCGATCGTCGCCGAACTGCGCGAGTCGCCCGTGCCGGGACCGTCCTGGCTGCCCGGGCCCGCGCTCGGCTCGTTCCTGGCGGCGGCGACGGTCCTGCGCGCCGACGCGTTCCGCGCGGCGGGCGGCTTCCACCCGAAGCTGTGGCTGGGCGGCGAGGAGGAGTTGCTGGCCGCGGACCTGGCCGCAGGAGGCTGGTGGCTCACCTACGCCGACCATCTGACGGTCCATCACCAGGCGTCACCGGCCCGGGACTCCACGCTGCGGCGCAGGCACGGCATCCGCAACACCCTGTGGTTCACCTGGCTGCGCCGCCCGGCCGGACCGGCCCTGCGCCGCACCGTGAACCTCGCCCGTACCGTCCCCCGCGACACCGCCTCCCTGCGCGCCTTCGCCGAAGCGGCCGCCGCCCTCCCCTGGGTCCTGCGCGAACGCCGTGTCCTGCCCTCCGAGGTCGAGTCCCGCCTCCGCCTCCTGGAACCGGCACAGCGCACGTCGACGGCCCGCCGCTACACGGGCTGACCGCCGCGACCGCGATACGCCTCGCCTGCCTCGCCTTTGCCCACCGGCAACCCGGGCATGCCCCTACCCCGCCCGGCGGTTCGTCAGGGCCTCCACCAAGCGGTCCGCGCCGTCCGGGGCCGTGCCCTCGCGGAAGGCGTCGCGGGCCTGGCGGGCGGCCACTCGGCCCGAGGTCAGGCACCAGTCCCACCAGCGTTCCAGCCGGCGTTCGTCCAGCTCCTCGGCGGGCACCAGAGCGGGCCAGCCGCAGATGCGGGCCTGCGCCGTCACCTTCGCGCCGCCCGCTACCGGGTCGATGGCCAGCACCGGCGTGCCGACTCGCAGCGGCAGCACCAGCCCGTGCAGCCGGTCGGTGACCACCAGATCGAGGCGGGCCAGCACCGACTGCACCTGCGCGGGCGTGGCGCTCAGATGCCAGTCACGGGTGTCGAGCCGGGTCTCCAGCTCCAGCCGCGCACAGTCCTTGCCGGCCAGCCAGCGCGTCACCTCCTCGGCGACCTGCCGGTGCCGCCGCTGCTCGCCGTACTCGTGCTGCCCGTACGTGAGGATCACCCCGACCACGGGCCGGGCGGGCGCGGCCGGGGCACGGGCCGCCAGATCCTCCGTCGGCTCCGCGTCCGGCGCGTCCCGCGCCAGCACCCGGTGAAACCCCCGTACGGCCTCGCCGTCGGGATCGATCACCGAGGTCCCCACCGCGATCCGCACACAGTGCGCGAACCGCCGGTGCAGCTCCTCGACCTGGGGCCCGTCCAGCGGACCGCACACGAACACCAGATGGGAGTAGTCGCGGGGCCGTACGTCGTCGAAATGCCGGGCGTCGGGCAGGAAGCCGGGGCTCCACACCACGTCGTAGGGGATCCCGGCCCCGCGCAGCACCTCCTCCACCCGGTGCAGCGCCAGCACGTCCCCGGCGGTCGCCTCCCCGTCACGGAAGCTGAACCACCCGGTCAGCAGGACCCTCTCCGGTCCCATGAGGTCACGTACCTGCACAATGCACCCCGAGTGCCCCACTCCGGCACGAAGCAACCGTCCCGGAGGTGCTCCGCCGGATCGTGGCGCTGCAGGAGCAGCACGCCCCTCGCCGCATCTCGCGATGTGGAACCGCGTCTCGGATCTCGACCCGTCCGCGCCCTCAGGCCTGCCGGGGCGCCGGCCCCCGCCGCTCCTCCTGGTGGCCGGCCAGGGCCTGGCGCGCCTCGTGCTGGGCCTGCTCGGCGACCTCGCGGGTCTCGGTGAGCACGTCGCCGAGCTCGCGGACCAGGCTCTCGTAGACGGGCAGATGGTCGTGGGTGGTGGGTGGGGGTGTCACAGGGGTGGTCCTTCGTGTGGGGGTCGGTTGCACAGCGACGGGCGCCTCTCGGCGCCCTTCCTAGTCAGCGTCCCGCCCCGCCCCCGATGTCACAGGCGTCGCGAAATGTCCCGAAGACGGACACATCCTCTGCACGTTCTCCTTGCGGACGGACCGCGGACAGATTGCGAACGGACCGCGGACGGATTGCGGACGGACCGCGGACGGATTGCGGACGGAACCTGACCGCAAGGGGCGCTAGCGTGCCCGTATGACCCAGACGAAGCGGACCGTCACCCCGCCGACCGGCCCCGTCCTCGGCACCCGCGCCCTCAACCGGGCCACCCTCGCCCGCCAGCTGCTGCTGCGCCGCTCGCCGATGTCCGCGAAGGCGGCGGTGGAGCATCTCGCCGGTCTCCAGGCGCAGGAGGTCAAGCCGCCGTACGTCGCGCTCGCCGCCCGCCTGGAGGGCTTCGCGCCGAAGGAGCTGTCCGGGCTGCTGGAGAGGCGGGAGGTGGTGCGCATCGTCACCCTGCGCTCGACGATCCATCTGCACACCGCCGGCGACTGCATGACGCTGCGCCCGCTGGTGCAGCCCGCCCGCGACCGGGAGATCGGCTACTTCCGCAAGGGTCTGGTGGGCGTCGACCTGGAGCGCCTCGCCGCCGTCGCCCGCGCGTACGTCGAGATCGAGCCGCGCACCATGCGGCAGCTGCGCGAGGAACTGGGCAGGCACTGGCCGGACGCCGACCCGCAGTCGCTGGCCATCGCCGCGCGCTGCAAGCTCCCGCTCGTCCAGATCACCCCGCGGGGGATGTGGGGCCGCAGCGCCCAGGTCGCCCTCACCACCGCCGAGCACTGGCTGGACCGCCCCGCCGAACCGGCCGCCTCGCCCGAGGACGCCGTCCTGCGCTACCTCGCCGCGTTCGGGCCCGCCTCGGTGAAGGACATGCAGACCTGGGCCGGGCTGACCCGGCTGCGCCTCGCCTTCGACCGGCTCCGCCCGCAGCTGCTCACCTTCCGCGACGAGAACGGCGTCGAACTCTTCGACCTCCCCGACGCCCCCCGCCCCGACCCGGACACCCCGGCCCCGCCGCGCTTCCTGCCCGAGTTCGACAACCTGATGCTCTCCCACGCCGACCGCACCCGCGTGATCCCGCCCGCCGACCGGCAGAAGACCTGGCAGGCCAACACCTTCTACTGCCCGCTCCTCGTCGACGGCTTCCTCGCCGGCCTCTGGCGGATCATCGACGGCTCCCTCGTCGTCGAACCGTTCCGCACGCTCACCAAGGCCCAGCGCGAGGAGGTCACCGAGGAGGGCGGCCGCCTGCTCGACACCCTGTACGCGGGGGAGTCGTACGACATCCGCTTCGGAACGGTACGCGGTTGAGCGGGAGTTGGCCGCCCGATAATCAATTGCCGCCGCCCCGTCCGGCCGGATAGGAAACCCGCATGCTTCGAGGCAGCAAGATCGGGCTCAGGGCCCGGCACGACGAGGACATCCCGATCCTGCGGGCCGAGCTCGCCGACGACGTGGTCAACTCCTCGCGGGCCGCGCCCGGGCCGTGGCGGCCGTTCACGCCCGGCTCGCCGGAGGCGCCCTTCGCGGTGGACGACAAGGAGCAGCGGGTCGTGCCGTTCTCCGTCGTCGAGCTGGACGGCGGCACCCTGGTCGGCGCCGCCACGGTGTGGGGCATCGACACCCACAACCGCTCCGCGCACATCGGGCTCGGCCTGCTGCCGTCCGCGCGCGGCAAGGGCTACGGCACCGACGTGGTCGCCGTGCTGTGCCACTACGGCTTCGTCGTCCGCGGACTGCACCGGCTGCAGATCGACACGCTCGCGGACAACGCCGCGATGCTGCGCGCCGCCGAGCACAACGGCTTCGTCCGCGAGGGCGTGCTGCGCGCCGCCTCCTGGGTGATGGGCGAGTTCCTGGACGAGGTGCTGCTCGGACTCCTCGCCGAGGAGTGGAAGCCGGACGCGAAGCCTTAGACGCTCACTTCCGTACGGTCGCCGCGCCTCACTCCGCCCGCCCGGTCACCGCCACCGTCACCCCGAGGCCGATCATCGTGCAGCCGCCCGCGCCGCCGATCAGGGACAGCCGCCGGTCCGACCGGGCGAACCAGGCGCGCGCGGCCGACGCCGTCAGCCCCCACAAGCTGTCCGTCACCAGGCCGATCAGGATGGGCACGAGCCCCAACAGCAGCATCTGCGCGGGCACATGGCCCGCCGAGTGATCGACGAACTGCGGCAGCACGGCGGCGAAGAACACCACGCCCTTCGGGTTGGTGACCCCGACCAGCACCCCGTCGAGCACCGTCCGCAGATCCCCGCGCACCGGCCCGCCGCCCCGACCGGCCGTGATCCGCTCGGCCTTCAGCTCCTTGCGGTGCCGGAACGCCTGCACACCGAGGAACACCAGATACGCCGCCCCGGCCAGCTTCACCGCCATATAGACGGTCACCGACCGCTCCACCAGCGAGCCGATCCCCAACGCGACCGCCACGACCAGCAGATACGACCCGACGACATTGCCCAGCACGGTCGCCATCGCCGTACGGCGGCCGTGGGCGAGCGCCCGGCCGATGACGAACAGCACGCTCGGCCCGGGAATCACGATCACCAGCAGGGACATCGCCGCGAAGGCGAGCAGACGGTCGGCGGACACCATGCGCGTCATTGAAACACGGGCGCACCGGACATGGAGAGGGGGCGCTGCGGGCTGCTCGTGGAAGCCCGCAACGCCCCCTGGCTCTGACCTGAGGGGTACCTCAGGAACTCATGGGACCTACGAGTTGATCTGCGCGGTCACCTGTGCGGAGAAGGTCGTCAGCCGCGTGTACACCCCGGGGTAGCCGGCCGCGGCGCAGCCGTCGCCCCAGGAGGTGATCCCGGCCAGGACGCCGCCTATGAGCAGGGGCCCGCCGCTGTCGCCCTGGCAGGTGTCCACGCCTCCCGCGGAGTAGCCGGCGCACACCATGTCGCTCTGCACGTACCGCGAGCCGTAGGAGGTGCGGCAGCTCGCGTCGGAGACGGTCGGCACGGTCGCGGTGCGCAGCTGGTTGGAGGAGCTGCCGCCGGAGGAGGTGGTGCCCCAGCCGAGGATGCGGGCGGTGGTGCCGGGCGCGTACACGCCCGTGTCCGAGGAGGAGACGTAGCGGGCCGTGGTGTACGGCATCGACGTGGACAGCGTCAGCACGGCCACGTCGTCGCCGCGGGTGACCCGCTGGTAGTCGGGGTGGATCCAGATCTTGCTGACCTTCGCCACCGTGCCGTTGGTGCCGTTGAGGTAGGTGCGCCCGCCGACCACGCGCACGCCGCTCGGGCTCTCGCCGACCATGCAGTGCGCTGCTGTGACGACCTTGGTCGGGGAGACCAGGGTGCCGCCGCAGAACTGGTTCTGCGAGGCGTCGGTGATCTGCATCATGAACGGGTACGCGGACGTCGTGGTGGTCGTACCGCCGACGATCGGCTGGGGAGCGGCGCCGGCGGACGGCGCGGCGAACAGCGCGGTGACGGCGGCCGCTGCGGTCGCGGTGGCGAGGGCGGCGGTCCGTCTGGCACGGGTGAGGCGGGACATGGGTCTCCTCAGGGGGTTGCCGGTGGGGGGTCGCACGGGGTGGGGGGTGGAGCACGAGGGCCAGGTGACCGGCCCCCATGTGCCCGAGCGAGCGGCACGGAATTACGCTACGACCAGGAGCGCCGCGCCCCAATGAGGGAACCCCCTAAGGGAGTTGGACAGGGAAAACCCTCGGTCCCGCCGACGGCTACATGTTGATCATGTGCCCGGCCAGACCGTGCACCGCCTCCTTCACCGCCTCGCCCAGCGTCGGATGCGCGTGCACATTGCGGGCGATCTCGTGCACCGTCAGATCCCACTGCTGAGCCAGCGTCAGCTCCGGCAGCAGCTCGGTCACTTCGGGGCCGATCAGATGGGCGCCCAGCAGTTCGCCGTACGTCCCGTCGCTGATGACCTTCACGAAGCCGACGGCGTGACCCAGGCCGTGCGCCTTGCCGTTGGCGGTGAACGGGAACTTCGCCACCCGCACGTCGAAGCCCCGCTCACGCGCCTGCGCCTCCGTCCAGCCGAAGCTGGCGATCTGCGGCTGGCAGTAGGTGGCCCGCGGGATCATGGTGTAGTCCAGCTCCATGGTCTCCGCGTCCGCGATGGTCTCCGCGGCCACGATGCCCATCGACTCGGCGGCGTGGGCCAGCATCAGCTTCGCCGTGACGTCCCCGATCGCGAAGATGTGCGGCACGCTGGTCCGGCAGCGCCCGTCCACGTCGATCGCGCCGCGCTCGGTCAGCCGCACCCCGGTGTTCTCCAGACCGTAGCCCTTGACGTTGGGCGCGAAACCGATGGCCTGCAGCACCTTGTCCGTCTCGAGCGTCCGGCGCTCGCCGCCCTTGTTCACCGTCACCCGGACCCGCTCACCGGAGTCGTCGATCTCCTCGACGGCGGTGCCCGTGAGGACCTCGATGCCGAGCCGGCGGTAATGCTTGGCGAGCTCCTTCGAGATCTCCTCGTCCTCCAGCGGGACCATCCGGTCGAGGAACTCGACGATCGTCACCTCCACGCCGTAGCTGCGCAGCACGTACGCGAACTCGACGCCGATGGCACCCGCCCCCGCGATGACGATGCTGCCGGGCAGCGTCTCACTGAGGATCTGGCTCTCGAAGGTGACCACCCGCTCCGACAGGGACGTTGCGGGCAGCAGCCGGGGACTGGCGCCGGCCGCGATGACGCAGTGGCCGAAGGTCAGCGTCTCGGTGCCGCCATCGGCGAGCGCCACCTGCAGGGTGTGGTCGTCGGTGAAGGTGCCGCGCCCGTCGAACTGGGTGATGGCGTTCTTCTTCATCAGATAGTGCACGCCCTTGACCCGGCCGTCGGCGACCGTGCGGCTGCGCCGGTACGCCGCCGTGTAGTCAGCGGAGACCTCGCCGCCCACCCGGATGCCGTACGCCTCGGCCTCCTTGGTCACGAACCGCACCATCTCGGCGTTGCGCAGCAGGGCCTTGGACGGGATGCATCCGACGTTGAGACAGACGCCGCCCCAGTAGCGCTCCTCGACCACTGCGGTGGTCAGGCCGAGTTGCGCGCTGCGGACCGCCGCGGTGTAGCCGCCGGGGCCCGCTCCCAGAACAAGTACGTCGAAGTGTTGGCTCACACAGGAACCCTCGTCCTGTTCCGCCGGGCGATCAACCGACGCGCGGTGACCATCGGCTGTGAGCTTGCCCTCACTCGGTGTAGGCCCTCACTGCGTGTTGCGCCCCGCCGCCAGCCGCACGATGTCCACCCGGGACCTGATCCCCAGCTTGCGGTACACCCGGGTCAGTGTCGCCTCGACCGTCTTGACGCTGATGAACAGCAGCTCGGCGATCTCCTTCGAGGAATGGCCCTCGGCGACCAGCTTCAGCACCTCCTCCTCGCGCGGCGTCAGCACCTGCTCGGGCGCCTCCTCACCGTGCCGCACCCGGTCCAGATAGGTCCGGATCAGCGCGGTCACCGCGCCCGGGTAGAGGAACGGCTCGTCACGCATAGCGGCCCTGCACGCGGCGACCAGATCCCGGTCGGCGACGGACTTGAGCACATAGCCCACGGCCCCGACCTTGAGTGCCTGGAAGAGGTACTGCTCGTTGTCGTGCATCGTCAGCATCAGGATCCGCAGACCCGGCCGCAGCGCCGCCAGCTCCCGCGCCGCCTGCAGCCCCGTCAGCCGGGGCATGGCGATGTCCAGGACGGCCAGATCGACCTCGTGGCCGCGGGCCATGGCGATCGCCTCCGCACCGTCCCCGGCCTCGGCGACCACCTCCAGGTCCGGCTCCCGGTCGAGGATGAGCCGCACCCCGCGCCGCACCAGCGCGTGGTCGTCGGCCAGCAGGATCCTGATCGGTGCCGGCCCCGCGCCCTCGGCGTCGGTCGTGTGGTGCTCGTTCATGACTGCTTCCTGGAGACGGGCACGGTCAGCCGGATCCGGGTTCCGGCGGGTTCCGCGGGGACGATGTCCAGTGTGGCCCCGACGAGCAGGGCCCGTTCGCGCATTCCGCGGATCCCGGCGCCCTCACGGGCGGCCCCGATGCCGCGGCCGTCGTCGCTCACCTCGAGGACGACGGCGGCGTCGCCGTCGCCGCGCAGGCTCACCTCGACGCTGTGCGCCCCGGCATGGCGGGCCGCGTTGGTGAGCCCCTCCTGCGCCACCCGGTAGATCACGAGCTCCGTCTCCTGGTCGAGGGCCGGCAGATCGGTGTCGAAACGGCGCAGCACCCGCAGCCCCGTGTGAGTGGCGAACTCGGTCGCCAGCGAGGTGACCGCGCTGACCAGACCGAGGTCGTCCAGCACCCCCGGCCGCAGCCGGCGTACCAGACGCCGGACCTCGTCCAGGCTCTCCCGGGTGATCTCCTGCACCTGCCGCAGCTCGCCGCCCAGCGGATCGGACGCCTCGTCGGCGGCCCGCTTCAGCGCGAGCAGCACCGCCGTCATGCTCTGCCCGACCTCGTCGTGCAACTCCTGCGCGATACGGCGCCGCTCGGACTCCTGCGCCAGCAGGGCGCGGGCACTGCTCGCGGCGCGCTCGCCCTCCAGCCGCTCCAGCATCGCGTTGAACGTCCGGACGAGTTCGGCGACCTCCCCGCCGCCGCGCACGGGCAGCCGCTGCCCGGGGCGCAGCAGGTCCACGGTGGTCATCAGCCGGGTCACCCGGTCCAGCGGGGCCAGCCCGATCCGCAGCAGCGCCGCGTTGGCGACCAGCATCACCGCCAGACCGGCCACCAGGATCACCGCCTCCGTCAGCAGCACCGGAACGGACACGGTCACCGGAGCCCACAGCAGCAGCGCGGTGGCCGTACCCAGCACCACCGCGTTGAGCCCGAAGATCCGCCAGTACAGGGACACGGAGGTCACGCCTTCCTCTTTCTCGCCTGCCTCTACTGTCGGTCACCGCGCCGACCGGTGCGGCGGCGGCCCCCTGACCCCGGCGAACAGCGGCCAGCGTGCCCCGTCCTCCGCCTCCCCGTCGATGGGCCCCGTGCCCCATTTCGCACGGGCCGCGAGCCCCAGACCTGGCCGGCTGGGTCCGCCGCCCCCGGACAGATGGGTAACGCGGCCCATGGGTTCCGGGCGCGGAAACGGCCAGGGTGAGGGCATCACCCGTCTGTCGTCCCGAAGGACCACTCATGTCGCTCGACCTGCCCCGCACCGAACCGCGCCCCGACCACCCCGCCACCGACGAGGTGCGCCGGCGCCTGGAGCACGCCCGCATCACGCGGCTGGCCCAGCTCAAGGCCCTCGACGACGCGGGGCCGGGTCCCGACGACCCGCTGACGTCCCACCAGAAGGAGGCGATCCAGCGCGCCCTCAAGGAGATCGACGACGCCGTCGCCCGCCTCGACCGCGGCACCTACGGCATCTGCCAGGGCTGCGCCAAGCCCGTACCGCCGGAACGCCTGGAGATCCTGCCGCACACCCGGCACTGCGTCACCTGCCAGCGCCGCGCGGCCTGACCGCGATCCCCGTCCCGTTCTGCGCAAGGGGTGAAGTGGTGTCCCCTCACATGCTGTCCCACCAGACCGCCGGCGCCTACGACGCGGGCCTCACGCCCGAGGACCTCGCCGCGCTGCGCGAGAACCTGCACGAGCAGCGGCTGTTCCGCCGGGAGCAGCTGCGGCAGTTCGCCGCCCGCTCCACGTCCCGGGCCGGCGACCCACCGGGCCGGGACGGACCCGGCCGCGCCGAGGTCCGCGCGCAGCTCGCCGCCTCCGCCCGCATGGTCCTCACCGACGTCGAGGCCGCGCTCGCCCGCATGGACGCCGGCACCTACGGCAGCTGCCATCTGTGCCGCCGTCCCGTCGAGCGGGAACGGCTCCTGATCGTCCCTCAGGCCCGCTACTGCGGCCGCTGCCAGCAGGTGAGGGAGGCGGCCCGATGACCGTCGCACGCCGGGCGCTGCGGGCGGCCGGACCGTACACGTCCTGGCCGCCCGGGCGGCGGTGCTCCGGTGTCGCCCTCGACCTGGGCAGTGCGCGGACCCGGGCGTGGATCGCCGGGCGCGGGATCGTGCTCGACGTGCCCACCGTGACCTTTCCGGGCAGCGGCGCGCCGCACCCCGTCCAGCGCGGCACCATCGTGGACACGCCGGGCACCGCCCGGATGCTCGACCGGCTGCTGGGGAACCGGCTGCCCCGGTCGGGCCGGCCGCTGGTCGTGATCACCACGCCCGTCCTCGACGGGATCGCCTTCCGCACCGCGGCCCGCACGGCCGCCGAGATCCTCCGTCCGCGCGCCGTGCTGACCGTCCCCGGCGCGCGTGCGGTGGCGCTGGCCGCGGGCGCCGACGACGCCCGCCCGCTGCTGGTGGTGGACATCGGCGCGCATCTGACCGAGGCCGTGCTGCTCGCGGGCGGCGCGGTGACCGACGCACGCCGCACCGCGCTCGGCACCGGCGACCTGACCGACGGCACGCCACCGGGGCAGGTCACCGACGCGGTGGTCGCCATGGTGACCGCGATGCTGCGCCAGGACCGCACCGTCCGCACCCGCACCGCACTGCGCCGCGGCATCCTCCTGTCCGGCGGCGGCGCGCTGCGCCCCGACATCACCCACGCGCTGCCGTCCCGCCTGGGCTGCCCGGTGCGCCCGGTGCCGTCCCCGCACACCGCCGCGGTCCGGGGCGCCGCGACCCTCCTCGCCTCGGCCGACCGCCACCCCTCACTCACCGGCCCACCCTGAACGACGCGGCCCGGCTCCCGGCCGGGGGGACACCCGAAACCGGTCGCCTCCGTGCACCCGGCACCCGGCACCCGGAGACGACGTTCCCCGGTCTCCTCGTCCGGCCGTCGGCAGCCGGAGGCGTTCTCTCGTCTCCTCGTCCGGCCGTCTCTCCGTCCCTGTGACCCGGCACCTCTCCTGTCTCCTGTGACCTCTCCTGTGACCCGACCCCACTGAGGAGTGACCCCCGTGGCGCGCGAGATCCCCCCTGCGCAGCCGCCTCCCGGGCCGCCCCCGCGTCCCCTGCTGTGGCGTTGGCGGCGGAACGGGCTGAAGCGGCGGACCAACGGGGGGCCGTCTCGGCCCAGGCGGTGTCCCAGGCGGCCAGGTTGCGGCGGTGCAGGGCGAGGACGGTCGCGGCATGTGCGGCGGCGCCGGTGAGAGCGACACCGATGGCGGCGAGCAGCGCCCAGCCCATGCCCCGGCTGCGGATCTGCTCGCCGGTCAGCGGCGGGTCGGTGGCGTCGCCGTCCGAGGTGACCCAGATGCGGATCTCGCTGCCGGCGGGCAGCCCCGGCCGAACCTCCGCGCGCGTGGTCCGGGTGCGGCCCTCGCGGGTGGTGAAGCGGACCTCCACCGGATAGCGGGTCTTCTTCTCCTCGTCCGATCCCGGTTCGGGGTGGCGCGGGGCGTCCCGGATGAG
>NZ_JAOCQE010000201.1 GCF_025290915.1 Streptomyces sp. 15-116A | reverse complement strand
TGGCTCCAGAAGGCGGTGCCCCAGGCGGTGTTGAGTGCGTCGAGGGTGCCGTACTTCTGCTGGAGCCAGCGCCTGAAGCGGGTGGCGGCCTCGTCGCCCCAGTCGTAGGTGCAGTACTCGTTGTTGATGTGCCACATGGTGAGGGCCGGGTGGGTGGCGTAGTGGGCGGCCAGGTCCTCGGTGAGGGCGGCGGCGTGGCGGCGGTAGGTGGCGCTGGAGTGGGAGAAGTGCTGCCGGCCGCCCCACCACTCGACGCGGCCGTCCTCGTCCCGGGGCAGGGTGTCGGGGTGGAGGTGGCCCAGCCAGGGCGGCGGGGAGGCGGTCGGGGTGGCGAGGACGACGCCGATTCCGGATTCGTGCATCAGGTCCATCACCCGGTCCAGCCAGCCGAAGTCCCGCTCCCCCGGCCGGGGTTCGAGCCGCGCCCAGGAGAAGACGCCGAGGGTGACGGAGTTGACCCCGGCCTCCCTCATCAGCCGGACGTCCTCCTGCCAGGTCTCCTCGGGCCACTGTTCCGGGTTGTAGTCACCGCCGTAGAGGAGGCGCCCGCGCGTGACATCGCCGAGACGGGGCATCAGACGGGCTCCCCGTACTGGATCCCCCGCCCATTGGTGGCGAGGTAGACGCGCCCGTACACGCGCGGATCACCGGTGATGGTCTCGCCGATCCAGCCCCACTGGTGGGCGTCGTCGTTGATCCGCACCCAGCTCTTCGCCTCGTCGTCGGAACGGTAGACGGCGGTGATCGCCTCGGTGGAGCCGACCTGGTAGATCGCCGGGTACGAGGCCCCGTCGGCGGCCTTGCCGAAGCCGAGGGTGTAGGAGGCCCAGCAGCTCTCGACCTTGGTGAAGCTCCCGCCCCCGTCGGTCGACCGGTACAGCCCGTTCCACTTGGCACTCAGCCACAGGTCACCGGACCGTCCGGGCGCGGCGACCACCTTGAACTGGCTGTCCCCGGAGGGCAGTCCGGTCGCCCGCGCGGTGAAGGTACGGCCGCTGTCGGTGCTGGCGAACAGGGTTCCCGTGTCGGTGTCGTAGGCGTACAGAAGCGTCGGGTCCACGGGGTCGGCGACCGGCATGGCGCCCTTGGGGAAGGTGGGGACCTCGGACCAGGTGCCGCCGTTGTCGGCGGAGCGGTGGGCGGGGTGCTTGGTGCCGTCCCCGTGCACGAAGGACCACAGCAGCGCGGTGCCGTCGGCGTTGGTGGCGATGGGTCCCGGCGCGTCCTTGGCGAGCGCGGGCTGCGCGGCGAAGGGCGCCCAGGTGCGTCCGCCGTCCTCGGACCAGGCCCCGTTGCCGTGGTCGCCCCAGCCGGCCCGGACGACGTAGGCGGGTCTGCGGGCGGCCTGGGCGAGCCCGGTGGCGGTGCCGAAGACGGGGTTGGTGGCCATGCCGCGCGAGGGGGAGGCGGTGAGGCGGTCGTGGTAGAGCACGCCGATGTCGCCGCAGCCGCTGATCAGGTGTGCCGGGCCGGCGGGCGGCGAGATCAGCTGGCGCACGGACGTCTCCTCCAGCCCGCGGATCTGCGGGGCCCAGTGCGTGAGGTCCCGGGTGCCGTAGAGGGTGGCGCCGGTGCCGTAGACGACGTGCCGGGAGTCGTACGGGTCGACGGCGAGCGCCTGGATCCACCAGCCGAACTTGGGTTGCTTCTCGCCCCACTTGAGGTACGGCGTCTCGGAGACGTCGAGCACGGCGGAGTCCTTCAGCGACCGCCAGCTGCGCCCGCCGTCGGTGGACCGGTACAGGGTGTCGACCGCCGCCCAGCGGTTGTTGGTGGAGACGACGACGGTGCCGGGACGCCGGGCGTCCACGGCGACTCCCCCGTAGCCGAAGGTGTCGGCGGAGCCGTCCGGGGCGACGGGAGTGACCTCGGTCCACCTGCCGTCGCGCGTGTCCAGCTTGTGCACGCTGCCGTCGGTCTGCCCGTTGGGCCCGGGCGCGTCGGCGTAGGTCACGTACAGCTCACGGGTGTGCCGGTCGTAGGCGGCACGGATGGGCACGCGGGCGGCGGCACCGGAGGGCTGCCCGGGGACGGCCCCCCAGGTGCTGCCGTCGAGGGTCCGGTACAGGCTGGCGGAGCCCCCGTCCCCCCAGCCGGCGTAGACGGCTCGCCCGGCGGCGACGAGCAGGGTGATGCCCTGGCCGGTGGCGGAGGGGGTCACCGGGAAGCCTTCGACAGGCGCCCAAGTAGTCCCCCGGTCGGCCGACTTGAGCAGACCGTCGTGCCGGGTGCCGAGCCACAGGGTGTCACTGTCGCGAGGATCGACGAGCAGCCGCTCCCCCGTCCCGCGCCCGTCCTCGTTGGCCCCGAGCTTGACGCCGAGATCCGTACGCCGCCAGCTGGCCCCCCGGTCCTCGGACCGCAGCACGGCCCCGTTCCCGGCCCAGGGCTGGCTGTACGTCCCGACGGCGAGGTAGACCCGGTCAGGATGAGCGGCATCGACGGCCATGGCTTCGACCCCGAGCAGATTCCAGTCGTCCCACCCGATGTGATCGAGCAGCGGCACCCACCGCGCTCTCCGGTCGTCCCACCGGTAGGCACCGCCGATATCGGTACGGGCGTAGGCAAGCCCGCGCACGGAAGGGTGGAAAAGAACGCCGGTGATGAACCCGGTCCCACCGATGACGACGTTCCGCCAGCGGTAGGAGCGGGACTGGGCAGCACGGGCCGGCAGAGCAACACCGACGGCAAGCGCGGCGGCGGCGGTTCCGGCAAGAACGGCACGCCGACTCAAGGGTGATGCGAACATGACAGCCACCTCGTCAACAGGGAGCGGAGAAACCTACCTAGGGGCGCGGGGAACTGCGCGACCAGCCACGACGAAACCCGCAGCCGAAATTCAACCTTTGACGGCCCCCGTAAGCATCCCCTTCTTGAAATGCTTCTGCACAAACGGCGACAACGCAGCCACCGGCAACAACGCCAACACCATCACAGCCATCTGAATGGCCAACGGCGACAACTGCCCCGTATTGATCTGCGCGGACAACCCCACCGGCCGCTCCTGCTTCTGCACCAGCTGAATCATCACGTTCTGCAGCGGCATCATGTCCTGATCCGTCAGATAAATGGACGCATTGAACCATGCACTCCAATACCCCACCGCATAGAACAACGCGATCACCGCCAGCACAGCCCGCGAAAGCGGCATCACGATCCGGAACAGAATCCGCCAGTCCCCTGCCCCGTCAATCCGCGCACTGTCGATCAGCTCCTGCGAGATATTCATGAAGAACGCCCGCAGCACCAGAATATTGAACACACTCACCGCACTCGGCAGAATCAGCGCCGCATAGGTGTCGGTCAGCCCCAGCGCCTGCACCAACAGATACGTGGGAATGAGCCCCGCCCCGAAGAACATCGTCGCCAGCAGGGTCATCAGAATCCACCGGTGCCCCAGCGACCCGCTGCGCGACAGCCCGTACGCGCACAGCACGGACACGGCCATGCTGAACACCGTGCCGACGACCGTCACGCCCACACTGACCAGCGCCGCCCGCTGCACCTGCCCGCCGCTCAGCAGCTCCTGGTAGGCGACCAGGGTGAAGCTCTCCGGGATGACGACGAGCCCCCCGGCCTCGTCGATCGTCTTCTTCGTCTGGAGGCTCGTGACGATCACGATCCACAGCGGAAACAGAATGGCCAGACACGCCAGCCCCAGAGCAAGACCCTTGCCCGCCTGCCCCGCCTTGGACGGCTCCTCCTCCCAGACGGGCCGGGGAGGCGCCGCCCAGCGGCTCGGCTGCTTCACCGCCGTCATTTCTTGTACACCCCCTGCTCGCCCATGAGATGGGCCACCTTGTTCGCGGTCAGCACCAGCGCCAGGCCGACCACGCCCTTGATGAGCCCCGCGGCGGCCGCGTAGCTGAAGTCCTGGTTGCGGATGCCGTTCCACCACACATAGGTGTCGAGGACCTCCGACGCCTCGACGCCCACCGCCTGCCGTTGCAGCAGCAGTTGCTCGAATCCGACGGTGAGCGCGTCGCCGACCCGCAGCACCAGCAGCAGCGCGATCACCGGGCGCAGCGCCGGCAGGGTGATGTGCCACATGCGCCGCCAGCGCCCGGCGCCGTCCATGGCCGCGGCCTCGTACAGGTCGTGGGACACCGACGACAGCGCGGCGAGGAAGACGATGATCCCCCAGCCGGCGTCCTTCCAGACGGTCTGTGCCGTCACCAGGTACTTGAAGACCTCCGGGTCGGTCATCAGGTCGAAGCCCTCGTAGCCGTGCTGCCGGAGGGTCTGCGCGATGATGCCCGCGCCGCCGAAGATCTGCAGGAAGACGGTGACGACGAGGACCCAGGAGAAGAAGTGCGGGAGGTACATGATCGCCTGCGCGACCGCCCGTACCCGGGGCCTGACCACGCTGTTGATGAGCAGCGCGAGCAGGATCGGGATGGGGAAGTACAGCACGAGTTGCAGGAAGAACAGCACGAAGGTGTTCTCCACCGCGTGCCAGAAGGCCGAGTCGGCGAAGATCCGCTCGAACTGGTCGAAGCCGGTCCAGGGGCTCTCCAGGATGGCGACGAAGCCGTTCTCGCTGAGGTAAGGGTCGTAGTCCTGGAAGGCGACCACATTGCCGAGGATCGGGATGTAGTTGAAGACCAGGACCAGCAGCAGGGCCGGCACCGTCATCAGGATCAGCGTGCGGTCGCGCCGGAATCTGAGTCTCCAGTTCAGCCGTCCGGCCCGCTTCCGCCCTTTCTCCAGCGGCGGTTCACCGGACTGCTCCGGGATCTTCGCGGTGTGCTGCGCCTCGGACGTCCCCCGAGGCACCGTGCTGTGCGACACGGCCTTCTCCTTGCGTCAGCCTCGGCCCCGGGTCAGTTCGCCGAGCCGTTGTCGTCGAGCAGCTTCCGGTACCAGTCGCGCAGTGCGTCGCCGCCCTTGCTCTTCCAGTCGGACACGGCCTGCTGGACGTCGCTGATCTTCTTGCGGCCGCGCACCACGTCGTCCTCGAGCTGCTCGAAGTCGTCGGCGAGGTTGGACCAGCGGTTGGGCTCGGTGACGGTCAGGCCGAAGAAGGAGGACTTCTTGGTGAAGGCGCCCATGCGCTGCTGCCACTCGACCATGGCCCGGGTGACGTCCGGGAAGTCGGGATAGGCGATGTAGGGGGCGGGGTTGCCGGTGTAGTCGTAGGCGCCGTTGACCTCGTTGACGCCCTGCTGGGTCTTGACCGGCAGGCCGTCCTTGATCTCGTAGTCCGTGCCCTCGACGCCGTAGGCGGTGAGCATGAACTCCTTGGTGCCGTAGGGCGCGGCGCAGAAGTCGCACAGTGCGAGGAAGTCCTTGATCTGCTGCTTCGACGCCTTCTTCGACACGAAGGTGAAGATGTTCGCCGGCTGCACCGCCCACAGGGTGGGGTCGCCGCCGTCGGGGCCGAAGATGTCGAAGGCGGCCATCTCGAAGTCGGGGTTCTGGGTGCGCTGTTCGGCGGTCTTGCCCCACCAGTCGGAGATGTTCTGGTTGTAGACAAGCACCTCGCCCGCGGTGAAGCGGTTGCCCGCGTCGCCGCCCGCCTTGCCCTGGACCGCGTCGGGGTGGACCACCTTGGCGGCGTAGAGCTTGCGGGTCCACTCCAGGGCCTCGAGGTACTGCTCGGTCTCGACGCGGTTGATCAGCTTGCCGTCCTGGAGGTTCCACCACAGCGCCTTGTCGCTGCCGGACAGGACGCCGAAGATGTTGAACGCCGTCCACTTCATGTCGTCGCAGGCCCAGCGCTTGGACCTGGCGCTCGTGGCCTCCTTGGCCCAGGCGAGGAACTCGTCGGGGCTCCCGGGAACGCTGTAGCCCTCCTTGGCGAACAGGTCCTTGCGGTACAGCGGCGCGATGTCGGTGACGTAGGAGGCGGGCATGGGGATCGCGCGGAGCTGCCCGCCGAAGATGCCGCGCTGCCAGGCCTCGGTGGGCACGGCGGCGAGGTTCGGGTAGTCCTTGACCTTGTCGCCGGAGAGGTAGGGGCCGAGGTCGGCGAACTTGGCGTTGATGGCGCTGGGTATGCGGCCCATCAGGTTCCAGCCGGGGACGACCACGACGTCGGGGATGTCGCTGGAGGCGAGGATCGCGCCGAGCTTCTGGTCGTAGGTGACGCCGTCCTGGTTCTGCCAGGTGACCTGGACGCCGACGGCCTTGTTCATCGCCGTGTAGTACGGGTTGTCGCCCTTGGGCGGGGTGCCCCAGAACGGGGACATGATCGTCAGCCGGCCGCCGCTGCCGAGCGGCTTGGGGACGGAGGTCTTCAGTTGGGCCGTCGGGATCGCCTTGGTGAAGCCGGCCGCCGAGCCGTTCTTGGCGGGGATGTCCGGGGTGACGACGTTCGACGCCACGAACGCCGGGAGGAGCTTCTCGGCGTCCTTGCCCGAGGTGGTGCCCTCCTTGCGGCCCTCCTGCCCGCCGCCGCACGCGGCGAGCAGCGGCATCCCTCCGGCCACCGCCGCGGTGGCGACCGCCGTGGAGGCGAGGAAGCTTCTCCGGCTGGGCCGGGAGGAGGTGGGGGCGGCGTTCGGCGTCATTGCGTCAACCCTTCATGGCGCACCAGGACACCCGGCGGTGGCCGTCGGCGGCGATTGCGTGAATGTGTCGAAGCGCTTCGATGTTGCTGCGAGGTTAAGTGAACACCCAGGGGCGCACAAGGGTCGCTTCCAAGATTCCTGACAGGGCTCACGGTCGCCCGGCAGGCGTGAACCGTAAGGAGTCCACGCAGCACTCCCGCTCCCTCACGGCAGGATCCCTTGACACTCGACCCCGCACCGCAGCAGCATCGAAGCGCTTCGAAAGCGCCTCCCGCGCTCCATCCCGAGGGGACGATCACGTGACCGCACACCCGCCGCCTACGCCGCCTTTCCGCGATCCGCGGCTGCCGTTGGCGAAGCGCATCGACGACCTGCTGCCGCGGCTCACCCTCGACGAGAAGACGGCCTTTCTGCACCAGTTCGCGCCCGCCGTCGAGCGCCTGGGCATCGGCGCCTTCCGCACCGGCCAGGAGGCGCTGCACGGCGTCGCCTGGATGGGCCCGGCAACGGTGTTCCCGCAGGCGCTGGGCCTGGGCGCCACCTGGAACCCGGAGCTGGTGCGCCGGGTCGGCGAGGCGGTGTCCCGGGAGATCCGCGCGATGCGCGCCCGGGACGAGCGGGTCGGCCTGAACGTGTGGGCCCCGACCGTCAATCTGCTGCGCCACCCGCTGTGGGGCCGCAACGAGGAGGGCTACGCGGAGGACCCGGCCCTCACCTCGGCGATCGCCACCGCCTACACCCGCGGCCTGCGCGGCGACCACCCCGTCTACTGGCGCACGGCCCCGGTGCTCAAGCACTGGCTGGCCCACAACAACGAGACCGGCCGCGACACCTCCTCCAGCTCCGTCCGGCCCCGGGTGCTGCACGAGTACGACCTGCGCGCCTTCCGCGACACCGTCCGGGCGGGCGCGGTGGCCGGGGTGATGCCGGCGTACAACCTGGTCAACGGCCGCCCCAACCACGTCTCGCCGTATCTGCGCGCACACCTGCGCACCTGGACCGAGGAGGAGCTGCTGGTCTGCTCGGACGCGGGCGCGCCGTCCAACCTGGTCGACTCCGAGCACTACTTCGACACCCAAGAGGAGGCCACCGCGGCGGCCCTGAAGGCGGGCGTCGACAGCTTCACCGACCACGGCACGGACAGCTCGAAGATCGTGGGGCGGGTCGAACGCGCTCTGGAGCAGGGCCTGTTGTCCGAGGCCGACATCGACACGGCCGTCCGGCGCCAGCTCTCGGTGCGGTTCCGGCTCGGCGAGTTCGACGGGTACGAGGACGCGGGCGCGTTCGACGCTCCGGAGCACCGGGCGCTCGCCCGGGAGGCCGCAGAGCAGGCGGTCGTGCTGCTGAAGAACGACGACGTGCTGCCCCTCGCCCCGGACACGCGCATCGCCGTCGTCGGGCTGCTCGCCGACGAGTGCAAGCTCGACTGGTACAGCGGCACGCTCCTCCACCGCTCCACTCCGCTGGAGGGCCTCTACGAGCGCTTCGGCGCCGAGCGCGTGGAGTTCGCGGAGGGCGTGGACCGCGTCCTGCTGAGGACCGCCTCCGGTGCCTTCCTGCACGTCCCGCCCGCGCCCGAGGCCCCCGACACGGTGCGGGGCGCCGAGGGCGCCCTCGATCCGGCGCTGCTCGGGGGCCGCACCGACCTGCCCCCGCTCACCGCCGCCCCGGCCGGCACCGAGCTGGCCCTGGTCGACTGGGGCGACGGCGTGCTGACCCTGCGCGCACCCGACGGCCGCTACCTCTCCGTCGCCGAGGACGGCTACCTGCGGGCCTCCGCCGACCAGCCGGGCGGCTGGATCGTGCAGGAGACGTTCCGCCTCGAACCGCACGAGAACGGTCACCTCCTCAGGCACGTGGGGACAGGACGCCATGTGCGGGTCGCCGCCGACGGCGTGAAGGTTGCCGCCCCGGGGGAAGAGGATCGCGAGGTCTTCGAGCTGGTCGTCGCCGAGCGCGGCGAGGACGCGGTGGCCCGGGTGGCGGCCCGCGCGGACGTGGTCGTGGTGGTCGCGGGCAACGACCCGCACATCAACGGGCGCGAGACCGAGGACCGTACGACGCTGCGCCTGCCCGCCCAGCAGGAACTGCTGCTGCGCGCGGCCCGCGCCGCCAACCCGAACACGGTGCTGGTCCTGGTCTCCGCGTATCCCTACGCCGTGGACCCGGCGCCCCTCCCGGCGGTGCTGTGGACCGCCCACGGCGGCCAGGCCGCGGGCACCGCGCTGGCCCGGGTGCTCGCCGGTGACGTGTCCCCCGCGGGCCGCCTCCCGCAGACCTGGTACGCCGACGACGCGGACCTGCCGGGGCTGCTCGACTACGACGTCATCGGCTCCCGCCAGACCTACCTGTACTTCGACGGCACGCCGCTGTTCCCCTTCGGGCACGGCCTGTCGTACGCGGCCTTCTCCTACGGGGAGTTGACGGCGCGGATCACCGGCGAGTCGGTGCACGTCTCCTTCTCGGTGACCAACACCGGTGCCGTCACCGCCGACGAGGTGGCCCAGCTCTACACCCGCGCCGTCGACCCGTCGGTCCCGCGTCCGCGCCGCGAGCTGGTGGGGCACCGGCGCGTGACGCTCGCGCCCGGCGAGCGGACCGAGCTGTCCTTCGAACTCCCGCTGCCCGCCTTCGCGTTCTGGGACGTCCGGGTGGGCCGGTGGCGGGTGGAGCCGGGCCCGTACGAGCTGCTGGCCGGGGCGTCCAGCGAGGACGTCCGGCTCCGGACCACGATCACCCTGGACGGGGAGCCGACCCAGCCCCGCCGGATCCTCCAACGGGGCCTGGACGCCGCCGACTTCGACGAGCAGTGCGGCACCGAGATCGCCGACCGCGGCAAGGTGTCCGGCGACGCGGTGACCCCGAGGGCCGGTCAGACGGGCGAACTGCTCTTTCGTGACTGCGACTTCGGGGACGGGACACAGGAGGTTTCCGTCGAGGTCTCCGGCTCGGGCGCGGTGGAACTCTCCCTCGACGGCGGCCCGGTGCTCGCCACGCTGTTCCCGGAGACGCCCACACCGGGCCCGTACGCCTACGTCACGCTCCGCGCGTCCCTCCCGGCCGTCACCGGCGTGCACGACGTGCGGCTCGGGCTGCGCGGCCCGGTGCGGCTCGCGCGGGCCGGCTTCTCCGGCTGAGGGTCCGGAAGCAGGCCGGCACCAAGAAGGGGCCCGGCACCGGAAGGCTCGGTGCCGGGCCCCTTCGGACGGGGTGCGACCGGGATCGTCAGAGGGCGAGACCGGTCAGGACCATCACACGCTCGTAGGTGTAGTCGTCCATCGCGAACTTCACGCCCTCGCGGCCCACGCCGGACTGCTTCGCGCCGCCGTACGGCATCTGGTCGGCGCGGTAGGAGGGCACGTCGCCGATGACCACGCCGCCGACCTCCAGCGCGCGGTGGGCGCGGAAGGCGGTCTGCAGGTCGTGCGTGAAGACGCCCGCCTGGAGGCCGTACTTGGAGTCGTTGACCGCGTCGAAGGCGGCAGCCTCGCCGTCGACCTTCTGCACGGTGAGGACGGGTCCGAAGACCTCCTCGCAGGAGATCGTCACATCGGCCGGTACGTCGGTGAGCACGGTCGGCGCGTAGGAGGCGCCGTCGCGCTTGCCGCCGGTGAGGAGCGTGGCACCGGCCTCGACGGCCTCCTGCACCCACGCCTCGACGCGCTTGGCGGCGTCCTCGCTGACCAGCGGGCCGACGTCGGTCTTGTCGTCGCTCGGGTCACCGGTGACCTGCGCCTCGACGGCGGCGACGATGCGCGGCAGCAGCCGGTCGTAGACGGAGGCGTCGGCGATCACGCGCTGCACGGAGATGCAGGACTGGCCGCCCTGGTAGTTGGAGAAGGTGGCGATGCGGGTCGCCGCCCAGTCCAGGTCCTCGTCGCTCGCCCAGTCGGCGAGGACGACGGCCGCACCGTTGCCGCCGAGCTCCAGGGTGCAGTGCTTGCGCGGCACCGAGTCCATGATCGCGTAGCCGACCTGCTCGGAGCCGGTGAAGGAGATCACCGGCAGCCGCTCGTCCTGGACGAGGGCGGGCATCTTGTCGTTCGGGACCGGCAGGATGCTCCAGGACCCGGCGGGCAGCTCGGTCTCGGCGAGCAGGTCACCGAGGATGAGGCCGGACAGCGGGGTCGCCGGGGCGGGCTTGAGGATGATCGGCGCGCCGGCGGCGATGGCCGGGGCGATCTTGTGGGCGCACAGGTTCAGCGGGAAGTTGAACGGGGCGATGCCCAGCACGACGCCCTTGGGGAAGCGGCGGGTGAAGGCGAGCCGGCCCTGGCCGCCGAGGTCGGTGTCGAGGCGCTGGGCCTCGCCCCCGTTGAAGCGGCGGGCCTCCTCGGCCGCGAAGCGGAACACGGAGACCGCGCGGCCGACCTCGCCGCGCGCCCACTTGATCGGCTTGCCGTTCTCGGCGGAGATCAGCTGCGCGATCTCCTCGGTGCGCTCGACGAGACGCCGGCTGACGTGGTCGAGGGCGGCGGCACGGACGTGGGCGGGCGTGGCGGCGAACTCGTCCCGCACGGCGTACGCGGCGGCCACGGCCTCCTCGACCTGGGCGTCGGAGGGCACGCTGACCGAGCCGACGACCCGGCCGTCCCACGGGGAGGTGACGTCGAAGGCGGCCTCGCCGGTGACCTGGCGGCCGGCGAGCCAGAAGGCGTGGGTGGAAGTCATGTCTGAGTCCCGGCCCTTCCGCGTTGGGGGTGAATACAGGGGTTACGGATCCACGGTAGGGGTGGGGTCGTGCGGGGTCGTTTGTCCGAGTCGTAGCAGTCGGGTGGCGCGGCACTACGCAATGGCCAGTGCCGGGGTTCTAGTCGCTGGACGTCGCCTTCAGGGCCAGCCACAGCTCCATGCGGACGTCCGGGTCGTCCAGGGAGCGGCCGAGGATCTCCTCGACGCGGCGCATGCGGTAGCGCAGGGTGTGGCGGTGGACGCCGAGGTCGGCGGCGGCCGCGTCCCACTGGCCGTGCCGGGAGAGCCAGGCGCGCAGGGAGGCGACGAGGTCGCCGCGGCCGGTGGCGTCGTGTTCGTACAGGGCGCGCAGCAGCCCGTCCGCGAACGCCCTGACCGCGTCGTCGGCGAGCAGCGGCAGCACGGATCCGGCGGCCATCTGCTCGTGCTCGACGAGGACGCGCCCGCGCCGCCGGGCCACCGACAGGGCCTGTTCGGCCTGCTTGTAGGCGGCGGACGCGGCGATGGGTCCGGCCGGTGCGGACAGGCCGACGACGAGTTCGTCCTCGTC